>JAFGOW010000086.1 GCA_016926265.1 Deltaproteobacteria bacterium | reverse complement strand
GGCCGCTATGACCAGTATGCCACGGTGCGGGGGGTCAAAGCCTATCTGCGCGAGGCGAGCGGCCGCGATATCCCGGTCATCGCCGCGGGCGGCATCTGGGATCAGGGCGATCTCCTGCATGCCCTGGCCGAAGGGGCCGACGGCGTTCAGATGGCGAGCCGTTTCGTCTGCACCGAGGAGTGCGACGCCGACCCCGCCTACAAACAGGCCTACCTCGAATGCACCCAGGACCAGATCGGCCTCATCATGAGTCCGGTCGGCCTGCCGGGGCGAGCCATTCTCAAAAATGTCGACGCCATCGAGCGCTACGACAAGGACCGCGATTTCATCTGCCCCTGCCGCTGCCTGAAAAAATGCGCCTACCGGGAGGACGGCGAGCACTTCTGCATCGTCCATTCCCTCGACCGCGCCCAGCGGGGGAACACCGATACCGGTCTGGTCTTCTGCGGCAGCAACGCCTGGAAATCGGATCGCATCACCACCGTCCGGGAGATCTTCGACGAACTCTTCAACCTCGCCACGGTCGAGAGCTTTGCCCAGGTGGAAAACGCCTGAACCGGGGCCATCGCGCCTCCCAGCCCTCCTGAAAGCATCCGGAAACGGATGCTTTTTTTATGGGACAAAACCGCCGCATGGTTTTGACGGGGCCCCGCCCCTTGCTTTATGATGGTGAGGCGCCCCTATCAATCAACCAAGCAGGGAACATGTCCTCCCCATCCGAGCGCTTTTTGCCCAAATGGATCGCCTGGGAAACCACCCGGCGCTGCAACCTGAGCTGCATCCACTGCCGCAGTAATTCCGGAACCGATGCCGCCGCCGCCGAATTCTCAACGGCCGAGGCGTTTGCGCTGATCGACGCCATCCGGGAGCTTTCCGCTCCGGTGCTGGTCTTGACGGGGGGGGAGCCGCTGCTGCGGGACGATCTTTGCGACATCGCCCGCTACGGCACCCGGCAGGGGCTGCGGGTCTGCCTGGCCACCAACGGCACGCTGCTGACCGATTCCCGGTGCCAGGCGCTGCGGGAAAGCGGCATCCGCATGGTCTCCCTGTCCCTGGACGGCGCCTCGAAAGCCGTCCATGACGACTTCCGACGCTGCCCCGGCGCCTTCGACGGCGTCCTCCGGGGAATCGAAACGCTGCGCCGCAATGGCCTCCCGTTCCTGATCAATTCTTCATTTACAAAACGTAACCGCCATGATATTGCTGCCACATTCCAGCTCGCCAAAAAACTCGGGGCGAGCGCCTGGTATCTGTTCATGGTGGTCCCCACCGGGAGGGGGAGGGATATCCTGCAAGAACTGATTCCCGCCGCGGAATACGAGCAGATCCTGCGCTGGCACCTGAATCAGGAGCGCCAGGAAGAGACGATTCTGATGCGTCCGACCTGCGCCCCCCACTATTTCCGCATCATCGCCCAGGCGGGGGATGATGCCGGGCAGCGCCGCCGGCTCAGCTTCGCCACCGGCGAGAACCGGGGCTGCCTGGCGGGGCAGAGCATCTGTCTGATCGATGCCGAAGGGGAGCTGAAGCCCTGCTCCTATTTCCTCTCCTCGGTGGGCAATGTCCGCCGCACTTCCTTTCGGGACTTGTGGTTTCATGCCGAAACCCTGCTGGCGCTCCGCGATCCCGCCCGGCTCAAGGGCAAATGCGGCGTCTGCGAATACGCCCCGGTCTGCGGCGGCTGCCGGGCCCGCGCCGACGCCGTGTTCGGCGATTATCTGGCCGAAGAGCCCTACTGCTCCTATCTCCCTCCCGGCTGTAACGGGGTGCGCCATGAAGACTGACCGGATCGTCCCTGCCACCGCGCCGAGCGTTTCTTCCCTTCCGGAGAGCCGTTTCCGATGAAAGAGCCTCCCGGTTTTCTAGCCGCCTGCCGCCGGCAGCCCGTCAGATGCACCCCGATCTGGATCATGCGCCAGGCCGGGCGTTACCTCCCCGAATACCGCGCCATCCGCTCCCGGATCCCCTTTCTCGATCTGTGCAAAGACCCCGCTCTGGCCGCCGAAGTGACGCTGCAGCCGGTGCGGCTGTTGGGCGTCGACGCCGCCATCCTTTTTTCCGACATCCTGATCCCACTGGAGGCCATGGGCGTCCGGCTCCGTTTCACCCCGGCGCCGCTGCTGGAAAACCCGGTCCGCGACCGGAAGGAGATCGAGGCGCTGCGGATCCCCGATCCCGTTGGAGATCTCTCTTTTGTGCTGGATACGATCCGCATTCTGCGCCGCGAACTGGGGGGAACCCCCCTGATCGGCTTTTGCGGCGCCCCTTTCACGCTGGCCTGCTACCTCACGGAAGGGAAGGGGAGCCGGGATTTCGCGACGGTCAAGAAGATGATGTTCTCCGAGCCGGAGTTGTTTCGCGCCCTGATGGAGAAACTGACCGCCATGAGCATCGCCTACCTCCGCGCCCAGATCGAGGCGGGCGTCCAGGCGGTCCAGATCTTCGATACCTGGGCCGGGATTCTGGCGCCGGCGGATTACGGGGAATTCGTCCTCCCTCACCTCCGCGCCCTGATTCGGGGCCTTGACAGGGGAGCAACGCCGGTCATCCTTTTTATCAAAGGGGTCGGGGGACTGCTGGAACTGATCCGCGATTGCGGCGCCGACGTCCTCGCCCTCGACTGGATGGTCTCCCTGGAACGGGCGCGCCGCCTGCTGGGAACGGAAATCGCGGTGCAGGGAAATCTCGATCCGGCCCTGTTGCTGACGCCGAAACCCCGTATCGAGGCGGCGGTACAGCGCATCCTCGAAGAAAACGGCGGCCGCCCAGGGCACATCTTCAACCTCGGCCACGGTATTCTCCCCGCCACCCCGGTGGACCATGTGCGCTTCCTGGTGGAAACGGTCCACCGCCTGAGCGCCGCCGAAATCGCCTGGCCGCTAACCAAGGGGAAGGAATGAACGAACCCGACCGATCCAGAGCCCTGGTTCTCCTCAACATGGGGGGACCGGCCACTTTGGATGAAGTGAAGCCCTACCTGATCCGGCTCTTTTCCGACAAGGATCTGCTCTCCATCCTCCCCGGCGGTTTCGGCCAGCGCCTGTTCGCCCGCTGGATGGCCCGCCTGCGGGCTCCGGCCTCGATGGAGAAATACCGCCGCATCGGCGGCAGCTCCCCGCTCCTGGCCTGGAACGAAAGGCAGGCCCGCGCCGTCTGCCAGCACCTCCCCGGACATTTCACCCCCTTCGTGGCGATGCGCTACTCGGCTCCCTCTGCCGCCGATGCCCTGCTTGCCATCCGCCAGGCCGGCATCCAGGAAGCCGTGGTGCTCCCCATGTACCCCCAGTATTCCGAGGCCACCAGCGGCAGCAGCCTCAAGGATTTCCGCCGCGCCGCCGCGGCGCTCCATCCCGAGCTTCAATACACCGTGGTCGATCCCTGGTACCTCGCCGCCGGCTACCTCGATGCCCTCGCGGCCACCGTGCGGGAGGGGCTCGAAGCCTTTCCCGAGGAGCAGCGCGTCCAGGTGCCGATCCTGTTCTCCGCCCATTCCCTCCCCCAAAAGCTGGTGGATCAGGGGGACCCCTATCTCAACCAGACCCTGAGAACGGTGCGCGGCGTCGTCCAGCGGCTCGGAGAATGCAGCTGGCATCTCGGCTTCCAGAGCCGCAACGGGCCGGTCCAATGGCTCGGCCCCTCGGTCCGGGAGATCATGGAACGGCTGGCCCGGCAGGGACACCTGGCGCTGCTGATCGTCCCGGTCTCCTTCGTCTCCGACCATCTGGAAACCCTCTGGGATATCGATATCGCTTACCGGGAGTTGGCCCGCGACCTCGGCATCCGCCACTTCGTGCGCAGCCCGGCCCTCAACGACCGCCCCGACTTCATCGCGGCCCTGGCCCGCCTGGTCACCGCCCATCTGGAGTGGGTGAGCCGGTGAAACGGGAGATCGAACGCCGATTTCTGATCCGCGGCGACGCCTGGCGCCGGCAGGTTCTGGAGCGGGAGTCGTTGCGCCAGGGCTACCTGGCCGACGACGACAAGAAAGTGATCCGGGTGCGGCTCTTCGAAACCAGAGGGGTGTTGAGCATCAAGCAGGGTGCCGGCGGCCTGGCGCGAAACGAATTCGAATATGACATCCCGCTGGAGGAGGCGCGGCAGCTGCTGGAGGAGATGAGGCTCGGCTTCGTGGTGGAGAAGCTCCGCCACCGGCTCCGGCATGGCGGCAAGATCTGGGAGGTGGACGAATTCTTCGGCGACAACGCCGGCCTGGTGGTAGCCGAGATCGAGCTGGAAAGGGAGGAAGAACCTTTCGAACGACCGCCCTGGCTGGGGAAGGAGATCAGCGGCGAGCGCCGCTTCAGCAACGCCGCCCTGGCGCGCCACCCCTTTGCCCGCTGGCCGGACCGGGAGACCGTCCTCGGGTAGCGGACCGGGCTTTATCCAAACGCGATGATCGGATCGGTCACCGCGGTACAAACCACCTCGTGGCCGATCGGAAACAGCTGGCCGTACCAGTATTCCGTCAATTCCTGGCGCCCCGATAATCTCAAAGGGGCGCAACGCCCTTCCGAGACCTCGCCCTTATCCCGTTCAAAAGAAAAAGTCCGGTCCAGGCAAACGGCGCCGGACTTTTTTGTATCAAAGTTGTAACCTTTTCGGAACAATCCTCATTCTACTTGGCAGATGGCGAATCCCGGTTCCCGGACGAGAGCAAAAACCCCGGCGGCGGAGGAAAATCATGAAACGGCGCTCTTTGGTTCTGATCCCCTTTCTGGTCCTGCTCGTTCCCGCCCTGGCCGCGGGACAGGAATTCGGCGAATTGCTGGACCCCACCGAACGCCAGGCGATGATGGAAACCTTGAGTTTTGCCCTGGAGCAAAACCGGGACGGCGAGGAAAGTTCCTGGACCAATCCCGAGACCGGCCATTCGGGGGCGGTCATCCCGATGAACCGCTATACCAGCCCGGACGGCCTCTTGTGCCGGGACTATAGCGCCGTCATCCTTATCGACGACGAGGAAGAGCGGCGTCACGGCACCGCCTGCAGAAACCGGAGCGGCATCTGGCTGATCGCCGCCGAGGGCGCCGACCCCCCTTCTTACTCGGGGTCCTCCGCGGCCTTCGTTACCGTCTACCGCGATCCCTATCTCACCTGGTACCCGTGGGTTTACTACGCGCCTTTCCACTATCCCCATCGGCTCTTCTTCAGTTTTGTCTTTTCTCGCCCCGGCGGCCATTTCCACCGTTTTTCCTTCCATGACGGGCATCGCTATGTGGGCAAACGGCCCCTTCACCTTAAAAAAAGGAGAACGGCCCCCCGCCTCCACGCGCCAGCTCCCGGCTCGCCCCCGCCGCCCCCTCATGGCCGAAAGCTCGGCGGCCCCTCCTCGCTTTCGCCCCGCCATGACGGCATCCGGATGAAGAAACCGGGAAGCGACCGACCGGACCGCAGGGGAGCACCGGCGCTCCGCGGTTCTTCCCCGCCCCCCAGGATCGAGAACAAAAGCGGTGTTCCCGTGGTCATTCCCAAACCCGGCGCCATCCGGAAACACCGCCAGGGCCAGGAACTCGCGCCGCGGCCGAAAGTGGCCGAAAAACGGCCGGCCCGGCCCGCTTACAAACCCGCGCCCGGCGCCGAAAAACCTCCCAGGGCCAAAAGAGGAACGGCAGAGGCCCCACGGCCGGCCCAGGAGCCTCTCCCCTCTTCCCCGCCCCGGAATATGAACGGCGACAAGTCCCGGAAAAGCGCCGGTCCTCGTTCCCCGGCAGGGATTTTCCGGAGCAGGTAAACAGCTCCGAACCGGAGACGGTGCCCCTGATTTCTCCAAAACCGGCCACGGGACATCCCCCCCGGTACGGCGCTCCTTTCAGCTTCAGGGATTTTGGCGGCGCCGCGAATCCGTGCCCTTCTCGGCAGTGTACAACCGGTCTGGAAGAAAGCTGCTTTTTAAGGGGCGGCTGGGTCCGCCAGCCGAAAAGGGAGCCACTCAGAACTTCCAGGTCAGTTTCCCATAAATGCTCCGCTCTAGCTCCGAGGTCCTGAAAGTGAAGGAGGAAAATTCCGGGTGCCGGTCGTCGAGCAGGTTTTGGCCGACCAGAGAAAGCTCGAGATCCTTGGCGACCTTGAAGGCAACCCGGGCATCGAGGCCGAAATAGCTGTCGATATCCAGGGTCGGCAGGTTATCCACATATCGCAGCCACAGATCGAAAGTGGTCTTCCTCCCGATATTCAGGCGCGACTGAAGCGATATCTGATGTCGCGGGCTGCATCCCTCGTCGCTTTCCCACCTTCCGCGGTCATTTTCAAGGCTCATCCGGAGGAAGGTGTAAGCGGTTTTCAGATGCCACCACTGCCATGGCCGCCAGTCGAGGGCCACCTCAACCCCGTAGGTTTTTCCCTCGCCGGCGTTTCGTCTCTGTTCCGGAAGGACCAGATGCTCCGGTTCCGGGGAGGATTCAACAAACGGGGACCCCGAAACGTAGATGATGAGATCATCATAGATATTGTAGAAAGCGCTGATATCCGCTGAAACCTGGGGAACCGGCACGATCCGGAAGCCGGCCTCGAAGGCATAGAGTTTTTCCGACTCCAGGTCATCATTGGGGAAAATGGAAATGACCGTGGGCATCCCGCCGCCGGCGGGGGGAATGACCGCATTGAACCGGGTATCCCGGTCAACTCGGGATGGCGTACGAATCGCCCGCGAGGCGGCGCCCCACAGGGTGAGCTCCCTGGTCGGGGTCCAGGCCAGGCGGATACTGGGCTGGATCTCGAAGCCGGTGTAATCGTTGTGCTCGAAGCGGGATCCCAGTGTCAGCGACAACTGATCCACAACCAGGGCGACGGTGTCCTGGAGGAAGGCGGAAAAGAGCTGGTCGGTGCGGCTGTCGGGATCGGTGGAATTGACGTAGCTGGTGTCGATGTCGTCGTGCGTCAGGCGATAACCGAGGCCGGCGATGATATCGTGGCGCTCCCCAAGGGCAAAGCGGTATTGAAAATCGAGATCGGCCGTATCCCGGATCTCGCTAAAATACCCCCGGTCGCGGTCGCTGCGATCGTAATAGAGCTGGAGGCTGAGGTTCGATTGAGAGGAAAATTCCCGGCTCCAGCGGCCGAGGATATTTCCCCCTTTGGTGCGGGATTTGAAATTCGCCACCTCATTGTATGGTGGGGTCAGACTTTGTTTGGTGACGGTGTCGCCGCTTTCACTGTAAAAAGCATCCCCCTGTAGGGTCAGGGCATCCTCGCTCCCCCGCCAGTCACAGCGAAATCCGCCCCGTGCCTCCTCCCCTTCGTCGGCGGCATCGCCGTCCCCGGCATAGACACTGTCGTCGCGGTTGAAATATTTGCCGAAAACGCGGTAATGTCCGTTCGCCCCCAAATTACCCCCATAACGAGCCCCGGCAAACCCCCGCTCCTCGGTACCGGCTCCGGCGCTGAGCAGCCCCCCCTGAGTACCGGCAGCCGATTTGGTGACGATGTTGATGACGCCGTTGACGGCGTTGGCCCCCCACAGCGCGGCCCCCGGCCCCCGGATCACCTCGATCCGCTCGATGTCCTCCAGCAACGTGTCCTGGATGTCCCAATAGACCCCGGAATAGAACGGAGAATAGACCGTGCGGCCGTCGATCAGCACCAGCAGCTTGTTGGCGAACAGACCGTTGAAACCCCGCGCCGAAATCGCCCAACGGTTGGCGCTGATGCGGGCCACATCGAGCCCCGGCGCCATGCGTAGCGCCTCGGGGATGGAGATGGCGCCGGAACGGCGGATGTCTTCGGCGGTGATGACGAAGATCGCCGCCGCGGCCTGGGAGAGCTGCTGCGGTTTCTTGGCCGCCGAGGTGATCTCGATCTCCATCAGCTCCTCGATGCTCAGATGGGTGTAGTCGGGAAAGTCGGCTGCAATCGTCGGGGTGGAGACGAAAACCGTGCAAACCAGGAAGATCCCCGGCAGGAGAAGGTCTCTAAACGGTTGTTTCATGGATTCCCTCCCACGAGGCGGCGAAGCCTCGATTGGGACGTTCCGGAGCACCCATTCCCCATCCCCCGAATTGGGAGACGGGGATATCCTCTTTTCCGGTTCCCGATGCGTGTTCAAAAGCCTGTCTCAGCTCCGGGGCTGAAGCAGGGAAAAGATTGGGAAACCGCGCTCAGAATTTCCAGGTCAGCTTGCCGTAGACGCCGCGCTCCATCTCCAGGGCATTTCCGGCGTTTTGGAAGAAGGCGTATTCCTGATGGCGGCCGTCGAGCAGGTTCTGGCCGACCACGGCGAGCTCCAGGTTTTGGGCGACCTGGTACCCCAACCGGGCGTCGAGGCCGAAATAGCTGTGGATCCCCAGATCGGGGAGGTTGTCCACATAGCGCAGCCACAGATCGAAGGTGGTCTTTTCCCCCAGATCGAGCCGCGACTGCAGGGAGATCTGGTGGCGGGGGCTGTTCCCCTCGTCGGAGGACAAGGTTCCTCCGTCCGGGTCGAGGCTCATCCTCAGAAAGGTATAGGCGGCTTTCAGCTGCCACCAGTCCAGGGGGCGCCAGTCGCAAGCCAGCTCGAAGCCCCAGGTCTTCCCGTCGCCGCCGTTCTGTTTCTGCTCCGGAATAACGAGATGCACCGGCTCGGGGGAGGTCTCGACAAAGGGAGGGAGCGACTCGAAAGTGACCAAATCCTCGTAGATATTGAAAAAAGCGGCCAGATCCACGGCAACCCGCGGCGATGGGATGAAACGCAGCCCCCATTCCACGGCGTAGACCTTCTCCGAATCGAGGTCGTCGTTGGGCAGCCGGGAGATGACGGTGGGCATGCCTCCGCCGTTGGGAAGCACAAAGGGGTTGACCCGGCTGTCATGGTCGATCCGCGACGGGGTACGCACCGCCCGGGAGGCGGCGCCCCACAGGGTGAAGTTCCTGGTGGGGGTCCAGGCCAGGCGGATGCTCGGCTGGATCTCGAAGCCCGAGTAATCGTTGTGTTCGAAGCGGGAGCCCAGCGTCAGCAATAATTCATCCCTTATCAGGGTGACGGTATCCTGGACGAAGGCGGAAAAGAGCTGGTCGGTGCGGCTGTCGGGGTCGGTGACAATGACATAGGTGGTGGCGATGTCGTCGTGGATCAGCCGATAGCCGAGACCGGCAATGACATCGTGCCGTTCCCCCAGGGGAAAGCGAAGCTGGAAATCGAGATCGGCGGTATCGCAGATGTTGTGGTAGAAACTCAGGTCGCGGTCGCTGCGGTCGTAATAGAGCTGAAGTCTGAGGTTCGATTTGTCAGAAAACTGATGATTCCAGCGGCCGAGGAGATTTCCCCCCTTGATGATGGCCTTGAGGTTGCTCACTTCATTGTAAGGAGGCGTCAGGCTGGTCTCGGTTATGGTGGTGCCCTCCTCGGCGTAATAGGCATCCCCTTGCAGGGTCAGGAGATTTTTCGCCCCCTGGCGATCGAAGCGGAAGCCTCCCTGCACCTTCTCCCACTCGTCGGCGCCATCCCCATCCTGGACGAAAACGCTGTCGTCGCGGTTGGAATAGTTGCCCCAGACCCGGTAATGGCCCTTTTCCCCCAGAGAGCCGCCATAGCGCAACCCTCCGAAGCCCCGCTCCTCGGTGCCGGCTCCGGCCGTGACCAGGCCCCCTTGGGTGTCGCGGGCGTTCTTGGTGAGGATGTTGATGACGCCGTTGACGGCATTGGCCCCCCACAGCGCGGCCCCGGGCCCGCGGATCACCTCGATGCGCTCGATGTCCTCCAGCAGCGTGTCCTGGACATCCCAATGAACTCCGGAATAGAGGGGGGAATAGACCGTGCGGCCGTCGATCAGCACCAGCAGCTTGTTGGCGAACAGGTCATTGAAGCCCCGGCTCGAGATCGCCCAGCGGTTGCTGTCGATGCGGGCCACCTGCAGGCCGGGGGCCATGCGCAGGACCTCGGGGATGGACGTCACGCCGGAGCGGCGGATGTCCGCGGCGGTGATGACGAAGATCGCCGCCGCGGCCTTCGAGAGCTGCTGCGGCATCTTGGCCGCCGAGGTGATCTCGATCTCCATCAGCTCCTCGATGCTCAAACGGGTGTAGTCGGGGGGTACGGCGGCCAGCGCCTGCAGAGGCCCCAAGCCGGCCAGAAAAAGCCAGAGAATCCCGAAAATTTTTAGGCCTTTTCTCCTCACGCTTCCCCTCTCATGATTGTGGCGGCGAGCGCTTTTCCGGCAGGCTTCTGAAAAAATAGGCCGTTCAATTCTTTTCAGGCGACCGCGACAGCCGCATCAGGTGTGAGCTGATGTGGAGCTTTTTCCAGGAAGCCATATCGGGATTGATTTCAAAGCGGACCTTGTTTTTCTCCAGGAAAAACATGATGATCCCTCCCTGATGAATGAACTCCTCCATCGCCCCCACCGTCAGCACGTCCCAGGCCGCGACCTTCTTAAAGATCGCGCCCAGGTTCTTGCGCTCCGAAGAACCGATATAGAGGATGTGACAGGGAGCCGACTGCTCCAAATGCTCCCACCGAAAAACGGCGATCCTCCGGCCCCGGACCTCTTTCCCCTCCAGGGTTTTCAGCGCTTCCGCCATCGGATCGCGTCCCACGATGGCGATGGTCAGGGGGGAGTCGGGGGCATTGAAGCTGGCGGCGGGCCACTCCACAAACTTGGCGAAGTTGTAGATGTAGGCCGCCTTGAGGAG
>JAFGOW010000085.1 GCA_016926265.1 Deltaproteobacteria bacterium | reverse complement strand
GGCAGCTCAAGGAGAGCCTTTCCGTTCCCGTGATCGGCAGCGGCGATATCTTCAACGCCGCCGACGCCGTCCGGATGATGACGGAGACCGGCTGCGACGCCGTCATGGTCGCCCGCGGCGGCCTCGGCAACCCCTGGCTGTTTCAGCAGGCGGCGGAACTGCTGGCAGGCCGGGCCGCGGCCCCGCCCGCCCTCGCCAACCGCCATGTCCTGGCCCAGCGCCATTTCCGGCTTCAGGTGGAAACCTTCGGCGCCCGCCGGGCCGTCGGTCAGATGCGAAAGCACCTCGGCTGGTATTCGCGCGGATTGAAGGGCGGCGCTGAATTCCGCGCCCGCATCAATGCCCTCGAGGGACCTGATGCCGTCCTGACGGCCATCGACCGCTTCTTCGACCCCCACCTCCGGCAGCCGGAGGGCTCATGAAGGAGTCCAACGGCCAGGATCGCGGCCTGATCACGCGCGGGGTCCTGGACAACATCGACGAAGGGATCATCGCCCTCGGCCACGCGGGACGCATCGCCCTCTTCAACCCGGCCGCCCAGCTCTTCACCGGGGTCTCGGAGAAGCAGGCCCTGGGGCGCCCCGTCGAGGAGCTCTTCGCCCGCCAGCCGGAACTTCTGAAACTGGTCCGCACCGTGCTGGCCAGCGGCCGCTCCATCTCCGACCACCGCGAGATCCTACTGGTGCGCCCCGGCACCTCCCCCCTGCCGGTGCGGCCAGCGGCCTCCCCCCTCTATCAGGACAGCGGCGAGCAGAACGGCGCGATTCTGGTCCTTCACGATCTCTCGCGGGTCAAGGAACTGGAGAAGGCGATGCGCCAGGCCGACCGCTTGGCCATGCTCGGGGTGCTGGCAGCCGGATTGGCCCACGAAATCAAGAATCCGCTGGGGGGAATCAAGGGGGCGGCGCAGTTGCTCGACCGGGAGTTGGAAGAGTCCTCCGCCCTCAGGGACTTCACCCGGCTCATTATCCGCGAGGCGGAACGGGTCAACGGCATCATCGAGGAGCTGATGGATCTGGCCCGTCCCCGGCCGGCCCGGATGGAAGAGGTGCAGCTGGCCCGGCTCCTCAACGACGTGGTGCTGCTGCAGCGCCAAGCCCATCGAGACCGGGAGGTCACCATCCTGCTCGATCTCGATCCGAGCATCCCTCCCATCCGGGGGGACGAAAACCATCTCACCCAGATGCTGGTCAATCTGATCAAAAACGCCGCCGAAGCGGTCGGCCCCGGCGGCCAGGTCGAGGTCGTGTGCCGGGTCTCCCACGATTTCAACTTCGCCACCCCGGGCAACCTCCCCGGCCCGGTCATCGTCATCGAGGTGAAAGACAACGGCCCCGGCCTGTCACCGGAGGAGATCGAGCGGGTCTTCACCCCCTTCTACAGCACCAAGGCCAAAGGCAGCGGACTGGGGCTGGCCATCTGCCAGAAGATCGCCGAAGAGCACGGGGCACTGCTCAAGATCAGCAGCGAAGCACGGCGGGGAAGCGTTTTTTCGGTCACGCTCCCGTTCTTGCGGCCCACGCGCCAAACACCGCGGCCAACCGGCCGAAAACCGGCCCGCCGCCGAAATCCACCACCATCCAAGAAGGGAGCGCCATGAGAAACAACCGCATCCTGGTCGCCGACGACGAGGAAAGCATCCGCTGGGTACTCTCCAAGGCCCTAACCCAGCAGGGATTCACCGTCGATCTGGCCGCAAGCGGCGCCGAAGCGGAGCGGCTGTTCCGGCAGCAGGACTATTTCCTGGCCATCCTCGACATCAAGATGCCGGACCGCTCGGGGCTCGACCTGCTCAGCCGCTTTCATGAGGAACGCCCCGCCACCCTGGTCATCATCGTCACCGCCGAAACGACCATGAAAAACGCCGTCGAGGCGATGAAACGGGGCGCTTTCGACTACCTCACCAAACCCTTCGACCTCGACCTCCTCGACGCCGCCATCCTCAAGGCCCGCAAGGCGGGAGAGATGAGCGGCGAGGTGTACCGCCTCCGGGAGGAGCTCAAGGAACACTACCATCTCGACCGGACCCTCATCGGCCGGAGCCAGCCGATGCAGGAAGTCTTCAAGGTCGTCGGCAAGGTCGCGGCCTCCGGCGTCACCGTCCTCATCACCGGGGAGAGCGGCACCGGCAAGGAGCTGGTGGCGCGGGCCATCCACTTCAACAGCCCGCGTCTCGGCAAGCCGTTTCTGGCCCTCAACTGCGCCGCCATCCCCCGCGAACTGCTGGAGAGCGAGCTGTTCGGCTTCGAAAAAGGGGCCTTCACCGGCGCCGTGGAGCGCAAGATCGGGAAATTCGAGCAGGCCGCCGGCGGCACCCTGTTTCTGGATGAGATCGGGGACATGCCGCTGGAGCTCCAGGCCAAGCTGTTGCGGGTGCTGCAGGAAAGGGAAATCACCCGCATGGGGGGGAACGTTGCCATCCCCGTGGACGTCCGGATCCTGGCCGCCACCAACCAGGACCTGCCGGAAAAGGTGCGCAGCCGCGCCTTCCGGGAAGACCTCTACTACCGGCTCAATGTGGTGCCGATCATCCTGCCGCCGCTTCGGAACCGCACCCAGGACATCCCAGCGCTGGTCGCCTTCTTCCTCCGCAACTGCCGGGAACGGTTCGGCCTCTCCGTCCAGGACTGCACCCCCGAGGCCATGGAACTGCTGACCGCCCACGACTGGCCGGGCAACGTACGCGAACTCGAAAACCTCATCCAGCGGGCCGCGCTCCTCTCCTCGGCGGCCTTTCTCACCCCCGCCGATTTCCCCTCGCTGTTGAAAGAAGAGACCGCCGCGGGAGCCAACGGCGACTCCCTGGAGAACCTGGTGGCCCGCAAACTGGAAACTTCCCTGCTAAAAATGGATTTCCGAGCCATCGACAATCTCCACGAGATCGTGCTGCGCCAGGTGGAACGGCCGTTGATCCGCCTCGTCCTCGAAAAGAACCGCGGCAATCAGGTCCGCGCCGCGGAGATTTTGGGGATCAACCGCAACACGCTGCGAAAAAAGATTCAGGATCTGGAGATCGAGATCAAAAAGGCCCGGTGATTTTCCCGCAGGCGAAGCCGATGCTGAGGCAGGTCGCCAAGGGTTGAAAGTCCTTTTGACCCTCAGGTTTTCAACCCCATTGTTGACGCAGCCGGAATGCCGCCGCCGGTTCGGGTGGATTTCATAGAGCGGCAAACTGTCTGACCGCAGGGAGTTTTT
>JAFGOW010000084.1 GCA_016926265.1 Deltaproteobacteria bacterium | reverse complement strand
CTGGCGGTGATCGCCCTCAAGCTCAAGGAGGTTTTCGGGCTCAAGGACATCAACGAGCTGCCGATCTCCTTCGACATCGCCTGGTACGAGCAGAAGGCGGTGGCGGTGCTGCTGGCCCTGCTTTACCTCGGGGTCAAGGGGATCCGCCTCGGTCCGACCCTGCCGGCCTTCCTCTCCCCCAACGTCGCCAAGGTGCTGGTGGAAAAATTCGACATCAAGCCGATCGGCAGCGTCGACGGCGACGTCGCCGCCATGATGGCCGGGAAGTAACATCGGCCTGAAATATATCGACCCGGCGCCCCCGGTTTTCCGGGGCGCCGGATAAATGGAAAGGATTCGCCATGAAAACCATCCACGCCAAGACAACGGCAACGATGCAGAATCCCCACAACGTCCAGGCCGCCAAGCTCTACGACACGGAGCACGCCCAGGTCGTGCATCTGACCCTGGAGCCGGGCCAGGCCCTGAAGAAACACATCACGCCGGTGGACGTCTTCTTCTATGTCCTGGAAGGGAAAGGGGTGGTGGAGATCGGCGACGAGAAGCGGGAGGTCGGCGCCGACACCCTGGTCGACAGCCCGGCCAAGATCCCCCACTGCTGGTACAACGAAAGCGATGGGACGCTGCGGATTCTGGTGGTCAAGGTGCCGCGGCCCATGGAATCGACCCGAATGCTGTGATCCGGACCCAAAAGAGGGCCTTTCTGCCCCTGCCGGGACCCAGAAGGGCCGTTTTATTGGGGGATCGGCACGGTTTCAGCCGGTCACGAAGCCTTGTACCTGTTTTTCCCGCGGGCTGATTCGGGACTTGGCGGATTTCTTTGATCTCGCCGGGGAAAAGGACGGAAAGGAATGGCGGCCAAAGGGCCAGGCTGCGGGCCATCCTGGACCTACACAAGAAGAGGTGCCTCATGGATCGGACTCCATCGGAAAAAGCCGATGATCCACGGACCGTCGGCGACTGTGTGGCGGAAGATTACCGCACCGCCAAGGTTTTTGAGAAATACGGCATCGACTTCTGTTGCGGAGGCCAGTCGATCATCGCGGCTGCTTGCCGCCAGAAGGGTCTCGATCCTCAAGAGCTCTATCGGGAACTCGATGCTGTCAAGGGCCAGCCGTTGCAACGGATGGATAATTTTGCGGAATGGGATTTGCCTTCACTCATCGACCATATCGTCGCCACCCATCATGCCTATCTCTGGGCAAACAACCCCCGGATTCTCGACCATGCCCGCAAGATCGCCCAGGTCCATGGTTTAAACCACCCCGAAGTGATCGAGATAGCGGCGCTCTTCGAAAAAATCGCCGGGGACATGGAGGGGCATCTCAAGGAAGAAGAAGAGGTTTTATTCCCGGCAATCAAACGACTCCACGCGGCCCAGGGTGAAAAACAGGCGGCGGATCTGGATCGCGCCGCCATCAGGGCTTCGCTGACAAGGCTTTACCGCGAACATCAGGAGGTCGGCGATGCCGTTCACCGGATCCGGAGCCTGTCCGGCGGTTATGCGATTCCCCCGGACGCCTGCCGGACCTATGAGGTCACTTACCGCCAACTCAAGGATTTTGAGGAGGATCTGCACAAGCACGTGCATCTTGAAAACAACATCCTTTTTCTGAAAGCGGCGCGACTCTGAAGCAAGGCTTCTGGGTCGACCCCTGCCGAAACCAGGATGTTTGCTCTTTTGGGGTTTGGGGGCCGACCCCGGGCCGGGGCGCCGTTGCCCTCGAAAAAATTTTCGTACCTATTCAGCTTGAAGAAAAGGCTGGTTTTCTCCACGTAAGGGGGTGGGGACCATGCCAAACCATTCCAAAGACCTTGGATCCCCGACAACGCCATTCGGGGATGACACCGGAAGGCTCCAAGCTGTCATTCCCGAAATCTTATATCGGGAATCCAAAGATTTTGATTGCTTGTGTGCGTATCGGTTCTGAAAAAATTCGCCCCTTAATGTGAGGTATGGTGAATAGTTACAAATTTTCAAATTTGCCCGGACCGGACAAGGCCCGGAATCGCCGGAGGATGAGTGCCCTTGGATGGATGCCGGGGGCAAGGGAAGTAGGGGGGAGATCTCATGGCGATCAGGCTGAAAAGAGTCTATGAGAAACCGGAACCGGGCGACGGTTGCCGGGTGCTGGTGGATCGGGTCTGGCCCAGAGGGATCAAAAAAGAAGATCTGCGGCTCGATGCCTGGTTGAAGGAACTTGCGCCAAGCACCACACTGCTTCAATGGTTCGGCCACGACCCGTCAAAATGGGACGAATTCCGGCAGCGCTATTTCCGGGAACTGGAAGGCCTGAGAGAGCCGGTGGAAAGCCTGCGGAATCGTGCCCGGCAAGGGCCGCTCACCCTTGTCTATGGCGCCAGTGACCCAAAGCATAACAATGCCGTCGCCCTCAAGGCCTTCCTCGAAAAAGAAAATCTCTGACGCCCTACTCGCCGGTCTCGCAAAAAATCGGGCCGCTGGTTACTCGAAACCCGGCCCCTTCCCCTGCTCCTCGTAGGTCACCCCGTCCCGGATAGGGTAGATGCGCCTGAAGGTGGGGATGATCTTCTCTTCATGGGTGACCACGATGACGGCGGTTTCGAAGCGGCGCGCCATCTCGTTGAGGATGGGGATCACGGCCAGGCCCGCTTGCTGTCGAGAGGAGCCGTCGGTTCGATCACCGCTCCAAGGCATTTGAGCAGGGTGCTTTTCCCCGACCCCGAAGGCCCGATCAGGCCCACCACCACCCCCGGCGCCACCTCCATGTCCACCCCTTTCAGGGCGTCCACGGCCGTGTCGCCGTGACCGTAGCGTTTTTTCAGCGCCCTGATGCCGATCCCTTTATCGGGCATGTCACCCTCCCACCGCTTCCGCCGGATCGACCTTGAGGGCGGCCCGGATGGCGACGATGCTCGATAAAACGCAGATCGCCATCACCGCCAGGAGCCCGGCAAAGGAGTCCCGCGGCACCAGCAGCACATGTTTGGGGAAGTAGGGGGCTCCGAAGGTCGCCGCGATCTTGCCCACCACGAACCCGATCAGGCCCAGGGCCACGGCCTGCTGGAGAATCATGGCGGCGATGGTGACGTTCCGGGTGCCGATCAGTTTCAGCACGGCGATCTCCCGGATCTTGCCCAGGGTCAGGGTGTAGATGATGAAGGCCACGATGGCGGCGCTGACCACGGCCAGAATGACCAGGAACATGCCGATCTGCCGGGCCGAGGTGGCGATCAGCTTGCCGACCAGAATATTTTCCATCTGGGCGCGGGTATAGACGGTCAGGCGTTTCCAGCGGCGGATTTTTCCGCCACCTCGTCGGGGCGGCTGTCCGCGGCGGTCTGAACCAGAATAGCATTGACAAAGGGATTGAGCCCCTGGGCGGCTATCACATCATCCACGAGGCCGGGAACGCCGGGGCGGTTGTAGAGGGGGTTTTCGGCGGTGCGCCGCCGCTGCTGGAGAATGGCGTCGTTGTCCTTGAGAAACTGGGCTTCCTGGGCGTCTTTCAAGGGGATGAAGACCATGGGGTTGCCGTTGGAGGAGACCAGGCGCCGGGTCAGCCCGACCACGGTGCAGTGGTTGCGACGGATGCGAAGCCGTTCCCCAACCCTGAAGCCGGTGGCGATATCGGCCACCGCCTCGTAATGGCCGCGGGTGAGGTGGCGGCCGGCCACCAGCCAGGGAGGCCAGCCGGGGGTGCCCGGCCCGCCGGCGGCAATGCCGGACACCATACAGCGCACATCGCGATCGCCTCGCCACACCGGCATGGTGAGATAGGTCACATTGACCGCTTGAATTACGCCCGGCATGGCCCGCACGCTCCGCCACGCATCGTCGTAGATGCTGGAGGATTCGGCGTAGGGTCCGAGGGTGTCCTTCTGAACCGCCCAGAGATCGGCGCCGCTGTTGTCGAGAAGAACCTTGGCGTCGTCCACCATGCCGCGGTAGACTCCGGCCATGATCAGGGTGACGCCGATCAGCAATCCCAACCCGATGCCGGTAAAGACGAATTTGCCCCAGGCATGGAGAATGTCCCTGGCTGCCAGGCTGATCACGGGGAAACCCCCGCCAGTTTTTCGACCACCTTGATCCGGCTGCGGGCATTGAGCGCCTCGGCGCTGTAGAGGACGATCTGATCCCCGACGGCGAGCTCCTTGTCCACCCGTACCCAGCCGTTGAGATCGGCTGCGCCCGAAACAATCTCGGAAAAACGCAGCGCCCCATCCGCCACCCGCCAAACGCCCCTCCGGCCGTCGATCCGCTTCAAAGCCGCGTTGGGGATGACCGGGCCCTCGGGCAGCGCCGGCAGGGCGACGGTGACCTCGGTCAATTCGCCGAGAGGGGGCAGGGGATCGGGAATTTCGTCGAAGACCACCTTGGCCAGAAGTTCCTCGGTGACGGCATCGGCCAACGGTTCGACCCGCGCCATGAAAAGGGATTCCAGCGCGGCAAGGGGGGATGACGCCAAGGCTACCGCTTGTTCGATCCGTGCCAGCAATCTTTCTGCGACCCATTGCATGACAGTCTGTAGCAGGGAGTCTTTATTGGGAAAATGCCGGAACAGCGCTCCTTGCGTTAACCCCATGCGATGGGCGATGGCGGCTGTGGTGATTTCCGCGGGATTTTTTTCGGCTGCCAGTGCGATTACCGCTTCTACGGTCAGCGCCCGGCGCTCCTCCGCGGGCAGGGATTGGCCGGGGTGACCCATGCTTCCCTCCAGGAGTTAGTAATCAATTTATATTTTAGCGGCGTAAAAAAATTGTCAGCCCTTCCAGCACGCCCGGGGTCTCTGGGGGGGGGGAATCTCAAGAGATCCTTACCAGGCTGTTAAAAGGTCAAAACCTGGTCGCTGTCGATCACCCATTCCGCCAAATCCGCCATGGTCGATTTGGCAGCCCCTTCGAAATAGGGGTGGTTTTTGTGAAGCCCGCAGCGGGCCATGCAGGTTCCACAGACCTTGACGGGGATCTTGCGGGCGATGAGTTCCCGCAGCATTCCGGAAAGGTCCTGGTCGTAGCCCTCGGGGGGCTTGCAGACATCGCGGGCCATATCCACGGCATCGTTCATCAGGAATATTCTCACCTCCTGATTCATTTCCGACAGTTTTCCCGCCAGCCGCAACCCGTTCCAGGTGACATCGCTGCCGTCGTAGGGCTCCCTGTTAAAAATAATTAAATGTTTCACAACGGTTCCCTCCTCGCCGTTTTCTCTGTTCTTCCGGCCCGGTGGTTTTTGTTCGGACCCCTACTTTCGGGAATGCGGGGGCTTGCCATTTCCACGCCACCGGCATTTCCTGCCGGAAAAGGGTTGAAATTGGCTCGACGAATGGTCATTCTTGTATCCGTTTCAAACATAATGGCGTTTTTGAAAGCCAAGTCACGGGTGACTGATTTATAATCAGCCAAATTTCAAGGGAGGACAAGGAGGAAAAGGCATGAAAGTTTTCGAGGTGTATCGGAATGGGGCGAAAGTCACCACCGCGGGATTGGACGGGGCTGGAATCATGTCGGTCAATGTGGTTCGGGGCAAACATTCCCTGGAGAATTTCCCCTCCGATTACCAGGATCAGATCCGGCAGTTGGGGGATGTGGAGAATTTCGAGAAAGACCACTATCTTCTGGTGGTCGAAGGAACGCTGGAAGGAGTGGACAAGAACAACCATCTGAGCTGGTTTCGGGGCCACATCGCGGTTGGGGACGAAATCACCGTCAAGGTTGTGGAGGCAGAAAAGGCCGACGAGGCCAAAGTGGGGACCAAAGCGGGGAAGTCGATTTTTTAGGAATGGCTGAAGAGGCGATCGGTTTTTGAGTCGGCGCCATCTTTTAAAGGTTCTTTTTTGGCGTTTTGAAACGGCAGGGTGGGGAGGCATGTTCCAGCGGATTGGTTTTTTTGGTCCGCTCGATGGTTGGGGACCCGGAAAGCGGTTGTTGTTGACAATGACTTAGACAAAAAAAGGAGGAAAGATGATGAAGCGAGGGTGGTCGTGGTGGGTCGTGGGTGGTTTGGTGGTCCTCATGGTGATGCTGCCCGCCTGCGGCGGCAAGGAGCAGAAGAAGGTCGGGAAACCGTCGCCCGACCAGGCCCTCGAGCTTCTCAAGGAAGGGAACCGCCGCTTTGTGCGCGGGCAGCCCCAGCGGCCCAATCTCACCCCGGAGCGGATCATCAAGGCCGGCCGGGAAAGCCAGAACGATCATGCCTACGCCACCATCATCTCCTGCTCCGATTCGCGGGTTCCGGTGGAGCATATCTTCGACGCCGGCATCATGGATCTTTTCATCGTCCGCGTCGCCGGGAATGTCTGCGACACCGATGAGGCCGGTTCCATCGAATACGGTCTGGCCCATGTCAAAACCCCCGTGCTGGTGGTGTTGGGGCATACCCAGTGCGGCGCCGTGACGGCCGTCACCGAGAGCCTTCTCGGGCACGGCCACGCCCTGGAGCGCAACATTCCGCCGCTGGTCGACAACATCGAGCCGGCGGTGAAAAGGGCCATGAAGACCTATCCTCACCTCAAAGGGAAAGAGATCATTCCCTACGCCATTGAAGAAAATGTCTGGGTGGCCGTCGAGGACCTGTTCCTGAGAAGCCCTGCCGTGCGCCGGATTGTCAAGGAGGGCAAGGCCAAGGTGGTCGGCGCCATCTACGACGTCGGCACCGGCGAGATCGCCTGGCTGCCGGAGGCCAAGGTTATCAATATCCTGGCCGCGGTCGAGGGCAATCCCCTCCGGGTGGTGGATGACGGGGCCGGTTCCCATGCTCCGGAATACGCCGAAGGGGCTCATGGCCAGAAGGCTGCCGCCGAAGAGAAACATTGATAGCCGTCAGCCGATGATCCGAGGCCCCCTTTTCCGGGAAAGGGGGCTTTTTTTCCGGGCGCGCCTGAACGCTGGGGAAGCGGGGTATGGTTGATCTTTTTGCCGCCGGGCTGGTTCTGGGGCTGGCGGCCGGTATTTCCCCAGGTCCATTGCTGACCCTGGTGATTCTGGAATCGTTGCGCGGGGGCCTGGCGGCCGGGGTGCGGGTGGCCTTTGCCCCCCTGGTGACCGACTTCCCCATTGTCGTCGCCACCCTGTGGCTGCTTGGCGGCATCGGTCGGAACCCGATATTGCTCGGCCTGATCGCTTTGCTGGGGGGCTGTTATCTGCTCTGGTTGGCCTGGGAAGGTGTTTCGGGCACGGACCTTTCGGCTCCGTTCTCCTCCGACCCCTCCGCCAGTTTGTGGAAAGGGGTGCTGGCCAACTTTCTCAGCCCCCATCCCTACCTGTTCTGGGCTCTGGTAGGCGGACCGCTGATGGCCGCGGCCTGGCCCCGCCACGGCTGGGGCGTTATGGCCTTCGTGGCCGGATTCTACCTGCTGCTGGTCGGGAGCAAGGTGGCTGTGGCGGTTCTCGTCGGCCGCTCCCGATCGCATCTGCCGGCCTCCTTTTTCCGGGTGGCGAACCGTCTGCTGGCTTTTCTGCTGCTGGGTTTCGCATTGATCCTGTTCCGCGACGGATGGCGCTTTCTGGCTCTTTCGTTTTGAAAAAGGTTTCCGGATGCGCCATCCCTTTTTCCTGTTATGCTGTTTCGCTGAACGGTTTTTCCGGGAAACCGGCCGTCAACCCACGTGGAAAGGAGCAAAAGGATGAGAATCGGAAAAATGTTTGCGGCAGTGTCGATGATGTTGGTTTTCCTGGCGGTCCTGGTTGTCGCGCCTGCCCTGGCGGCCGAAAAGGGAAAAGGGGATGCGGCTTATGCCCAGGCCAAGCAGGAGATGGAACAACGCCATAAGCAGGAACAGAAGGAGTTGCGGCAGCGCCAGAAGGAGGAGATGAAAAGCCTGAAGGAGCAATATGCCGAAAAATCCAAGAAAAAAGGCAAAGAAAAGGAACATCTGAAAAAAGAAAAATCCAAGGATGGCAAAGGGAAAGAGAAGGGCTCGGCGGAGGATTCTTCGACTGCCGGCGGCAAGGGAAAAACCAAGGAGAAGGGAGCTTCGAAGGGCCAACCTTGATTGGCCGCGGAGCGGGTTTTCTGAGCCTTTTTCCATACAGGTTGCGCCAGGGCCGACGGGTTCTTGCGCAACCTGTTTTTGCATCCAACGGGCGTCCGTGATATTTTGGAGCCGTTGCTGGTGGCTGCGCAAAATGGATGACATTTCGGAATGAAAGACCCCTGCCGGACCAATCCCCTCGACGGGCTTCGCAACATTTTTCAGACCTTCCTGATCCTGGCCGGGATGCTCGGCATCTTCGCACTGCTGGGATGGGTTCTGCTGGGGGGGATGGGGATTCTCTGGTCGCTCACCTTTGGCCTGGCGTTGCTGGCGGCCACTCCACGCCTGCCGCCGCGTCTGTTTCTGCAGGGCAAGGGGGCGCGGCCGCTGCATCCGTCGGAAGCGCCGGGGCTCTTTGTGCTGGTCCGCGAACTGTCGCGACGGGCCGGGTTGCCGAAAGTGCCGGCCCTTTTTTATATCGGCAGCGAAGTCATGAACGCCTTCAGCCTCGGAAGGCGCGAGGACGCCGCCATCGTCGTCACCGGCGCCTTGCTCCGTCGCCTCGACGACCCGGAGATCAGCGGGGTTCTGGCCCATGAGATCGGGCATATCCGCAACAACGATCTCTTCATCCATTCCCTGGCGGACGCCATGACCAGGGTCACCGCTCTGCTGGCCAATTTCGGTATGATCCTCCTCTTGCTTTATCTGCCGTTGCTGTTTTTTTCCGAACTGCGCATTTCTTCCGTAGCGGTCCTGATCCTGATTTTGTCTCCGACCCTCAGTTCCCTGCTGCAACTGGCGCTCTCCCGCACCCGCGAGTTCGAGGCCGATCTGACCGCTTCCCAGCTGACCGGGGATCCCAGGGCGCTGGCCGCGGCCCTGGCCAAGATGGAACATCAGGACGGCAATGTCTGGCGGACCCTTTTTATGCCGCGCCGCAAGGATCTGACACCTTCGGTGCTGCGCACTCACCCCCATACCGAGCAGCGGCTTGCCCGGCTGCTGCAACTGGCCGAGGAGTTCGCCAACCGCCCCGCCGACTGCCCGCCTCCCGAACCGCTGGTCTTGCGGGAGGAAGGCGGTTCCTTGCCCGGCCGGTACGGGTTGAAAGGGGAGGAGTGATCTCCATGGAACTCTTTTCCTTTCCTGTTTTGAAGCGGTCGCGGCGAACCGATTCGAGGAGAAGCCATGCAGCTGTGTTTGCCTTTCCGGGTTGACTATTATCTGGTCGGTTCCGATGCCGTTTTGCGGCTGTCATCGCTGCTGCGGCTGTTTCAGGAAGCGGCCATCCGCCATGCCGACGCCCGCGGTTTTGGCGGCCCCGACATGGCCCGCAAGGGGTGGGGGTGGGTTCTCTACAGACTGGAGGTGGAGGTTTTCCGTTACCCCCAATTCGGGGAGGAGGTCGAGGTAGTGACCCGTCTCGGGGGCTGGAAGGGGATGAAAGCCTATCGTCATTTTGAACTTTTTCGGAAAGAGGAATGCCTGGCCCGGGGGCTCAGTGTCTGGTTTCTCCTCGATGCCGTTTCACGCCGCCCCCTCCATCTGGGCGAGGAGCTTTTCAGCAGTGTCCGTTCCGAGCCCGGCTTCCCGCCGCCGGTACCGGCCGGGGAATGGAAACCGGGCCGGGATTTTACGGCGCAGCGAGAGCTGGAAATAACCAGCCGCTGGTCCGATATCGATACCAACGGCCATGTCAACAACACCGCCTATGCCGATTTCGTGGAATCCGCTCTGGCGCGGGACCACCGTTTCCCCGGCCTGAAAAATTTCCGGATTCAATACAACCATGAAATAAGCCGGGAGGTCGGGGCGGTCCGGGTGGCGTGGGCGGTTTCCGGCGACCGCTGTTTTTTCCGGATATCTGACCCCGGCCAGGTTTGCGCCGTGGGGGATGGAACGCTGCTGCCTCCGGAAGAACGGCTCCCGGCCCGGTCGGCTTTCCGTTCACTGGAGGAGTCTGTTAACGCCCGCCGTGACTGATTTCCGTTCTGGGGAAAAACTGCCGGCTTTGCCCTTCTCTTTAAGGGGGAACCCTTTTAACGGAGCCTTTTCCTCTTCCTGGTTTTAATCTTCCGATCCCGGACGGCGTGCCCCTGCCGTCGGTTCCGGAGCCCTTCCGGTTCAGCTATCCGACCCTTGGCCCAGCACTTGCGGCCAAAAAAATTCCGGCTGGAAAAAATAGCATTGGCACGATTTTGAAAAATTTCGTCATAACTTTATAAGGTAACGAGGATATTGATTTTTTTTGTTTTTAGGAACTTTTTTTTGTGGATCGTCCGGGGCTTTTTCCGTCGTTTTACAACGACGAAAAAAATATCTATTGACACACCAAGGCAACGGCGGTATATGCGAGATAACAATCTTTGTTCAGGCCGGGATGCTCAAGACTCAAGTGCATAAAAGCAACCCCTTTTAATGCTT
>JAFGOW010000083.1 GCA_016926265.1 Deltaproteobacteria bacterium | reverse complement strand
GGTTCGCAAGACAGAGAATTCGGAAAAAACCAAAATTTGCTTGAGGGATTGGTTTGGCTTATTGACTACGACAGGCTAATGGGTGACTCTTTTACTTCGCCCGCGTAACCGAGCCCCCCAGCCCCAGCCGGACCAGCGGCCGGTGCGTTCCGCCGGCACCAGGACCAGGGCGGGGACGGTGAGGGAACTGTCCGGCTTCATGTACCAGAGCAGGCCGGTGCAGACGATGCAGGCGGTGGTAAAAGAGAAGATCCACGGCTTGCGGCGGCCGGTCTGGTCGGCAATGACGCCGTAACCGGCCCGCCGAAGGCCACCAGCAGGCCGGCGATACCGATCGCGTTGCCCCAGAGGTTGCTGCCTAGGGTCTCGTTCACCGCGATCCGGCGGGTGAAATAGGCGGCGAAGATGAAGGTCTGGACCACGGTAACGAAGGAACTGTTGGCCCAGTCGTCCATGGCCCAGGAAAACATGGCCACCCTGCCCGCGTATCCGCCCGGGCCTTCCGCCCTTGGCCGCAGCGCCCCGGTTTCCCTCATGATTTCTTCGCCATTTCCTCGCCCAGACGGGCCACTTCACGGCGAAGCCCTTTTCGGATTGCGTCCCGTGCGCTATCCCGATCTTCTCCTTTCCCGAACCCATCCCTGGAAACCGCCTGGCCGAAGATCACGGTGATCTTGCGGAACCTTGGCAATCTGGCGCCCCGGGGCAGGGCCTCGTAGGCGCCGTCGATGTAAACCGGCACCACCGCAACGTCGTGGTGTTCGAGGAGCAGGCTGACCCCCGGTTTGAATTCCCGGAGCGTCCCGTCCGGCGAGCGGCCCCCCTCTGGAAACCAGATCAGACTTTTTCCCCGGCCCAGGACGGCGGAGCCGAAGGCGAGGCTCGAGGATACCGCATGCCGGTCGTCGATGGGGACCGCCTGGGCCAGACGGCTGAAAAAGCGGAAGAAGGCGTTGCGGAAAGCGATCCCGGTCCAGCCCGCGAAATGGGTATGCACCAGGACATCATAGGGAATGGCGGCGGCGATCGCCAGCGGGTCCAGGAAACTGGCATGATTCGGGGTGATCAGGTATTGATCCCCGACGGAAAGGTTTTCCCCGCCTATCACCTCCAGCCTGAACAAAAGTTTCATCAGCAGCCGGTTGAAGCGATACAGGATAAACCGCAGCAACGACATGACCGTTCCCTGCGGCCGCAGCCAGCGCTTCTGATCGTCGCTGAGCACCGATTCCGGCTCCCGGAGCGGCCGTTCCGGATCCGCCGCACCCTTCGATTCGGCCTGCCGGCTTACCTCCTCCAGAAGGTCGCGAACCGTTTCGATTCGGCCGATGGTTTCCTCGCTCAGTTCGATTCCAGTGCGCTGCTGCACCTCCAGGGAAACGTCCAGCCATTCCAGGGAATCGATGCCCAGGTCGAATCGCGGACTGCTGTCCGGAGTCAGCCGGCGGTCGGGATATTTGCGCCCGAGCCAACTCCAGATCTCCCCGGCGTTTTTATCCTCCAGCAGGGCCTGGTCGCGGTCGGACATTTCGGCAAGGGGGATCGCCCCCCGGCCGCCGCCGGCCTCTTCGCCTTTTTTGGCCTGGCGGTAGCGCTCCTCGAGAAGATGCCTCCGGATCTTGCCGAGCCGGGTCCGGGCCAGGGACTGCCTGGTGATCACGTATTGGTCCAGGACCTTGAAGCTCGGCAGCTTGGCCGATTTCTCGGCAACCGCCTTCCGGATTACCTTTTCGAGATCGCCGCCGTCCCCGCCGGTTTGTTTTAGTTCGGGGACAATGACTCCGGTAAGCCTCCCCTGATTCAAGAAAACGCCGATCTCCCGGATGGCGGGATGGCCCTCGTATATTTCCTCGATTTCATCAGGTTGGAGATTCTCGCCACTTTCGGTGACCATCAGGGTTTTGACGCGGCCGTGCAGATAGAGAAAACCTTCCCCGTCGAGGCGGCCGAGATCGCCGGTGCGGAACCAGCCCTCTTCCGTGAACGCTTCCCTGGTTTGATCCGGCAGGTGCAGGTAACCCTTGAAGACGTTCGGGCCCCGGACCAGCACTTCCCCCGTTTTCTCGGGGGAGTTATCCGAATCAGCCGATAATGATGAGTCCGGCGGATCGGCATTGGAAATGGAGATATCCACCCCCTTAATCGCCTTGCCGACGCTCCGCAGCCTGCCGCTGCCTGGTAGATTGATGGTCAGCATCGGGGAAGTTTCGGTGAGCCCGTAGCCTACCGCCACCTGCCAGCCCAACCCTTCGAGATTATGGGCCAGCCGCCGGTCAAGGGCGGAACCGCCGGAGGCCAGGACCCGCAGGGATGAGCCGAATTGCCGGTGGATAAAGGGGAACAGGCGGCGGCCGGCCAGGATGCCGAATCGGCGGCGCAGAAATCCGGATGCGCCCAAGATTGCGTCGAATGTCAGGGCCGCGATCCGGCCCCGCTCGGCTATCCTGGAATGGATCCCGTCGTAAAGGGTCCTGTACAGCCGCGGCACCCCGATAATGATCGTCGCCCCGCCTTCGGCAACCGCCCTGACGATGGCCCGGCCGGTCAAGGAGTCGGGAAAAACGATCGGCAGCCCCGTGGCCAGGGGGGTCAGCATGCCGAGGACAAAGGGGTAGACGTGGTGCATGGGCAGCGGCAGCAAAACCCGGTCGGAGGGGATGATCAGCTCCGTCTCCCCGATCGCCTCGGGCTGGCCGACCAAATTGGCATGGCTCAAGGGCACTCCCTTGGGCGCTCCCGTGGTGCCGGAGGTATAAAAAAGCACGGCGGTGTCGTCCGGCGCCGCCCTCCGGAAAA
Organism: Deltaproteobacteria bacterium; assembly: GCA_016926265.1. GTDB lineage: Bacteria > Desulfobacterota > Desulfuromonadia > Desulfuromonadales > JAAYDE01 > JAAYDE01. The sequence continues at coordinate 1,135 of JAFGOW010000083.1, read as the reverse complement.
AGTTTCCAGATACCGGCTCGGTGGCCGCAAGGCGGCGCTCGTCGCCCTCGGCGACATCGAGCCGGAATATCCGGGGCATTTCGGCGAGCTCCAGAGCAGCGATCTTTTCGGCGGTATCGTCATCAGCAAAGACAAACCCCGCCCCGCTGTCCCGGAATATGTGTTCGAGGGTTCCGCCATCCGACTGCTGGTCGATCGGCAGGAGAATGTTGCCCGAATAAATCACGGCCAGGGCCGCCGCCACCCACTGGGGGCTGTTGCCGGCACAAATTGCCACGGTTTCCTGATCTTTGTTTATGGATTTCGCCAGGCCCGCGGAAAGTCCGGCAACCTCCTCGAAAAGATCCCGGTAGGTCCTGGTCTCGACCTCCTCTTTACCAAAGGAGATAATCGCCGGGTCTTCCCCGAATTTCCGAAGCGTCCGGAGCAACTCCTGAATCGTCTTGATATCTTCGCTCATGGGATTTCCTTTTTTTCAACCGGAGGATAAGCAAAAGCATGTCCGTTGCCTAAAGTGTATCACGCCCGATACGGATCACCCACTATCGGACCGATTCTCGAATACCTGAGGGAGTGAACAGGATCCTTGGGGTGTGCACCGGCAACTCGTTGGTATTCCATTGATATTCTTTGCATCTTTCCCGAACGCTCAAGGATTCGGGAAATAAACAGATGAATTTTTTTGAAAAAATCGGGAAGATGAAAGCCTGGTAGGGTGGGCAACGCTTTTCTGCCCACCTTTATTTTTGGTAAACGATGGGCAAACGATAAAGCTGTTTGCCCACCCTACTTGGCTTCGGTTACATGAACAAAGCAGGGTCCCTTCCCTCGGACGGGGTTATGTTGTCCCTCGCCTCAATCGGTACGATGAACCCCTCCGACTCCCGCTACGGCCTGTTGCGCCTTCGTTTCCTTATACGCACTAGTCGATGGCCTCCCCACCGCCGCAACGGGTCTCCAGCACTGGACAATAAATCTTCAAGAACATGCCGACCCTACTACCCCGGAAGTCGACGGATGCCACTTCCGTTATTTCAGCATCCATCCAACGGCCTTCCCCTTCTGACCACAGGGTCGGCTCCTTCAATTCGTTTACGAGGCTACGCGTAGGTCCACTTGCGTGACGGCCTGCTCT
>JAFGOW010000082.1 GCA_016926265.1 Deltaproteobacteria bacterium | reverse complement strand
TCTGTTCCTGCGCCGTGCCCCCGCCGGTTCCGCCGCCGGAAGCGGTGACGGCCGCGGAGGTGCTGGGGGAGTGGAGACAGCGGCAAGCGGCCGTTTTCAGCCTGCGCGGCGAGGCCCGGGTCGGCTACCGGGAGGAGGAGGGGAAAACCCTCAACAGCCGTCAGGTGCTGCTGGTTCGGCAGCCGGACCGCCTGCGCCTCGAACTGCTGGGGCTGTTTGGGTCGCCGGTGCTGGTGGCGGCGCTCAACAACCGTGAGGCGGCCGCCCTCGATCTTTCCCAGGGGGCCTTTTTCAGGGGGGCGCCGTCGGCGGCCAATCTCGACCGTCTGCTGCGGCTGCCCGTCAGTTCCCGCGACCTGGTGGCGCTGGCCCTGCACCAGACGCCGCCGCTGGAGGACGGCATCTGGTTGGCGGCGGCGACTGCCGACGGATATCGGCTGTCGGGCTCCGGAGATGACGAGGTGCAGGAGCTGCATTTCAGCCGCGACCGGCAACTGGTGCGGCTGATCCTCTCGCGCCGGGGGGAAAAGGTGCTGGAGGCCTGGTACGGTGATTTCAGCGCTGAACATGGCGGGTTCCCCCTGGAAATGAAATTCTTGCTGCCGCTTCGGCAGCTCGAGGTGGCGATCCGCTTCACGGCGCTGGAGGTCAATGCCCCTCTCGGAGACGGCCTGTTCGAACTGTCCCCTCCCGAGGGGTTCCGGGTGCTTTCCCTGCCGTGAAGCCAAGGGCGGGCAGGCTGTGGGAAAAAAGCGTTTCCGCGTAGCCGAAGCATTTTTAAAGGCGGGCGCTTTTCAAAGTTTTCGCGTTCGGCCCGAGAGTCTCGATTCCTGTTTTTAAGCGGCCTGTCAGGGGACGATGGATGGCGAAACGGCGGTTGGCGGTCACGGCGCTGGGAGTGGGAATGGCGGCGCTGCTTTTCGGCTCCTGTTCGCCGGAGCAACCGGTGGTGGTCGCCGAGGAGCCGGCGCGTCCCCCCGTTCACGGCGACACCATCATCATGGGGAGTAACGCCGATGCCGTCACCCTGCTGCCGGTGCTGGCCTCCGACGGCACCTCCTCCAGCGTCAACAGCCTGATCTACAACGGCCTGGTGCGCTACGGCAAGAATCTCGAGATCGAGGGGGACCTGGCCGAATCGTGGGAGCTCTCTCCCGACGGCCTCACTCTCACTTTCCACCTTCGGAAAGGGGTGACCTGGCACGACGGCCACCCCTTCACCGCCGCCGACGTCCTCTTCACCTACCGGCTCTACATCGATCCCAAGACCCCCACAGCCTACGCCGAACGTTACCGCCAAGTGGAGCAGGCCTGGACCCCCGATCCCCACACCTTCGTGGTCCGTTACGCCAAGCCGCTGGCCTCGGCCCTGAGCAGCTGGGGGCTCGACATCCAACCCCGCCACCTGCTGGAGCATGTCGAAATCACCAAGAGCCCCCTTTCCTCCGCCCCGGTCGGCACCGGCCCTTTCGTCTTCAGGGAATGGCGGCGGGGCGAGCGGATCGTGCTGGAGGCCAACCCCGATTATTTCGAGGGGTCCCCCTACCTCAAGCGGGTGGTGTTCCGGGTCGTCCCCGATCCGACCACCATGTTTCTGGAGTTGCAGACCGGCGGTATCGACGAGATGGGGCTGACCCCCTTGCAGTACGCCCGCCAGTCCGACACCTTCAACTTCCGCCGCAACTTTCGCAAGTACCGCTATCCGGCCATGGCTTACACCTACCTCGGCTTCAATCTGCGCCAACCCCTCTTTCAGGACAAGCGGGTGCGGCAGGCCCTCTCCTACGCCATCGACCGGCAGGAGATCGTCAAGGGGGTGCTGCTGGGGCTCGGGCAGGTGGCCAACGGTCCCTACGTCCCTGGCACCTGGCCCCACAACCCCGGGGTCGGGTACTACCCCTACCAGCCGGACCAGGCCCGCGAGTTGCTGCGGCAGGCGGGGTGGCAAGACAGCGATGGCGACGGCATCCTCGACCGGGAGGGACGTCCCTTCTCCTTCACCATCGTCACCAACCAGGGCAACGATCAGCGCATCAAGGCCGGCGAGATCATCCAGCGGCGGCTCAGGGAGGTGGGGATCGAGGTCCGGCTGCGGGTCATCGAATGGGCTTCGTTTCTCAAAGAGTTCATCAACCCCGGCAAGTTCGAGGCGACCCTGCTCGGCTGGACGGTGCCGCCCGATCCCGACGGCTACAACGTCTGGCATTCGAGCAAGACCAAGGTCGGCGAACTCAACTTCATCCATTTCAACAATCCGGAAGCTGACGAACTCCTGGAACAGGGCCGCCGCACCCTCGACCAGGAGCAGCGCAGGAAGATCTACTTCCGGTTTCAGGAGATCCTGGCCGAGGAGCAGCCCTACGCCTTTCTCTATGTCCCGGACGCCCTGCCGGTGGTGGCGGCCCGGTTCCGGGGCATCGAGGCGGCGCCCATCGGCATCATGCACAACTTCATCCGCTGGCATGTGCCGGAGCGGGAGTGGAAGTATCGGCGGTGAAATTCCGGAAAGACGTCATTGGTCAATAGTCATTTGTCATTGGTAAAAACCAGGGACAAAGGCCCAGGGACGGGCCACCGGTCCCTGGGCCGGGGGATGGGGAACGGCGCCGTCCGCGGTTTTCGGGGATGGTTCGGAACAAGGGGCGAAGGGGATGTTTTTCTATCTGCTGAAAAGGGTGGCGATGATGGTCCCGATGCTGCTCGGGATCACGCTCATCACCTTTACCGTGATTCATCTGGCGCCGGGGGAGCCGACCGATCTGCAGATTCAGCTCAACCCCGAAGCCAGTTCCGAGCTTCATGAGCGGCTGCGGGCCTATTACGAACTCGACAAGCCGCTCTACGTCCAGTACGGCAAGTGGCTGGGGCGTCTGGTGCGGCTCGATTTCGGCGAATCCTTCTCCCAGGATCACCGCCCGGTGCTCGACAAGATCGCCGAGCGGCTGCCGGTCACCATCCTCATCAACGTCCTTTCGATCCTGGTCATCCTGGGGGTGGCGATCCCGATCGGGATCCTCTCCGCCGTCCACCAGGACTCCCCCTTCGACCGGGCGACCACGATCTTCGTTTTCCTGGGATTTGCCACCCCCTCCTTCTGGCTGGCGCTGTTGCTGATGGATTTCTTCGGGGTGCGGCTGGGGATCCTCCCCATCGCCGGGCTCAAATCCTTCGGCTTCGAGTATCTGGGGATGGGAGGGAAGCTTCTCGACCTGCTGCGCCATCTGCTGCTGCCGGTCTTCATCTCCGCCTTCGGAGGGCTGGCCGGTTTCTCCCGCTACATGCGCTCCAACATGCTGGAGGTGGTGCGCCAGGACTACATCCTCACGGCCCGGGCCAAGGGGCTCTCGGAGCGGGCCGTGATCCTCAAGCATGCCCTGCGCAACGCCCTGCTGCCGATCATCACCATCCTCGGCCTTTCGGTGCCGGGTCTGATCGGCGGCAGTGTCATCTTCGAGACGATCTTCGCCATCCCCGGCATGGGGAAACTCTTCTACGACGGCGTCATGATGCGGGACTACCCCCTGATCATGGGGATTCTCGTCATCGGCGCGGTCCTGACCCTGGTCGGCAACCTGCTGGCCGACGTCGGCTACGCCCTGGCCGATCCCCGCATCCGCCAGTCGTGACCGCTGGTGCTTGTTAGCTTTTGGAAAATGCTCGGGGAGAGGTCAAAAAAATTTCCGTGAAAAATTCCCATTCTTCCGTTCAGTGAGCTGCTCTTGACTGGCAGGGTTTCGAGTCTGTTTGACAGGCATAAAGGGGAGATTCCGGCTTGTTTTTCATATAAAAATTTAATACGGTAAAACATCGATAATTCAAAAAGGGTTTTTTCATGTCTTGCCCTTGGTTGGGCGGTTGGGAGGCATTGATGCGCGGACTGCTTGTGTTCTTTTTTCTGCTGGTTGGCTCCAGCGCCTTCAGTTACGTACCGCAGCCTGGGGATATAGTTTTTCAAACATCGCTCTCTTCTCAGAGCCAGGCCGTGCAAGCAGCAACCAAGTCTCGCTACAGTCATGTGGGCATTGTACTTTTCAAAGACGGAAAACCTTTTGTTTTCGAGGCGGTTCAGCCGGTCAAGTACACGCCGTTAAAACAGTGGTTAAACCGAGGGAAGGACAGGCATTACGTCATTAAACGCCTCAAGTCGCCATTGTCTGAAGCGGTGGTGAAGAAGATGCATCAGGAAAACAAGCGCTTCGAAGGCAAACCATACGACCTCACTTTTGAATGGTCTGATGAGAGGATTTACTGTTCCGAACTCGTCTGGAAGCTGTACAAATCCGCCGGTGGTATAGAGCTCGCGCCTCTTGCCAAACTTGGAAGCTTTGATCTTAAACATCCGGCTGTAAAGATTAAATTGAAAGAACGCTATGGAGCCAAAGTTCCAGTAAATGAACCGGTTATCGCCCCCGTTGCTATATTTGACTCCGATTTGCTGGAAACAGTAGCCGAACGATAATAGCTTCTTACATACCGTCACCTCGGCCCTGTTAGAGCGTGTTTCGCTGCTTGTGCAGACCGTTAATGTCAACCACAGTTTCAAAAAGGGCAGGCACCGGGGTCACCCATTTGTAAATTGAAAGATTGAGGGGACATCGTCGGGCACGCGCTTGCTCTACTGCTTTAGCTCGAAGGCCGCGGGGGATAACAAGGGATTATCAGGCTTCGGGAATTGAAAGATTTGTTTGTCCCTCCCGCCGGTTTACAAATTCTTCAAACCAGCCCCCAAAAGATTCCTGGCCGATGTCTCGTTCGGCTATTTTCCCAGCCTTTTTTGAACTCTCCCAACGGAAATTTGGATTTTTTCGTGGCGTTCCTCATGCCGCCTTGGCGCGCAGCTTCAAGCCGAGGGCCTTGATCACCTTGAGGATGGTGGCGAATTCCGGGTTGCCTTCGGCGGACAGCGCCTTGTACAGGTTCTCCCGCGCCAGGCCGGTGTCCCGCGCCAGTTGGGTCATGCCCCGAGCCCGGGCGATGACCCCGAGCGCCTGGGCGATAAAGGCCGGATCGTCCCCGGCCTCCTCCAGGCAGGCGTCGAAATAGGCAGCCATGTCCTCAGGGGTTTTGAGGTGTTCGGCGCTGTCGAATTTGGTGAATTTCTCCGCCATGATCTACTCCTTCCATTCCTTTGCGATCCTTCTGGCCTGCTCGATGTTCCCCGCTTGAGTGGATTGGCCCCCGCCGCACAGCAGGAGGACCAACCGCGTCCCGCGCTGCGTGAAATAAACCCGGCAGTCAGGGGCGCAGTGGATGCGCAGTTCGGAAATCCCTTTGCCCACCGGTTGGGTGTCTCCGAAATGGCCCATGGCCAGGCGGTCCAAGCGCGCTAAAATCCGCATCCTCCCCTGCCTGTCCTTGAGGCCGGTCAGCTATTTGGAAAAGGTGGTGCTTTGAAGAATCTCAGGAATGGATAAAGTGTAATTTATAAATTACATAGTGCCAAGGCTGGTACAGACCCGCTTCTACGCCGCCACGGCCGCCAACCCCGCCAAGGGAGGGCCGGAAGGGGCATTAAGCCATCACCAGCAGCTTGACGGCCAGCTTGATTTCCCATTTTCCTCTTGATGCCGCAATTCAATTCGCGTCCTTTGGGTCGTTGGATGAAATAACCCCGGCTGTTTTCCTGCCCTTTTTCACCATTCGTAAACGCTGCTCCAGGTTTCGGTCAGCACCTCCCGCCCCCGTTTCAAAAAAGCCCGGAGCTCCACCGGCGCCAGCCGCTGTTCCGCCGGGATGCCGCCGCGGTCGATCTCGAACAGCAGCCGCCATTGGCGGTTGTGCGGAACCTTGAGGAGCTGCTGCTCCGCCAGCCTGGCGTGGGCCCCGACATCGATGACCGCCTGCGGGGGCTGATCGGCGGGGAGGGCGGCGAGCTCCGGGCCGTCGAAATCGACCACGAACCTTCTCCGGTCGGGGTTTCTGCCGGCCGCGTTCCGCGTCGCCGTCACCCAGCCGGCCGGGGGGCGGTGACCGCCGGAAAAGTAGTGCCAACCCATCCGATAGTCGAAGCGGAGCGCTTTTCCCGGAACCGGCGGCGACTCCGGAATCCAGCAGGCCACGATGTTGTCCATGACCTCCAGGTCCGACGGGATCAGAAACAGCGCCACCCGTCCCGCCCCCCACGCCCCCAGCGGCTCGATCCAGAGGCTGGGGCGGTTCTCGTAGTTGCTCTCCAGGTCATGATAGTGGTCGGGATTTCGGTCCCGCTGGCTGAGGCCGAAGCCCTTGGGGTTGACGGTCCGGAACGAGGTTGCCAGCAGGGTGCGGGGATTGAAGAGCGGCCGCCAGATCCATTCCCCCTCGCCGGTGGCCACCATCAGGCCGTCCGAGTCGTGGACTTCCGGGCGGAAATCGTCCAGTACCCGCCGCGCGCGCTCCTCGCCCCAGAGAAACATGCTGGTCAGCGGGGCGATGCCGAGCTGCCGGATTTCCCGCCTCGGGAAGAGAGTGCTCCTGACATCCATGACCGTCTCTTTCCCCGGCCGGATGACGAACTCGAAAGCGCCGCTCAGGCTGGGCCCGTCGAGCAGGGCGAAAACGACGACGCGATCGGCCTTTGGAGCGGGCTGAACGAGCCAGAACTTGCGGAACCAGGGGAACTCCTCACCGCTGGGAAGGCAGGTGTCGACGGCGATGCCGCGCGCCGAAAGGCCGTAATTCATCCCTTGCCCCACGGCCCGGAAGTAGCTGGCGCCGAGGAAGGCGGCCACTTCGTCCTGGTAATCCGGCGTGTTGAGGGGATGATGGATGCGGAACCCGGCAAATCCCAGATCCTTTGGAGCATACTGCTTGAGGCGGGGGATGTCGTAACTGAACTGCTCGCGGTCAAAGGGGTACGGGCGGGCCTTGCCGGCGGCGTCGACGATGTGGATCTCGACCGGGCGGTCGTAATAGAGGCCGGGGTGAAAGAATTGCACGGTGAAGGGGAGGCCCTCCTTCCGCCACAGGGCGTTTTGGGGGGGGTAGCGGATTTCCCGCCACTGCTCGTAATCGAGTTTGAGCAACGGCTCCGGAACCTTGCCGGTGAGATCCCGATAAGGTTTCGAGGCCAGTTGCCGGGCCTCGGATACGACCGAGTCATAGCCGAACGGAGGCGCCGCGGCCTGCGCCTGGGGGCGCGTCAGGCCGCCGCAGGTCAGCAGCAACCCGAAGAGAATAACGCCGGCCTGGTGAAGGGCCGGCCTGGTTTGCGGAAGCAGGGGCGAAATGGCGTGTTGGCGCATGTTTTTTCTCGCGATGGCGGTTTGATTCGGAAACAGGGCGGGACCAGCGGCGGATTTTCCCGTCGGAATGGCCGGAATCCGCTTTCTGCGGGATGTTCCGGTATCCCGGCTGCCCCTGTGGTATCCCTGAAACAGAGGGATTCTATCAGATTTTTTGGAATAGGGAACCCGCTCCCGCAGTTTTGCGCTTTCAGCGGCGCAAGGCTCGTCATCGGCATTTTTTTAAGAAAGGACGAATCTTTTTTGGGTGGTGGGGGGCAATTTATGATATTTTCTTGCAGCAATTTCCCCGCAACGGGGAGGTTTTCACAACCGGCCCGATAGGAATCGGGCAAGGACAATTCCAAACAGGGAGGATATCGGCATGGGCACCAAATGGAAGGCATTCCTTTTATCTGCGGCCATTCTCGTTTTTTCCGGCGTCGCCATGGCGGAGCCGATCGTCGTTTATGTTCCCCTGACAGCGCCGTACAGTGATACGTCGATGATCGCCAAGGGGATTCTCGATTCGTGCAAACTCCCCGAGGGACAGATCGATTTCCTCGAAGAGGCGGCCCAGGCCGACGGCGGTTTCAAGATCGTCCGGGATAAGGACGCGGCCAAGAAGAAGGGGCTGGTGCTGTTGGTGGAGATTACCAACGCCATTTCCGGCGGCAACGCCTTTGTCGGACATCACAAACAGGTCTCCATCAAAGGGCGGTTGTTGAAAAACGGGGTCGAAATCGGGAACTTCACCGGCTTCCGCAGCTCGGGAGGCGGCGCCTGGGCCGGCTACAAGAGTTCCTGCGGCGTCTTGGAGCGGTGCATCAAGGTGTTGGGCAAGGACGTCATCCAGTGGCTCAAAAACCCCGGCAAGAACGGGCGCATCGGTCAGTAGCGGGCCGGTTTTCGGTTTTTCGCCGGTTTCGGGCCGGTCCGGCGAGGCCGGCCCTTCCGAAGCATGATCCCATCCGGTGTCGAATCCGCCGGTTTTCCCAGTTGAGGCGGGTGCCGGCCGGGTGCCCGCTTTTATTCAAAGGAAGCAGTCACCATGAGCTATTCCCAACGCTTTTTTTGCGGCGAGCTGACCGAGGAGCTGGTGGGCCGCACCGTGCAGCTGTGCGGCTGGGTGGACGCCTATCGCGACCACGGCGGCCTGCTTTTCATCCATCTGCGCGACCGCAGCGGCCTGGTCCAGATCGTCTTCAGCCCCGAGACCGCCCCCGCCGAGGTCTGCCGCGCCTCCCAGGGGCTGCGAGCCGAGTACTGTCTGGAGGTCGCCGGGGAGGTCCGACGGCGGCTGCCCGGCACCGAGAATCCGAATCTCGCCACCGGGGAGCTGGAGGTTTTCGTCCGGAGCATGGCGGTTCTCGCCGAATCGGATCCGTTGCCGTTTGCCATCTCCGACAGGAGCCTGGTCGCCGGCGCCGAGAGTGCCGGGGGCGAAGCCGTTTCGGAAGAGCTGCGGCTCCAGTACCGCTATCTCGACATCCGCCGCCCGGCGATGCAGCACAACCTGCTGATGCGGCACCGCATCTTCCAGTGCGTGCGGCGCTTCCTCGACGAGCGCGGCTTCGTCGAGGTGGAGACCCCGAACCTGACCATGAGCACCCCGGAGGGCGCCCGCGACTACCTGGTGCCGAGCCGCGTCCACCAGGGGAGCTTCTACGCCCTTCCCCAGTCTCCGCAGCTTTTCAAACAGCTGTTGATGATCGGCGGGCTGGAGCGCTATTTCCAGATGGCGCGCTGCTTCCGCGACGAGGACCTGCGGCCCAACCGCCAGCCCGAATTCACCCAGCTTGATCTGGAGGCCTCCTTCATCGACGAGGAGTTCCTCTATGAACTGATCGAGGAGCTGGCGGCGCGGATGTTCGCCCTCGGCGGCATCACGCTGCCGCGCCCGTTCCCGCGCATGAGCTACGCCGAGGCCATGGACACCACCGGCTCCGACCGCCCCGACCT
>JAFGOW010000081.1 GCA_016926265.1 Deltaproteobacteria bacterium | reverse complement strand
CATGTCGAGCCGGACGAAAAAGGATAGCGGCGCCCGCGGCGGTAAAAACGGAGGAGACCGGCGATGTCCGAAAATCTCGGCATGGAACGCTATCTCTGGTTCGACGGCCAGATCCGGGCCGGTCGCCATCCCAATGCCCGCACCCTGGCGGCGCGCTTCGAACTCTCCCGCCGCACCGCCCAGCGCGATATCGAACGGTTCCGGGAGCGCTTCAACGTCCCCCTGGAGTATGACGCCGAGCGCCGCGGCTACCGCTACGCCGATGCCGCTTTCCAACTCCCCTTCATGCAGGTCCACCAGCAGGAGGTGCTTGCCCTGCTGCTGGCCGGCAACCTTTTGAGCCATTCCGCCGGCGGTTTCATCAGCCGCGCCGTCGAGCATTTCGGAAAACGGCTTCTGACCCAGACCGAACAGATCGGCCTCAGCGGCCGGCGTCTCAGCGAGGCCTTCTCCGCCCAGTGGCACGGCTTTGCCCCGGCGCCCGCCGAAACCTTCCGGCGGGTGGCCGACGCGCTGCTAAAAAACCAGTTGCTCACCTTCGACTACCGCTCCCCCCGGAATCCCCGCGAGCCGACCCACCGCACCGTCGAGCCCCACCACCTCCGCCACTACATGGGCACCTGGATGCTGATCGCCTTCTGCCGGGAGAAACAGGACTGGCGGCGTTTTTCCCTCTCCCGGATCACCAGCCTCCGGGTCGACAAAACCGGCTTCGACCCACGCCCCCCGGAGCAGTGGCGCCACCAGATAGAGGGGGGCTTTGGCATCTTCCAGGGAGCGGAGCTGGTCACGGTCCGGCTCCGGTTCGCCCCCGACGTCGCCCCCTGGATCCGGGAGCGGCACTGGCACCCGGAGCAGGCCGTCGAGGAGCTTTCCGACGGCGGCCTGCTGCTCTCCTTCCCGGTCGCCGATTTCCGCGAGGTGCAGCTCTTCATCCTCCAGTACGGGGCTGACGTCGAGGTGCTGGCGCCCGAGGCGCTGCGGGACGAAATCGCCGCCGAGATCGAAAACATGGGCCGCCTTTACCGTCCCAAATAAATGAACCCCTTTTTTTTTGGGGTCAGGTCTTGCCCTTTGCTTTTTTATATGATAAAAGAGGTCCATGGCACGCCCCCTCCGCATCGAATTCCCCGGTGCTTTTTACCATGTCACTTCCCGTGGCAACGGCCGCATGGCGATTTTTGAAGATTCCTGCGACCAAGTGCTGTTTCTTGCGGTCCTGGCCGAAACGGTAAAGAAGTTCCGCTGGCTGTGCCATGCCTACTGTCTGATGAACAACCATTACCATCTGCTGATTGAAACCCCCAAAGGCAACCTTTCCCAAGGGATGCGCCAGCTCAATGGGGTCTATACCCAGCGCTTCAACCGGCGCACGGGCCGGGTCGGGCATCTCCTCCAGGGGCGGTTCAAGGCGATCCTGGTGGATGCCGACAACTATCTGCTGGAGCTTTGCCGCTATATCGTGCTCAACCCGGTGCGTTGTGGCGCCGTCGCCGATCCGGCCGACTACCCTTGGTCCAGCTACCTGGCCACGGCGGGGCGGGTCAAGCCGCCGCCATTTTTGCAGACCGAGCGGCTGCTGAGCCAGTTTGACGAGGATCCGGAGGCCGCTCGCGAGGCCTATCGCGCCTTTGTCCGGGAGGGCGTCAAGAGTCCCTCTCCGTGGGAGCAGCTCAAGGGGCAATGCCTGCTGGGGGATGAGGCCTTTGTCGAAAAGATGCGTCCCGCTCTGGAGGAAAAAAAGGATCTGGAGGAAATTCCCCGCCAGGAACGGCTGCTGTTCCGGCCTCCGCTGGCGGAGCTGTTGCCGGATGGTCTTCCCCGAACGGATCGGGATCGGGCCATCGCCAGGGCTCATCGGGAGTACGGATTTTCCCAGCAGGAGATCGGGCGCCGGTTGGGACTGCATTATTCGACCGTCAGCCGGATCTGCCGGCATCCGGAAAAATCAGCAAAAAGCAAGACCTGACCCCATGGTGGAAATTTCTCGGATCTTCGACCCCTTGAGCGCTTGGTGGGAAAAACCGGCCACCCAGCGGTGCGCGGCCGCCACGCTGGTCGGCTCCTTTCTTTTGGCCTTAACCGCCATCGAATTGAGCCGCCGGGGGCTGCTTCCGCCTTTTCTGTCGGGGCGGATTCCGACCAGCCACTATCAGGCCATCAATATCGCCTTCACCCTGGTGATGGGGATGGAGGTCGTCAGCCTGATTTTCACGCTTCCCTGTTCCGTCTCCCGGGCGCTGGGCAAGCAGTTCGAGATTCTGGCCCTGATCTTTGTTCGGAATTCCTTCAAAGAGCTCTCGCTGCTTCCGGAGCCGATCGCCTTGACCACCGATCAGGTCGAGGTTTTGTGGCGGATTCTCGCCGACGGCGGCGGCGCTCTGGCGATCTTCGCCCTGCTCGGGTGCTACAGTCACCTGTTGCTGAAATCGCAGGACACGCTGCCGCCGGGGCCGGTGCGGGACCGTTTCGTTGCCGCCAAAAAGGGGGTTGCGCTGGCGATCCTGATTGTTTTTGCCGGGATGGCTTTCTATGGCGTCTGGTTTTTGGTCAGCGGCCGGGGGCTGTTCCCCTTTTTCCCCAATTTCTATACGGTGCTGATTTTCAGCGACATCCTGCTGGTGTTGATCGCCCAATACTATCTGCCGGAATTCCGCGGCGTGTTCCGCAATTCCGGGTATGCCCTGGCGACCCTCCTGATCCGCCTTTCCCTGGCGGCTCCCCCCTTCTACAACGTCCTCATCGGGGTGGCTTCCGCTCTCTTCGCCGTTTCCCTGACCTGGGTCTACAACCGTTTTTACACCCTCCAGCCCGTGCCTCCCGAGCGCTGAGCCCGGTCCGGAGAAAGGGGCTTCGGTCCCCGCTCCGGCTCTGGAGGCTGTTCACATCCCTCCGTAGCTGTGCAATCCCGGCAGCAGCAGATTGACCCCCAGCCAGCAGAACAGGGTGGCTGCAAACCCCAGAAGCGACAGCCAGGCCAGCCGTTTGCCGCTCCAGCCGCGGCTCAGGCGGGCATGGAGCCAGGCCGCGTAGATCAGCCAGACGATCAGGCTCCAGGTCTCCTTGGGGTCCCAGCTCCAGTAGGAGCCCCAGGCGCCATGCGCCCAGGCGGAACCGGTGAGGATGCCGAGGGTGAGGAGTAAAAATCCGACCGTGACGGCCTGGAGGTGGATCTCTTCGAGGAGTTCCGGACCGGGGAGCAACCCCTTTTCCATTTTGGAGGCCTGACTCTTTCGCGCCACCAACAGCATGGCCGCCGCGGCGCCGGCCGCGAAGGCGGCATAGCCGAGGAAACAGGTCGCCACATGGAAGGTCAGCCAGTTGCTCTTCAGGGCCGGGACCAGGGGACGGATGGCGGCATCGGCGCTCCACTGGGCGGCCAGCAGCGCCAGCAGCGCCGAAGGGATGGCCATGGTCCCGAGCAGCGGCAGCCGGAAACGGAGTTGCAGCAGGAAATGGACCAGCAGCAGCGCCCAGGCGAAGAACAGCAGCGATTCGTAGAAATTGGTGAGGGGGATATGGCCTTCCCCCCCCAGCAGCCGGTACGATTCCCGCCAGCGCAGCAGCAGAGCACCGGTCAGGGCCAGAAAACCGGCTGCCGCGGCGGCCTGGGCCCAGTTCCCGAACCTGTGCTTGCCGCCGACCGCGAACAGCAGCAGGCACAGCAGCGCGCCGAACAGGAACAGGGTGGCGGCATTGATGAGGACGGTGCTGGACATCGTTTCAGCTTCCCTTCGCGAGGCGCCGTCGCAACTCATGGCTCAGGGTCGCCAAGAAGGCCTCCTCCGGTCGCAGCGGGTGGCGCCCTTCTCCCGTGACGGCGATGTCGAGACGGTCGCGGCCGGCCACGATGGAAATCCAGATCCGGCGCCGGGGCCACAGCAGGGCCGTCGCCAACCCTCCCCCCAGCAGCAGGAAACCCGCCCAGACCAGGCCGACGCCCGGATCGTATCCGGCCAGCAGCACCGTGTAGTAGGGCTGCCGGAACCCGACCAGTTTCAGGCGGAACCCTCCGCCCCCATGGTGGTCGCTGAGCTCGGGGTGGTTTTTGAACACCGGCAGCGTGAGTTCCTGGTTGCCGGGAAGGAGCAGCTCCGCCAGGGCGGTGGGGCCGAACTCCCGAAAGGTTGGACTGAAGCGGAGCAGGCGCAGCGTGCCTCCTCCCGGCAGCGGTCGGTTTTCGCCGGGGGCCAGGGTTTGCTCCCAGGGATGGGGAAGGGAAGGGTGCCTGATTTGCAGCGTCACCTGCGGCGGCGCGGCGGGACCGTAATTGGACTGGTAAAACCGGATGCCCCGATAGCCGAGGGGGGCGTTGACGGTGATCGGCTGCCGCTCCACGACGGTTTGTCCCCCTTCGAGGATCGACACCCGGCTTTTGAATTCCCTGGGAAGGCGGTGGCCTTCGTGGAAGGCGACGGAAAAGTCGTCGCAGCGCAGGCCGAAACCAAGCGGCAGGGGCTTGCCGCCGCGGGTCGGGAGCAGTTCATGAGCGGTTTCTCCTTCCCTGATGACGGCGTACCCCTGGAATCCCCACAGCAGTCCCGCCGCTCCTCCGGCCAGAATCAGCAGCACCGACCCATGGATGGTGATGACCGCGAGCCGGGTCCAGGCGCCGCGCTGGGCGAAGAGATGGATGGTTTCGCCCTCCTGACGGCGCCGGAGGGGTGAGAAGCGGTTTGCCAGAAAGGTTTCAACGGCACGGGCGGCCTCTTCCGGGCTTAATCCCGTCACGGAAAAAGGCTCGGAGAAGTGTCTTCCGGTCCGGGCCGCCGTGGGTGCGGGGGGAAATTCTCGAAGGGTGCGCCGGAGGGCGGGAACGAGGCGCCAGGTGCAGAGGCAGAGATTGAGGGCCAACAGCCCCAGCAGGGTGATGAACCAAGGGGAGCGGTAGACATCGAACAGCCCCAGCATCCCGAGAAGGGGGGCCAGGGTCGGGCCGAAAAGACGCAGGTAGTCCGCCTCGCCCAGGTTCTGGGGCATGACGGTGCCGAGCAGTGCTCCCAGCGCCAGACCGAACAGCAGCGGCAGGGTCACGCGCAGGGAGGCAAGGGTGCGCAACAGGCGTTCGGTCATGGGGGGCCCATGGGGGAAAGGGGGCGGTTCAATCCTTCCGGCGCCAGCGACGGTTCAGCCGAGGTCGTTGCGGAGCCGGTCCTCCACCGCCCTGGCCCGGCTTTCGATCTCGTTTTCCAGCTCCGCCTTGAAACGGCGCAGCTTGTCGCCGAGGGCCGCATCGCCGCGGGCCAGAATCTGGGCCGCCAGAACTCCGGCGTTGCGGGCCCCCGGCTTGCCGATGGCCATGGTGGCGACGGGGACGCCGGCGGGCATCTGCACGGTGGCGAGCAGGGCGTCGAGCCCTTTGAGAGACGAGGAGTCGATGGGGACCGCCACCACTGGCAGCGTGGTCTCGGAGGCCACCACCCCGGCCAGATGGGCGGCCGCGCCGGCGCCGACGATGAGCACTTCCAGGCCGCGGGAGAGCGCCTCGCGGGCATAGCGGGAGGTCCGCGCCGGGGAGCGGTGGGCGCTGGAGACCGTCATCTCGAAGGGGATGCCGAATTCCCTGAGGGTGCGGGCCGCCTCCAGCATGATGTCGTAGTCGCTGGCGCTGCCCATCAGAATGCCGACTCGCGGTGTCGTTTCCATGGTGGTTAGGCTCCTTTGTTCCGAAGGGCCTTGTGGCCGATGTCGCGGCGGTAGTGAACTCCCTCCCAGCGGATTTTTTCAACCCCTTTGTAGGCCCGCTCGATGGCCGCCGCAGTGTCGGAGCCGAGGCCGGTCACCCCCAGAACCCTCCCGCCGACGTTGACGATCCGCCCGCCGGCGCGGTCCGTTCCGGCGTGGAAAACGAACAGATCCCCCATTCCGGCGGTCTCCTCCAGGCCCTGGATTTCAAAACCCTTTTGGTAGGCGCCGGGATAGCCCCCCGAGGCCATGACGACGCAGACCGCGGTTTGCGGATGCCATTGGAGGGTTTTTTCCTCCAGTTCGCCGCCGGCGCAGGCCATAAGCACCGGCACCAGGTCCGATTTCATCCGCATCAGCAGCGGCTGGGTCTCGGGATCCCCGAAGCGGACGTTGTATTCCAGCACTTTGATCTGAGCCCCCTTGATCATCAGGCCGATGAAAAGGATGCCGCGGTAGGGGCACCCCTCCGCCGCCATGCCGTCGATGGTGGGGCGTACCACCTCGGTGACGATTTTCTCGTAGAGCGCGGGAGTGACCACCGGCGCCGGGCAATAGGCCCCCATGCCGCCGGTGTTGGGCCCGGTATCGTTGTCATAGGCGGCCTTGTGGTCCTGGCAGGCGGCCAGCGGCAGGATGTGGCGGCCGTCGGTGAAGGCGAAGAAGGAGGCCTCTTCGCCGTCCAGGAACTCCTCGACGACCACCTTCCGTCCCGCCTCGCCGAAGGCGCACTCGACCATGATCTCCTTGAGCCCTTGCAGCGCTTCGTCAACGGTTTGGGCGACGTAGACCCCCTTGCCCGCCGCCAGCCCGTCCGCCTTGACCACGATGGGGGCGCCGCGGGAGCGGATGTAGGCCTCCGCCTCGGCAAAGTCGCTGAAGGTGGCGAAAGCGGCGGTGGGGATGCCGTAACGGGCCATCAGCTGTTTGGAGAAGGCTTTGCTTCCCTCCAACTGCGCCGCTTTCTTGTCCGGCCCGAAGATGGCGAGGCCGGCGGCGCGGAACCGGTCGACGATCCCGAGGGTGAGAGGGAGTTCCGGGCCGACCACGGTCAGATCGACGGCGTTCTCGCGGGCAAAGGTGAGGAGTTCCTCGATCCGGTCCACGGCGATGGGGAGGCACTCGGCCAGGGCTGCGATGCCGGGATTGCCGGGGGCGCAGTAGATCTTTTCCGCCAATGGGGATTGGGCGATTTTCCAGACCAGGGCGTGTTCGCGGCCGCCGCTGCCGATGACCAGGATTTTCATGGTTTTAAATCTCTCCTTTTTTGAAACAGCGTAACAGCCGAGGGACAAAGGGAAAGGGCGCTTGGGTCCGATTTTCTCGCGGGTTATGCCGCCGCGCCCCGATCGAAAGGGGGTGGCGAACCGCCCCAAAAAGGGATAACGTGAGAGTCCAACCGAGGACCCCGCCGCCGATGAAAAAAGATTTTCAACTGTTTGCCGTCACCACCCCCGGACTGGAGAGGATCTGCGCCGCGGAACTGCGCGCCCTCGGTTTCCCGGAAGTGCGGCCGGAACCGGGCGGGGTCGCCTTCGGGGGCGCCCTGCGGGAACTCTACCTCGCCAATCTGGCGCTGCGCACCGCCAGCCGTGTTCTGGTCAGGGTCGGCGGTTTTCGCTGCCGCGATTTTCCCACCCTGTTCCGGAAATGCGCGCGGCTGCCGTGGGGGAGCTTCACCCGGCCCGGCACGCCGCTGCAGGTGCGGGCCGCCAGCCATGGCTCGCGGCTGATTCATTCGGGACGCATCGCCGAAACCGTGGCCGTGGCCATCGGCCGCGCCCTGGGGGATTCCGCGCCCGATCCGGCGCTGCCGCAGCAGTTGGTTCTCATCCGCTTCGAAAACGACGAATGCCTGCTCTCCGTGGACAGCTCCGGCGAACTGCTGCACCGCCGCGGCTATCGGACCGAACAGCTCGAGGCGCCGCTGCGGGAAACCCTGGCAGCGGGTATCTTAATGGTTTTGGGTTGGGACGGCAAGACCCCGTTGCTCGATCCGATGGCCGGCTCCGGCACCTTTCCCATCGAGGCGGCGCTGTTGGCGACGAACCGGGCGCCGGGGAAGGGGCGGCGTTTCGCTTTCATGACCTGGCCCCATTACCGGGCCGGCCTCTGGGAGGCGCTGCTGAAGGAGGTTTCTGCCGGGGAGCGGCCGGCCGCTGCGCCGATTTTCGGTTCCGACCTCGATGCGGCGGCGCTGGCAACGGCGGTGGCCAATGCCGGGCGGGCCGGGGTGGGGGATCTGATTCACTGGGAGCGGAAGCCTTTGGCGGCGCTTGCCCCGCCGGCGCCGGGCG
Source organism: Deltaproteobacteria bacterium (assembly GCA_016926265.1). Taxonomy (GTDB): domain Bacteria; phylum Desulfobacterota; class Desulfuromonadia; order Desulfuromonadales; family JAAYDE01; genus JAAYDE01. The sequence continues at coordinate 4,578 of JAFGOW010000081.1, read as the reverse complement.
GATTGCTGTTCGCCAACCCCCCCTACGGCAAGCGGCTCGGCAGCGGGGAGGACCTGAAGCCGCTCTACCGGGAGCTGGGGGCGCTGCTGCGGGGGCCGTTTGCCGCCTGGGGCGGGGCGTTCCTCTCTCCCGACCCGGCCCTGGCGGCGGCCACCGGCCTCCCCTGGCAGGTGGCCGCCGAGTTGGGCCACGGCGGCCTGCAGGTGTCCCTCTATTTTCGTCCGGCTTGAAAAACCGGGTTCGGATGCCAGGGGCGTTTCGCCAAAAATTCTCTTGATATTTGCCGCCGATTAAACTATAAACTTACATTTCCATGCCGTGGCTGGCGGGAAGCGGAAAAGAAATCGGCCGAGGAACGAGGTGAGTTTAGTTGGAAATTCATGTTGTCGACAACAACGTCGAGAAAGCGATTCGGGTCCTGAAGCGCAAACTCCAGCAGGAGGGGCTCTTTCGCGAGATGAAGCAGCGCAAATATTACGAAAAGCCGAGCGTTAAGAAAAAACGCAAGGAAAAAGAAGCTCAGAGAAGGCTGCGCAAGAAGATGCGCATCATGAGGCAGGACTGATCCGGTTCCTGCCGTTTGGCTATATTTTCCCAAGGGACGGGTTTGTTGACCGTCCCTTGTTTTTTGGTTCACCCCGCCGGAACACCCGCTCCCAATCGCTGTTTCCCCCCTTTTTATCCGACCTGTTGCCCGGAAAAATTTTGTTGCCTCCCCATTTGTTGACTTTTCAGGTTATAATTTGAGCAGACTTGCCAGGAAAATCAAAGGGGCAAAGGGAGAGACCAATGATGAAACATTTCTTTCCGCTTTTTTCGATGCTCTGGGCCGGCGGCATGCTGTTCGCGGTTCCCCCGGCGGGCGGCGCCGCGCCGTTACGCAAGGCGACCTTTGCCGGCGGCTGCTTCTGGTGCATGGAGAAGCCCTTCGAGGAGTTGGAGGGGGTTGTCTCCGTCACCTCGGGCTACACCGGCGGCGACTCGAAAAACCCCAACTATGAGAATTACGCCGAAGGGGGGCACCTGGAGGCGGTGGAGATCCTGTTCGATCCGGGCCGGATCTCCTATCGGGAACTTTTGGAGCGGTTCTGGCGTCAGATCGATCCCACCGACGGCGGCGGCCAGTTCGTCGATCGCGGCCCCCAGTACAGCAGCGCCATCTTCTATCACGACGACGAACAGCGGCGCCTGGCCGAGGCCTCCAAGGAGGAGCTGGAGCGGCGCGGCGCCTTCGCCAAGCCGATCGTGACGCCGATCCTGGCCGCCAAGACCTTCCATCCCGCCGAGGACACCCATCAGGACTACTACCGGGAAAATCCGCTGCGCTACCGTTACTACCGTAATGGTTCCGGCAGGGACCGTTTTCTCGACGGGGTCTGGGGACCGGGGCGCAAGCCCTGGAGCCTTCGCGAACTGAAAAAAAGACTGACCCCGCTCCAGTTTCACGTGACCCAGGAGGAGGGGACCGAGCCGCCTTTCAAAAACGAATACTGGGACCACAAGGAGGCCGGCATCTACGTCGATATCGTTTCCGGCGAGCCGCTGTTCAGCTCCCTGGACAAATACGATTCCGGCACCGGCTGGCCGAGCTTCACCCAGGCCCTGGAACCGGGCAACCTGGTGTTCCGCGAGGACCGCAAGCTGTTCTCGGTGCGCACCGAGGTCCGCAGCCGCAAGGGGGATTCTCACCTGGGGCATGTCTTTGACGATGGACCGCCGCCGACCGGAAAACGCTTCTGCATGAATTCGGCGGCGCTGCGCTTCATTCCCGTCGCCGACCTGGCCCGGGAAGGCTACGGGGGCTATTTGAAACGGTTCGAAAAAGAGCCATGATCCCGACTGGACCGACTCTCCCGCTGCGCCGGGTTGACGATCCGCTGCTCAAAAAGGTAAGATTCCACAGACTGTTTTCATCTAAATCCTCCTCCTGATTGGCGGCGAAAAGGAGGCAGAGCGATGTCTTCCGAATCCGAATATTCGATCAACCCCGAAGTCCCCCATCCCAATCCCTTCACCCTTGCCCAGATCCGCTCCTTTTTCCGGAGGAAAGGCGGGGAGCCGGGGTCCCGCGTCACCCTCTTCACCGGCCCCAACTGGTATGCCATCCACTGGCAGGGGAAACCGCTGGCCCGGATCCGCTATTATCCCGCCAGGAACGAATGGACGGTGGAATCCTTCCAGGAGAAGTCGATGATGGTTCCCTATACGGAAAGGGGGAATTTTCGTTACAAGCTGGTCAGTTGCTGGTGCCAGGAGGGGGGGGAGCTCAAATGCCTGGATGAAGCGCTCAAAAGATCCCTGACGTTCCGCCAATGATTTGAGAAGCTACCCTTCCGGAGACTGGATCGTCGGAGGGCAGCATGTTCCGGACGTCATGGGGGTTTCCCCCCCGCCGGTCGGTTTCGGATGCTTGTCGTCCACCCAGGTGAAGAGCAGGGTGTAGGAGACGGCCAGCACCACGGGGCCGATGAACAGTCCCTTGATGCCGAAGGCGATGAGGCCGCCGATGACGCCGGCGAAGATCAGCAGCAGGGGGAGGTTGGCGCCCCGCTTGATCAAAACCGGTCGCAGAAAATTATCGAGGGTGCTGACGAAGATGGTCAAGACCAGAAGGGCCGTTCCCCAGATTTCGTCCCCCGACCAGAACAGCCAGATGGTGGCGGCGATCAGCACCGGCGCCGCTCCGATCTGAGCCACCGCGAACATGAAGATCAAAGCGGTGAGCAGGGTTGCGTAAGGCATGCCGACGATGACCAGCCCGACTCCGGAGAGGATCGCCTGGACCAGCGCCGTGACTACCACCCCCAGGGCCACCGCCCGGATGGCCTGGGCCGCCAGCCAGACCGAGTTTTCGCCGGTATCCCCCGCCACCCGCCGGGCGAAGCGCACCAGGCCGTCGCCGAATTTTTCCCCGTTGGAATAGAGAACCGCCGCCAGAAACAGGGTCAGCAGGATGTGAATGAACATCATCCCGATGCTCCCCGCCTGGCCCGCGAACCAGGTCAGAATCTTGCCGAGATAAGGGGAGAGCCGCCCTCCAAGCTCCTCGTAGGGCATGGCCGCCAACTGGCTCCATAGTTTCGACAGATAAGAACCGACCATGGGGAGACTGTCGACCCAGGCCGGAGGGGGGGGGATGGTGAAATGGACCAGGGCCCTGGTCCAACGCACGATCTGGTCGGCGTGATCGATGATGGTGCCGATGGCCAGGGCAAAGGGGATGATGAAGACCACCAGCATGGCCAGGGTCATCACCAGAACGGCCAGGGCGCGCTTGCCCCGCAGCTTTTCCTGGGCCTTCAACATCAGCGGCCAGGTTGCCACCACGATCATGGCGGCCCAGATCAGGGCCGGCAGAAAGGGGCGCAGAATATAGAAAGAGGTGATGATCAGGGCGCAGATGAAAAGGATGGCGAGGGTGGTCCGGGCCAGATCGATGGCGGGGGTCTTATCCATGGGATGTCCGCAAAACAGAGCCGGGAAAGGGAAATGACGGCGTCAGGATTCGACGCGCCGCCTTGCCATTGTTTTTTTCCGCAGGCAACGACAGATTAGTGCCTTTGCCGTTACAACTCAACTGCTTTTATGGGGCGGCGGCGGGCGCCTCGAATATCCTGCCCTGAACTCTTGTCTAGTCGGACATTTACTGCTATTACTTATGAGGAATTAACCTGCCGGACTTCCTTTCCTTTTTTATGACATTCAACGGTTAACCAAAGGAGGCGCCATGAGCAAGAAGGTTCATTTTTCCGAGCTGGGGCTGGCCAACACCAGGGAGATGTTTTCCAAGGCGGTCGACGGCGGTTACGCCATCCCCGCTTACAACTTCAACAATCTCGAACAGTTGCAGGCTATTGTCACGGCCTGCGCCGAAACCTCCTCGCCGGTGATCCTCCAGGTCAGCAAGGGGGCCCGCGACTACGCCAACAGCACCATGCTCCGCTACATGGCGCTGGGCGCGGTGGAGATGGCGCGGGAGAAGGGCTCCAAGATCCCCATTACCCTCCATCTCGATCACGGCGACTCCCTCGCCCTGTGCCAGTCCTGCGTCGATTCCGGCTTCTCCTCGGTGATGATCGACGGCTCCCACCTCCCCTACGACGAAAACGTCAAGCTGACCCGCCAGGTGGTGGAGTACGCCCACCGGTTCGACGTCTCGGTGGAGGGGGAGCTCGGGGTGCTGGCCGGCATCGAGGACGAGGTCCAGGCCGAGAAATCCTCCTACACCCGGCCCGACGAGGTGGTCGATTTCGTCACCAAGACCGGGGTCGATTCCCTGGCGATCTCCATCGGCACCAGCCACGGCGCCTACAAGTTCAAGGTCAAGCCGGGAGAAGCGCCGCCGAGCCTGCGCTTCGACATCCTGTCCGAGGTCGAGAAGCGGCTCCCCCGCTTCCCCATCGTGCTGCACGGCGCCTCCAGCGTCGTCCAGAGCTACGTCGAGCTGATCAACAAATACGGCGGCAAGATGGAAGGGGCCATCGGCATTCCCGAGGACCAGCTGCGCAAAGCCGCGGCCAGCGCCGTCTGCAAGATCAACATCGACTCCGACGGCCGCCTGGCCGTGACCGCCAAGGT
>JAFGOW010000011.1 GCA_016926265.1 Deltaproteobacteria bacterium | reverse complement strand
GAAGACCAGCCACCACAGGGCGGTGAGGAGAAAGCCGGCGCGGGTGGCGACGCCTTGGTCGGCGAAGCCGAACCAGGCGTGATGCTGGATCATGACAAAGACCAGGGCCAGGGCCAGGCCGCCTCCCAGATAGCCCCAGGCAAAGCCCCGCGCCGAGAGGCGGTCAACCTCGTGGGGCGAAGCGATCACTGGCAGGAAAGCGTTGTAAAAGATGTTGCTGCCTGCGAAACCGATATTGGCCAGGGTGAAAAAAATGGCGGCGCAGAGGTATTGACCGGCGCCGGAGAGACTCAAAAGGGCTGTTCCCAGAACCCCGCAGAGGCAGAACAGAATCAGCAGCGGTCGCCGCCAACCCCGGGCGTCGGCCAGAGCGCCGAGCCAGGGGGCCAGGAGGGCCACCAGCAGCGCCGAGGCGCTGACCGTGTAACCCCAAAGGGAAGCGGCCCTGAGGGTCAGGTCATGTCCGAAGAGCGGCAGATGGAGGCCGCCCTCCGGGACCAGGGAGACGAAATAGACCGGCAGCACCGCGGCCAGGCCGACGGTGGCGAAAGCGGAGTCGGCCCAGTCGTAGCAGCACCAGCCGAGCCAGGTGCGCCTTTTTTCGGCGGTTTGGCTCTCCGATCCGCTAGAGGGGGTCACTTTTGGGGAGCCGGGGCCGACGGAGCCGGTTTAAGTTCCGGCTGAGGCGGGGCGAGCAGCTGCTGGATGCGGCGCAGGTCGCTGCCGCCGACATAGGTGCCGTCGATCCAGTAGCTCGGGGTGCTCGCCACCTTGAGCGGCGCGATGGCGTTGGCCTGGCGGTCGAGGCGGCCGTTGTCCTGGAAAGAAGGGAGTGGCTTGTCATCAAATTTCCCGGCGAAGACCTCCAGGTAGGCGGCTTTCGGGTCGCTGGCGGAGAGGATGTAGGCCGCCTTGTCCCGGGATTGGGGATGCATGCCCAGCGGTTTGAGGAAGATGTGGCGGGTCACGTCGCTGCGCTCGTCAAAGAAACGCGCCCCCTTGCGGCAGTAGCCGCAGTCGGGGTCGGTGACCTCGACGACCTGGTGGGGCCCGTTGCCGATGGTCAGGGCCTCCTTCAGGGAGATCCCCTTGATCCGCTGCGCCATCACCTCCTGGATCCGGACGGCGGTGACGTTTTCCCCCTCCCTGGAAACCAGGGGGCCAACCAGCAGGTGGCCGCTGGCCGGGGCGTAGTAGAAGATCCGGTCCCCGCATAGAATCTCGTAGAGCCCGGCAACCGGGGTCTCGGTGACTTGATCCACGGCCAGCTTGGGAAAGGACTCCTGGAAGGCGGCGGCGATCTTGGCCTGCTCCGGGGGAGCGGCGAAGAGGTCGGAGCAGCACAGCATAAGGAACAACAGGATCGAAAGTCGTGTCATGGGCAGCCTCGCTGATAGCGATGTCCGATTCCGAAAAGCCGATGTCATTTCACCACAAAAACGATCGCAAGCCCAAGAGGAAAAATCGTCCACCCGCCTGGTCGGGAGAAGATTTCTTCCATAATCTCAGGCGCATTCGGAATAGCCGCAGGCGTGGCAGACCATGCAGCCCCCTTCGTGTTCCACCGGCCCGCCGCAATCGGGGCAGGCGCCGCCGTTGGTCAGAGAGACGTCTTTTTCCAACTGGGCCTGGGTGTGGAGCAAAATCGCCTTGGCCACGGCGTCGGCGCAGGAGGTGATGCGCTTGGCTCCGAAGCCGGCCGGTTTGTGACAACTGATGCCGATCAGCTGTTTGACCGCCTGCCGCGCCTGGACGCCGCTCCGCCATGCCAGCGAAACCAGGCGGCCGATGGCCTCGCACTGGGAGGCGGCGCAGCCCCCGGCCTTGCCCATGGTGGTGAAGAGTTCGAACAACCCCTCGTTGTCCTCGTTGATGGTGACGTAGAGCGGGCCGCAGCCGGTCTCCATCTGGTAGGTGGTGCCCGTCAGCGCCCTGGGTCGCTCCCTCTTGTGGGAGCTCTTCCCTTTTTCCATCGGCACCGCGGTTTCCGCGGCGCCTGGAACACTCAGTACCTGCTGGTCGCGGGAGCCGTCGCGGTAGATGGTGACCCCCTTGCATCCTTCCTTCCAGGCCAAACGGTAAACCTCAGCGACTTCCTCCTGGGTGGCCTTGTGGGGAAAGTTGACAGTTTTGGAGACGGCGTTGTCGGTGTGCTTCTGGAAAGCCGCCTGCATCAGGATGTGATCCCGCGGGGTGATGTCGTGGGCGGTGATGAATATTCGACGGATTTCCAGGGGAATTTCGGGGATATCCTGGACCGTGCCGTGTTCGGCGATCTTCTTCATCAGCTCCGGCGAGTAGAAGCCGCGTTCTCTGGCGAGGCGCTCGAAGATCGGGTGGACTTCCACCAGAATGTCGTTGTCGAGAACCTGGCGGAGGTAGGAGACGGCGAACAGCGGTTCGATGCCGCTGGAGGTGTTGGCGAGGATGGAGATGGTGCCGGTGGGGGCGATGGTGGTGCAGGTGGCGTTGCGCAGCGGTTTGCTCCCGGATTCCTCGTAGAGGCTGCCCGTGAAATTGGGGAACGGCTGGCGCTCGATGGCGAGCTGGCGGGAGGCGGCCCGGGCCTCCTGGGTGATGAATTCCATCACCTCGTCGGCCAGCTTCAGCGCCCGAGGGTCGTTGTAGGGGATGCCGAGCAGGATTAGCATGTCGGCCCAGCCCATGATGCCGAGGCCGATCTTGCGGTTGGCGCGGGTCATCTCTTCGATCTGAGGGAGGGGGTAGCGGTTGGCCTCGATGACGTTGTCGAGGAACCGGACCCCCGTATGGACGGTCCACCGCAGCTTGTCCCAGTCCACTGCCCCCGCTTCGGTGACCATGCGGGAGAGGTTGATGGATCCCAGGTTGCAGGATTCGTATGGGAGCAGCGGCTGTTCCCCGCAGGGGTTGGTGGCCTCGATCTCCCCGGCCTGCGGGGTCGGGTTGTCGCGGTTGAGGCGGTCGAGAAAGATGATCCCCGGCTCGCCGTTGGTCCAGGCCATCTCCACGATCTGTTTGAAGACCTTGGAGGCCGGGAGTTTTTTCGCCACTTCCTTGGTGCGGGGATTCACGATATCGTATTCACGATCTTTTTCCACCGCTTCCATGAAGGCCTCGGTGATCCCGACGGAGATGTTGAAATTGGTCAGCACCTTGGGGTCGCGCTTGGCCATGATGAAATCCATGATGTCGGGATGGTCGACGCGCAGGATCCCCATGTTGGCGCCGCGCCGGGTGCCTCCTTGCTTGATGGTTTCGGTGGCGGCGTCGAAGACCTTCATGAAGGAGATCGGCCCCGAGGAGACCCCCTTGGTGGAGAGGACCACATCCCGCGCCGGCCGGATGCGGCTGAAGGAGAAGCCGGTGCCGCCGCCGCTTTTGTGGATCAGGGCGGTCTGCTTGATGGCCTCGAAGATGCTCTCCATGGAATCGCCCACCGGCAGCACGAAACAGGCTGAAAGCTGCCCCAGTTCGCGGCCGGCGTTCATCAGGGTCGGGGAGTTGGGGAGAAAGTCGAGGGCGGCCATCATCCCGAAGAAGGTTTCTTCCAGTTCTGTGACCCGGTCCGCATTCCCGAACCCCTTTTCGGCTTCGGCGATGGTGTGAGCGACGCGCCGGAACATCTCCGTCGGGGTTTCCAGAATCTCGCCTTCAGGGCTCCGTTTCAGGTAGCGGCGCTCCAGCACCGTCAGGGCGTTGGGGGAAAGCCCCGCCAGGGCCGGCGAGGGGGTTCCGGGACGTTTTTTGGTTGTTGAACGGGGTTCGCTGTTTGAGGTCATCGAGAGGCTCCGTGGACTATATGAAGTGGAATTGAAGGAATGAAAACACAATATATGGGGCCTGTCAAGGCGGGTCTCCCATTCCTCTTGTGGCTTTTTGCGGCGCCAACTAAGGCCTTTACTCACCCATGCAAATGTGCAAGGATAACGGCGTTCTGAAGCCCGCAGGGGGCTTTCTGGGGGGTGGTTCCGGAAGGCCTTTTTTGGCCCGCATGAAAGTATAACCGTTGTTCTTTTTTTTTAAGGCCGGATCGGAACTTATTTTTCCTCTGATCCGTTCTTTTCCGGGAGGAAGCCAAACATGTCCGAACGTCTCAATTTCACCATGGGAGGGCTCTTGGAGGATACCGCCAGGAGGTTCCCCGAAAACGATGCCGTGGTCTATCCCGATCGCGGTCTGCGCTACAGTTACCGGGAGTTCAATGCGGTATGCGATCGCGTAGCCAAAGGTCTGATGGCCTTGGGGATCGAAAAAGGGGAGAACCTCGCCATCTGGGCGACCAACGTCCCCGAATGGGTCATTCTCGATTGGGCCACCGCCAAGATCGGCGCGGTGCTGGTCACCGTCAATACCCTCTACAAGACCAAGGAACTGGAATACATCCTCAACCAATCCGACGCCACGACGCTTTTTCTGATCCGGAGCTTCAAGGACACCGATTTCATCCAAACCCTCTGCGAGGCGGCGCCCAAGCTGAAAGAACTCCCCTTTGGAACCGCTGGAAATGAGAACCTGCCGTTTCTCAGACGGGCCATCTTCATCGGCGAGGAGACCCCGTCCGGCATGATGAATTTCCGCGATCTGGAAAAGCTGGGGGAGACGGTCTCCGAGGCCGACTATCAGGCCCGCAAGGCGAGCCTCCAACAGCACGATGTGATCAACATGCAGTATACCTCCGGCACCACCGGTTTTCCCAAAGGGGTGATGCTGACCCATCACAACGTCATCAACAACGGTTATTTCATCGGCGAATGCATGAAATTCACCGAAAAGGACCGGCTCTGCATTCCGGTGCCGTTCTTCCACTGCTTCGGCTGTATCCTGGCCGTCATGGCCTGCGTCACCCATGGCTCGGCGATGGTTCCTTTGGAGTATTTCAAGCCGGAGCAGGTGCTGCAGACCATCGAAAAGGAAAAATGCACCGCCGTTCATGGGGTGCCGACCATGTTTATTGCCCAATTGGATCATCCCAATTTTTATCGTTACGATCTCTCCACCTTGCGCACCGGCATCATGGCCGGCTCGGTCTGCCCCATCGATGTCATGAAACGCGCCGTAAAGGACATGCATGTCACCGAGATCACCAGCGTCTATGGCCTTACGGAAGCCTCGCCCGGCATCACCCAGACCCGCACCGAAGATTCCATCGAACTGCGGGTCTCCACGGTCGGCCGTACGCTGCCAGGGGCCGAGGTCAAGATTGTCGACATCGAAACCGGCGCCACCCTGCCGCCGGGCAAGCAGGGGGAACTCTGCGCCCGCGGCTACATGGTCATGAAGGGCTACTACAAGATGCCGGAGGAGACCGCCAAGGTCATCACCCCGGACGGTTGGCTCCATACCGGGGATCTGGCCGTAATGGACAACAACGGCTATTTCAAGATCACGGGACGGATCAAGCAGATGATCATCCGCGGCGGGGAAAACATCTACCCCCGGGAGATCGAGGATTACCTCTATACCCATCCCAAGATTTCCGACGTGCAGATCTACGGGGTGCCCGACCGCAAGTACGGGGAGCAGGTGATGGCCGCCGTCAAGCTCAAGGAAGGGATGACCTGCACCGAGCAGGAGATCAAGGACTTCTGCAAGGGGCGCATTGCCAACTACAAGGTTCCTTACTACGTCAAGTTCGTCGATGAATATCCGATGACCGCCAGCGGCAAGATCCAGAAATTCAAGCTGCGGGAGATGGCGATCAGGGAACTGAACCTGGAGGAGAACCAGAACCCCTGATTCTTAACAGGAGAAAAGAATGAAACTGACCCCCGCCATCGAACTCGAAAATCGTCTTCGGGCTTTTCAGACGCTGCTTCAGGGCCGGTCTCTGGACGGGGCCTTTCTGCTCCAGAACGCCGACCTGTTCTACTTTTCCGGCACCATTCAGCAGGGGGTGCTCTATATCCCCGCCGCAGGGGAAGCCCTCTACATGGTGCGGAAGGAGTTCAGCCGCGCCCAAGAGGAATCGGCCCTCAAAAATATCGTGGCGATCCGGGGATTTCGGGAGGTTCCCGGGTGCCTGGCCGATTTCGGCTATCCGGTGCCGAAGAGCGCCGGCATGGAACTGGATGTGGTGCCTTTTGGCCTGGCCCAGCGTTTGAGCGGCAATTTCCCCGGCTGCCTGCTGAGCGATGTCAGCCCCCTGATCCGGGAGGCGCGGGCTGTCAAATCCCCCTACGAGATCGGCGCCATGAGACGGGCCGCGCAGATGGTGGATCAGATTTATCTTCGGGCCAAGGAGGTCATCCGGGCCGGCAAAACCGACCAGGAAGTGTGCGCGGAACTGGAGTTCGAAGCCCGGCGTCTGGGGCACCAGGGGGTCACCCGGATGCGCAGTTTCAACTCCGAGAT
>JAFGOW010000080.1 GCA_016926265.1 Deltaproteobacteria bacterium | reverse complement strand
TTGGCGGTGTAAGCATGGCCGCCGTTGATGAAGAGGACGTATTCGGCGTCATCGCAACGATACAGGTCAACGAACGGGCTGTATTTGGTTTCGAAGATGGAGTTGTACTGGGCAACGACTTCTTCGATAACGGGGAAAGCGCCCATCATGGCGTTGACGCGGGAAGCTTCCAGAACATGACCCTGGCCGGGGAACAGCTGGGGACCATGGCCCAGAGGATTCTTGGGATCCAGAGCATCAGGATAGTTCAGAGGAGGAAGGAATTTGTCAACTTTTTCCTGAGTCGGAACCATAACCTTCATGGGGATATGGGTGATGAAGTAACCATCCTGGCAGTTCATCTGGGGCAGATAAACGCGAGGATCTTCACCGATACGATAGTACATCAGGGTGTTGTCGAAAGCTTCCTGGGGATTATGGGCCCAGCCCATGAGCCAGCACTGGTCACGGGTGGAAAGAGCATCGGTATGCTCGGAACCGAAGTCACCAGGGGGGTCCAGAGTACGGTTACCGATCAGCATCTGAACGGGGCAGCGCCCGCCGGAGATCGGGGAGTAAACTTCCATGGCATACATAACGCCTACACCGGAGGAACCGGTGAATGCGCGGGCGCCGGCTGCGGATGCACCGTGGGCGATACCCAACTGGCCATGCTCGCCTTCGCCGTGTACGAATTCGAGGTCCAGTTCACCGCGGGCGGCCATCTGGGACAGCATCATCATGGCGCCGGTGTAAGGACGGATCGGATAAGAGGAGGCGACGTCGATGTCAGCCATTTTCAGAGCATGAGCTACTGCACCGAGACCAGTGAGGAACTTGGTTGTGCCGGCGCGTTTTTCCGCCATCCAATCCCAACCGGCATCCTCAGCACCACCTTTTTGAACTTTTACGTCTTCTTTTCCCATTGTAATCTCCTCGTAAAGATACCCTTGCGGGTGTTGTTTAGTGACGCAGAGAGCGTCTTTTCAAGCCATTAGTCGGCGTAGAGAGCTTCGACGTGGGGCAGCAGGAAGAGTGCATCCTGGAAAGGAACGCCGTCTTCGAAATCGATTTCGGGTACCCGGTCAATGGCGTTGACGGGGCAAACCCAAGTACAGAGGCCGCAGCCCTTGCAGTAGTCAAGGTTGAAGCCGATTTTCTGGCCGCCGTCAACCAGCAGAACGGTTGCATCGGGGCAGGCCAGAACGCAGGATTTACACATAACGCATTTGTCATGGTCAACAACCGGACGATAGATCCTCCAACCGCCGGTCAGCATCATCGGCTGTTCGCCGTTGACTTTGGGAGCTTCTACGATACCAGCAAAGGGAAGTGCCATTTCTTCGGGAATTTCAACAGTATACTTTTTGTATCTTTCTTTCATGGAATTACCACTCCTTTTTTAGTGTTTAAAATGCTGGGAAACAATTGGATTATTTCAGCACTTTAATCTTAACTTCGTCGTAGCCCCTCTTGGCGGAGGTGCGGTTTGCAGCGGCGCCGAGAACGGATTCTTTCTTGACGATGCCGGAAACGGCGGCGATGGCGCCGGCCATTGCGGAGCCGAGGCCCAGACCGATGGCGCTGACGTCTTCAGCACCTTCTGCACCGGAATAGTCGATCAGCTGCTCAGGAGCGATCCCAAGAGCGTCAACGCAAGCGATGGCTTTCAGTCTTTTCTTTTCTTTCTCGGGGACGTATTTGAGCAGATCTTCGGGTTTCTTGGTGGAGTTGATGATCAGGTAACCGCCGTCCTGGAGACCTTTACAAACGTTGATGCCCTTCATGATGGTTGCTTCGCAAACACCAACGATGTTGGGGCGATGGTTTTCGTATTCGAATTTATTCTCGATTTCCGCATCGGAAATACGGGCATATTTGCGGACCTGAACGTTAATACGGTCAGGAAGGTCGACGTAGTTATCGAAAGCCTGGGTGAATTTGCCTTCGTTGAATGCGGCTTCGGTCAAGACCAGACATACGTCGCGGCCTTCTTTATCCTGTACAACACCAGTCGCCCAAACAGTTACTTCAGTAGTTTTTGCCATTTCGAATTTCCTCCTTCATAGAGAATTTTTTATTACTGGAACACCGCTCAGGATGAACCCGCTTCCTTCTGGGAAGAAGAGGCGGCCCCACCCATTCACTTTGGCTTACCTGCTTGCCTAAAATTCTTGGGGAAAGAACCTTCACCTCCTTTCATGCCTGCAAGCCAAAAAATCCCTTTAATTAACAACTTCATTCACATATCACTTCCGGACCAGCTTGGTCTTGGCTTCCATTTCCAGAACCGCCTTTTCAAACTCAAGGGCGACCTGGTCCTGACTGAGAACTTCCTTGCCGCCGGATTTGAAAAGGGTGCTCATCTTCAGCATTCGGACCATGCGGCAGCAACTTTCGATATCGGAGCCGTTCATGCCGTCGGAGATTCTGGCCAGCTTGGAAAGAACCTCGTCGCTCAAACCCAGATCCGCGGCACTGAGATGGAATATCTCAAGACGATCCGCTTCGTCAGGGCTTTCAAAGTTGACCACATAGTCGAAACGACCGGACCTCAACAGCGCGGAATCGACCAGATCCATGCGGTTGGTGGTGGCGATGATGATGATGTCCTGGAAGGCCACCGCCTTGTCGATCTCCACCAGCAACTGGTTGACCAGACGCTGCTCGGTGCCAGCATGAACGCTGCCGGCGCCGCGAGTCGGGGCGATGGTGTCCACCTCGTCCAGCAGCAGCACGCAAGGTGCGATGTGCTTGGCTTTTTTGAATACCTCGGTGATCCCTTTTTCCGATTCGCCAATGTATTTGGAAAAGAGCGCGGAACTGTGGACGCTGAGTACCGGCAACTCGTATTCACCGGCCAGCGCCTTGGCCATCATGGTTTTCCCGGTGCCGGGCGCGCCGGTGAAGAAAAATCCGCGGGGAAGAATGGCACGGGCATCTTTTTCGGCCGCGCTGGCCTGAAGACAGATCTCCATGACCATCCCGAGGTTCTTCTTCACTTCGCGGAGCCCGCCGATGTCTTTCAATTTGGTGCGCGGCCGCTCCGGCAGGAATTCGCGCATGGCGCTCGGCTCGGTCTCACGGAAGGCGCTGAGAAAATCAGCCTGATCTACAAAAACCTGGGAAAGATCGGCTTCGGCGGGATTGACCCCGTCGGCCCTCAGTTTGCTCAAAACCCTGCGCAAGGTCACCATCCCCGCTTCCTTGCAGAGCGCGGCCAGGTCGGACCCCACGAAACCATGGGTGAGTTCCGCCAATCGTTCCAGATCGACGTTCTTGGCGAGAGGCATTCTGCGGGTATGGATTTTCAGAATATGATGGCGGCCAATGCGGTTGGAGGGATTGATGATGATCTCGCGGTCGAAACGACCGGGCCGCCGCAGGGCCGGATCCAGCATGTCGGGGATGTTGGTGGCGCCGATGACGATGACCTGGCCGCGGGACTTCAGACCGTCCATCAGCACCAGGATCTGGGCAACGACCCTTTTTTCGACATTGCCGTGGGTCTCGGTACGTTTCGGGCAGATCGCGTCGATTTCATCGATGAAGATGACGGCCGGGGCGTTGGAGGAGGCTTCGGTGAAGATCTGACGGAGCCGGGCCTCGCTCTCCCCGTAAAATTTATTCATGACCTCGGGGCCGTCGATATGGATGAAACGGGCCTTGACCTCGTTGGCCACCGCGCGGGCGATCAGGGTTTTCCCAACCCCGGAAGGACCGATCATCAGAATCCCCTTGAGCGGCTCAATCCCGAGCTTGGTGAAGATCTCCGGATAGCGCATGGGATATTCGACGATTTCCCGGATCTTTTTCAGTTCGTCATCAAGGCCGCCGATGTCCTCGTAGGAGATCCGGGACTCCTTCTCCGCCATGTCCGATTTCTTGACGCGGACGAAGGTGCTCGGATTGATGATCACGGGCCCCTGCGGGCTGGTCCCTTCGACCAGGAAGGTCTTGCTGCCAAGCCCGAAAATCTGGACCTCCACCTTGTCGCCGGTGATGATCGGTCTTTTGGCCAGCATCATGGCCAACTGCTGTGCTTCTTCCTCGGCGGGAGGAGCCTGGCCCGGATCGGTGGGAGCGACCAGCAGCGTTTCGCACTGCTTGGCTTCGGTCTTGCGGATGTCTACGAAATCATCGATGCCGGCGCCGGAATTTTCACGGATGAGGCCGTCCATGCGGACGGTATTGAGAGGGAGGTTGGAGGAAGGGTCCATGATGTGGATGCGGGCCACCGTTTTCCGGGCGCCTAACACTTCCACGATATCCAGAGGTTTGATACCGAGTTCTTCTAGCCTTTCCTGGTAAACCCTGATGACACCCTTACCGACGTCGCCTCCCTGGGCTTCGTCTACAACAAAGGTAAGGCCCTTGCCTTCAATTTTATTGGGGATCCAAGACATGAAGCTTCCCACCCTCCTATTCAGTTTTCTTTGAGAACGTCTGCTGCCGAAGGTTCGCCGGAAAGCTACACTTTCATCCTAATTTTGTCAAGCGGTTTTTGAAATCCCGGGCAGAGCCAGGAGCCGCTTGGGATGAATCTGTTAATTCTTTTGGATCGTTGGTGAATCGGCCCGTTGCGTTGTTAAATGCGGGGCACTGGGAGACGCCTTGATAAAATTCCCCTCGGTGAAACAGGGCGAACATTACCAACTTGGCAATTGAGAGATTGACAGAATTGGGATTTTAGGAAAAATGGGGAAAAATGTCAAAGGATTTTTGAGGGAACGGACTCACAGGATTTCTGCCAACTGGGCCACCTGCCCCCCGCCTCTCCGCTTGGCGATGTACATGGCGGTATCCGCTTCGGAATAGAGGCGATCGAGGAGAAAGGAATGGTGGGTTCTGGATGGCCTGCCGCTGGTCTCGACACGATCCACCATCTCCTCCCAGCGGACGATGTTCTGGGCCGTGATGCAGGACATTCCGAGGCTTGCGGTAATGCTGAAGCTGCTGCCGTTGGCCACCCAGCTCAACCGTTTGATGGCGGTCAGGATTCGCTCGGAGAGATCGCGGCCGCCGGCGGTATCCGTTTCCGGCAGCGCCACCGCAAATTCCTCGCCGCCGGTGCGGGCGAAGATATCGGTTTCCCTCAGCACCTGTCTGACCGCTCGCGCCACATCCTGGAGCACCGTGTCCCCTACGACATGGCCGAAGTTGTCGTTGACGGACTTGAAACGATCCAGGTCGATGACCAGCATCGTGAAAGGATGCTGATGCCGCAAGGCCCGCCCCAGGTTCCGCTTGGCTTCGGAAAAGAAAAAACGACGGTTGAAGAGGCCCGTCAGGTCATCGATCATGGCCAGTTCCTGGTAATGCTGTTCCATCCGCCGGGTCTCCTCCAGCAGGCTGTCCAACTGGCGGGTTCGGATCTGCACCTCCCTTTCCAGGTTGTTCATCAGCCGGTTGGAGGTGACGATCTGCCCCAGGAAGCGGGAAAAAACCGGCACCAGGCGCTTCTGCCAATCGTTCAGAAAATGAGGGCACGGGTAGGAGACGTTGAGAATTCCAAGAATTTCCTGCCCCATCAGGATCGGCGCGCTGATGAGGCAGCCGATCCGAACGGGGATGACCCCCTTGGCCATCCGGCTGTAGAGCGTTTCGACGTGACAATCATCACAGATCTGAGGTTCCCGGGCCTGGGTCGCCAGAGCCATGACGGTTTGCAGGAACAGGGTATCCTCGGGGGTCAGGACATCCTTGCCCCCCCCCGGCTCCGAACTTTCCCATTGCTGCCAGGTCAGGCCGGCCACCCTGGAAAGGGCATCCTCCTCATAAACGTACATCGAGCAGCAATCGAAACCATAGTGCTCGACCAGCACTTCCGCGGCCTGGAAAAAAAGCTCCCGTTCCGAAATCAGGGGGATATGGATATTGCTCAGAGCATAGAGGGTGGAAAGGGAATCGAGCAATTCATTGAAGATGTCGGTCATATCCTTGAGAGCTTTCCCTGCTGCCAAATTTTCCACGGTTCGATCCTGCGTGTCACATGAGGAATTGCGCGAAGGTTTTCAGCTCTCCCAGCCGGTCTTCCAGCTGACTGACAGCCGTAAAAATGTCGCCGATGCGTACCAGCCCCTCGAAGGGGAATTCGGAAGAAAGATCGGACAGATTTTTCCCATCGAAATGGCACTCGGCCAATTTCGACGCCAGCCCTACCAGCCGGACCAGTGGCCAGTGATCCCCCTCGTAGGAACAGTCATCATGAAAATTCAAGGTATTGACCAGCTCCTCGGGCAGCCCCCATCTTTTTCCCAGCCAGGCGCCGGCCAAAGAAGGCGAGATCCCCAGGATTTGATGCACCCGGACATTCAGAGACAGATTGGGGTCGCCGAAAAAGACCGCTTTGAGTTCCGCAGGGAAAACGTGCACCAACCCCAGCATCCCCAGATTATGAAGCAGGCCGGCGCTATAGACCGTTCCCGTCGCCAGCGGTTCGGGGACCGTCAGTCGGGAGGCCAGGCTCTGGGCGATGGCGGCCGTGGACACCGACAGAAACCAATGTTTTTCAAGCGGGAAGAAGGGGATTTTGCGGGCGTCGAAGGTGCTGGTGAGGGAAACCGCCAAAAGCAGGCTTTTGGACGCGGCCAGGCCGAGTACCCGGATGATGGCGTCCTTGACGGAAGTGACCTTGTTCCGTTCGCCGTAATAGGCCGAATTGGCCCAGTTGAGAACTAGGGAGGCCAACTCCGGACTCTGTTGGACCACCTTGATGACATCCAGGATTTCGGCCTCTTCGTCACCGGCGAGCCGGATCAGTTCCCGGGACAGGGCCGGAGGAGGGGGAATTTCTTTCAGTTTCAGCAGCCGAACCCTGGTTTCATCGGGAACGGGAAGATTGAGGGCGACTCCCATAAATCGAGATCCTGGGAAAAAGGTTCAGGTCAGCGGGCGCTCCCCGGTAATCGGCGGCACACCCTCCAAAAAACCAATCGTTTCATTGTTTCAAAGATTTCATCCAATCTTTCACCGACCCGACGATTCCAGCAGCATCCAGTCGCCAAAAAGCCCGCAGCTCGCTCTGGGTCCCCTGTTCCACAAACGCATCGGGAAGCCCCAGACAGAGTACCGGGCGGCTGAGGCCATTCCGCGCCAGGAGTTCCAGAAGCGCCGATCCTACGCCCCCGCAGAGAACGTTTTCCTCAACGGTGACGACGATCCTTTTGGCTTCCAGCTCCCGCAGAATAAGGGCGGCATCGAGCGGCTTGGCAAAGCGGAGATCGATGACCGAAAGCGAGACCCCCTGCTCTCTCAGAGAGAGCGCTGCTTCCTGGGCAACCGTCACCATAGAACCGATTGCAAAAATTGCTCCATCGGAACCGTCGGAAAGTTTTTCCCCTGCCCCGAGCTCCAATGGAACCGCCGGAACGGACCGGGAGACCCCCAGTCCCTTGCCGCGGGGATAGCGGAAAGCGAACGGCCCGTCGTGAAGCAGGGCGGTGGCCAGCGCCCGCCTCAACTCCTCCTCGTCCCGGGGGGCCATGATCGTCATGTTGGGGAGATGCCGCAGGTAGGAAAGATCGAAGGCGCCGTGATGGGTGGGGCCGTCGGAGCCGACCAGGCCGCCGCGATCCAGAGCGAACACCACCGGCAGATTCTGGAGACAGACATCGTGCAGGATGCTGTCGTAGGCGCGCTGCAGAAAGGTCGAATAGATGGCCACCACCGGCCGCAGTCCCTGGCAGGCCAGCCCGGCGGCGAAGGTGACGGCATGCGGTTCCGCGATCCCGACATCGAAGAAGCGGTCGGGAAAGCGCTCCCGGAAACCGGTCAGGCCGGTGCCGTCGGCCATGGCCGCGGTGATGGCGACGATCCGGTCGTCCCGTTCGGCCATCTCGATCAGGCTCTGTCCGAAAACCGCCGTGTAGGTCCCCGCCCCCCCCTTGCTCTCGCGGACCAGGCCGCTGTCGCGATCAAAGGGGCCGACGCCGTGGAACAGGGAAGGATTGTTTTCCGCCGGAGCGTAACCTTTCCCTTTTTTGGTCAGCACATGAACAAGCACCGGGCCACCCAGGCGGGAGACGTTGCCGAGGGTGGCTACCAGTTCCTCCAGATCATGGCCGTCGAGGGGCCCCACATAGTTGAATCCCAACGCCTCAAACAGCATCCCCGGCGTCAGAAACCCCTTCAGGGAATCCTCGGCGCGCCGCGCCAGCGCCAGCAGATCCTTGCCGAACATGGGGAGCCCCTGCAAGAAGCCCTCGGTCTCCTTTTTCAGCCGGACATAGAAGTCGGAGGTCAGTTTCCGGCTCAGGAAGGAGGAGAGGGCGCCGACATTGCGGGAGATGGACATCTCGTTGTCATTGAGGACCACAATCAGATCGCGGCCCAAGTGGCCGGCCTGATTCAGCCCCTCCAGGGCCAGGCCGGCGGTCAGCGAACCGTCGCCGATCACGGCCACGATCTTCTCGCTCCCGCCCAGCTTGTCGCGGGCGACAGCCATGCCGAGGGCGGCGGAGATGGAGGTGCTGGAGTGCCCGACATCGAAACAGTCGTAGGGGCTCTCGCCCCGCTTGGGAAAACCGCTGATCCCCCCATGGCGCCGCAGCGTCGGGAAACGCTCCTTCCGGCCGGTGATGATTTTGTGGGCATAGCTCTGGTGCCCCACGTCCCAGACGATCTTGTCGGAAGGGGTGTCAAAAACCCGATGCAAGGCCAGGGTGAGCTCCACCACCCCGAGGGAACTGGCCAGATGCCCTCCCGTTTCCGCCACGACATCGATCATCAGGGCGCGGATTTCCGCGGCCAGCTGGGAAAGCTGGCCGAAGGTGAGTTCTTTGATCTCCCGGGGGGTCAAAATCCCGTCAAGAATGGTGGTCATGGTCATCTTCCCTAGCAGGTACGGTCAACGATATAACAGGCGATCCGGCGCAGCGGCTCGGCCGCGGCGCCGAAAGGTTCCAGGGCCGCCACCGCCAAATCGCGGAGCTCGACCGCCCGCCGCCGCGCCTCCTGCAACCCGAACAGGGCCGGATAGGTGGCTTTGCCGCGGGCCTCATCGACGCCCACCTTCTTGCCGAGCTGCTTCTCGTCCCCGACCACGTCGAGGATATCGTCGGCGATCTGAAAGGCCAGCCCCACCATCTCCCCGTAACGGGTCAGGTGACCGAAGGCCCTGTCATCGGCCCCACCCGCCAAAGCGCCGGCCTGCACCGAGGCCAGGATCAGCGCCCCGGTTTTGTGGGTATGGATATATTCGAGAGTCGGGATATCGACCTCCTTTCCCTCCGATTCGATATCCACCGCCTGCCCTCCCACCATCCCGAAGGAACCGGCGTTGCGGGCCATGATCTGGATGATCTGGCGCACCGCGCCGTGGGGCAGCCCCTGGACGGTAGCCGGAGCGGACAGCAGGACAAAAGCCTCGGTGAGCAGCGCGTCCCCGGCCAGGATCGCCATCGCCTCCCCGAATACCTTGTGGCAGGTCGGCCGCCCGCGCCGGAAATCGTCGTCGTCCATGGCCGGCAGATCGTCGTGGATCAGGGAATAGGTATGGATCATCTCCATGGCGCAGGCCACCGGCACCACCCGCTCGGAATCGGATCCCGCCGCCTCGCAGGAAGCCATCATCAGCACCGGCCGGATCCGCTTGCCGCCGGCCATGACGGAATAGCGCATGGCCTGGTGCAGATTGTGGGGGATGATCTCGCCGTCGGGGAGATAGCCCTCCAAGGCCCGGTTGATGCGGTCGGCCCGCTCCTTCAGATAACTCTTCAAATCCATGGCATCCTCGATCTCCAAGAAAACGCAAAAGGCCCGCCCCCAAGGATCGGGTCCCGCGGGGCCATCACTCCTCCCCTTCCGGACCCTCAAAAGGACGGGTCCGCAGCCGCCCGTCGCGCTCCTTGATCAACAGCTCGACCTTGTTTTCGGCCTCCTGGAGGGCCTTGCGGCAGAGCGCCAGCCGTTCCACCCCCTGTTCGAACCAGCGCAGCGCCTCCTCCAGGCTCAGATCCTCCTTTTCGAGATTCTCCACGGCCTTTTCCAGGCTGAGCAGCGCCTTTTCAAAGCTTTCCTTGGCCATCGTTTTCCTCCCAATCTATCCCCCGGCCCCCCCCTCGTCAAGGCCAAGGGCGGCTCGCAAAAACAGGGTTATTCGATAATCTCCTCGGTAACGGCCTTGGCGCTCCCTTCCCCGAAACGGATCAGCAGCCGTTCGCCGGCGGCAATCTGGCCGGAGCGGCGCACCAGCATCCCGTCCCGCTCCCTGGCCACCACGGCGAACCCCCTGGCCAGGGTCTTGAGAGGGGAAAGCGCATCCAGGCGCCCGGCCAACACGGAGAGCCGGCCGGAGCGGAGTTCCAGGGCGCGCCGCAGGGCGGACTCCAGGCGCAGAGCGGCTTCCCGGACCCGGCGCCGCCACAGCGCCACCTTTTCGCCGGGGGCCAGAAGCCTCTTTTCCAGATGGCTCAGCCGCTCCCGGAGCAGACCGAGCAGAGCGTTGACGCGCCCGGAAAGCCGGATGGCGAGATGATCCAGGTGCGATTCCAGCTCCAGGCGGCTCTTCACCACCAGCTCCGCGGCCGCGCTGGGGGTCGGCGCCCGCAGGTCGGCGACCAGGTCGGCGATGGTGACGTCGGTCTCATGGCCGACGGCGGCGATGACGGGGAGTCGCGAGGCGAAAATGGCCCGCGCCACCACCTCCTCGTTGAAAGCCCACAGATCCTCCAGCGAACCGCCGCCGCGGCCGACGATCAGGACATCGGCGCCGCCGTGGCGGTTGAGATCGCCGATGGCCGCGGCGATCTCGGCGGCGGCCCCCTCCCCCTGCACCTTCACCGGCGCCAGCAGAATGCGGATGCCGGCCCCGCGCCGCGCCAGCACCTTGAGGATGTCCCGGACCACCGCCCCGGTGGGAGAGGTGACCACCCCCACGGTGCGCGGCAGGGCGGGGAGCGGCCTTTTGCGCTCGGGGACGAACAGCCCCTCGGCGGCCAGCCGCTCCCGGAGTTGCCGGAAAGCCAGGTGCAGATTGCCGACCCCGCTGATCTCCAGGGCCTCGACCACCAGTTGCAGCTCGCCCCGCTGGGGATAGAGGGAGACCCGCCCCCGGCAGAGCACCTTGAACCCGTCCTGGGGGACGAAGGGCAGCAGCCGGTTGTAGGGACGGAACATGACGGCGCGCAGCGAAGCCTTTTCGTCCTTGAGGGCAAAATAATAATGTCCCGAAGAGGGGGCCGAAAAATTCGAAATCTCTCCCTCGACCCAGACCTCCCAGAAGTTCTCCTCCACCACTCCCTTGAGAAGTTCGTTGAGGCGGGAAACGGTCAGAACGGTTACGGCATCAGGCATGAAAAAATCGGGACTCCCGGTTGGGCGTTGACAGGAAGCGGCGACTGCGGATAATGGCGGATCATTATAGCTGTTTGTCGCCTTGCGGGGAAAAGATTATGGGCCGCGCCCACGTCATCACCATCGCCAGCGAAAAAGGAGGGGTCGGCAAGACCACCCTCGCCGTCAATCTGGCCATCTACCTGAAAGCCCTGCGGGAAGAGCTTCCGGTCACCATCTTCAGCTTCGACAACCACTTTTCGGTGGACCGCATGTTCCGCATCGGCGGCGCCGCGCCCGGCGGCGATGTCTCCCATCTGTTCACAACGCAGCCGCCGGGGGATCTGGCGCGGCTGGGCGAATACGGCGTCCACTTCATCCCCTCGGTGGGGGCGCTCGATCCAGTTTTACTTGGCGTCCGCGGGGTGGAAAACCTGGCCCAGGGTCTAGCAGGTTCGGGACTGGAGGGCTTCATCGTCATCGACACCCGCCCGGTGCTGGACATTTTTACCCAGAACGCCCTGTTTGCCGCCGATCAGGTGATCATCCCCGTCAAGGATCTCCCGTCGCTGGAACCCGCCGCCGACGTTTACGCCTTTTTCGACTACTACCGGCTGCCGCGCCAGCGGCTCCGCGTCCTCCCCTCCCTCATCGACCTGCGGATCCGCTACCCCGGCCCCCTCCGCAATCCCTTCGAACTGCTGCGGGCCTACGCCATCAAATGCGGCTACCGCTGTTTCGACGGCTTCATTTCCAAAAGCCCCAAGGTGGAATCCCTCAACACCAATCCGCAGGGGAAAATCTACCCGCTGCTGATCCATGGACGGGGCACCGAAGTCCATCTCCAATACGCCTCTCTGGCCCGCCAGGTGATCCGCCGCGCCTTTCCACCCGACTCCGGGCCCGCTTCGGAAAAAGCCTCCCCAGGTCCGGAGGAGGGAGCGGACCGAACCGGGCCGCCGTCCTTCCGGCCCCCGGATTCCGCCGGTTGAACCTCAGCCGGAACCAGGCTCCGCCAGAGCCGCTGCGGGTGCGGGCTCCCGTTCCAGCACCCGGGAGGCACCGACCACCTCCACCCCTTTGGCCCTGAACCGTTCGACCGAGCGCCGCAAGGCTTCCAGCGTCTCCGGATAGGGATGGCAGATGCCGACGGCCCGCCCCTTCTTCCCCGCCACGGCGATCAGATGATCGATCTGGCGGCCGATCCTGCCGACATTCTGCTCATTGTCCAGAAACACATCCCGGACCGCCACCGGCATCCCCAGCTGTTTGGCGGTCAGATAGCCCGTCGATCTGGGGGTGGTGAGGCTGTCGATGAAAAACAGCCCGCGCCGTTTCAGATCGGACAGCACCAGCTCCATTCTTTGCCGGTCTTCGACGAACAACGAACCCATGTGATTGTTGCCGCCGACGGCGTGGGGAACCCGGTCGAAGTAGCCGCCGAGGCGGGAGAGCAGCTCCGGCGCCGAAAGATCGACCATGAGGGCGTCGCTGCCGGGATCGGCCTCGGGGTAGTTGCGGGGCTGCATCGGCAGATGGATCATGACCTCCCGCCCCGCCTCATGGGCCAACGCCGCCGTCCAGGCGGCATGGCGCTCGTTGGGGAGGATCGAAAAGGTCACCGGCAGCGGGATCTTCGCCAGTTCCGCGGCGAAACGGCGATCGCGCCCCAGATCGTCCATGATGATGGCGACCCGGATCCTTTCCGGTTCCGGTTCGGGGACCGGAACCGGAACCGGGGGATGGAACCGGAGCAGAAAGGGGCGCTCCCCTTCCCAGGCCACCCCGATCATCCTTCGCACCGGATCGGACTGGACGTGGACGCCGGGCACAATCCCCTGCAGCCGCCGAGTCAGGTCCTCCACCCAGGGGACGGCGGGGAAATCGCTCCGCACCAGAAACAGGATCAGGTCGCCCTGGGGCCTGACCTCGAAGTTCTGGAGCTGAATGCCGTTGCGGACCAGGGCGCTTTCGATCTCGACGCGGATTTCTTCCAGCAGGGGTTTCTCGGTGGTCTCGGGGTAGGGGGCCGAAACCGCGGGAGACGCGGCGGGGCGGGGCGCCGAGGTCGCCAGCGGACGAACCTGCCGCCGCAGGTGGGAAAGCCCCACCAGGGCCATCAGCAGAAAGCCGAGCACGAAGAGGACGGCCAGCCACACCTTGATCCGGCGCTGTTCGGCAAGACGCCTCGATTTTTTTCCGCGGGGGCTCTTCTTTTTCAAAACAGGTCAACCTGACCGGGCGTTTCCCTGGTAGTGCGGATCATGCCGCGCCTTTCTTTTCGAGCCCCTTCAAAAGCCGCCACCCTTTGAGCAGGTCCAGTGCCCTGGACAGCTGATAGTCTTTCCCGGCCTCGGAGACGGCAGCCGGCCCGCGGCGGTCGCCGCGGCTTTCTTCCAACTTCCTGCCGGTCGGGGTCAAATGGTTTTCCAGATCCGCTTCCCGGAAAACGGCCCCTTCCTCCTCCTTGGTTTGCAGCGGATGGACCAGAATGTCGGGGATGATCCCCTTGGCCTGGATCGATCTCCCCGACGGGGTGAAGTAAAGAGCGGTGGTCAGGCGCAATCCGTTATCGTCGCCCAGCGGGATGATGGACTGCACGGAGCCCTTGCCGAAACTCGGCGTCCCCAGAATCAC
Source organism: Deltaproteobacteria bacterium (assembly GCA_016926265.1). Lineage (GTDB taxonomy): Bacteria > Desulfobacterota > Desulfuromonadia > Desulfuromonadales > JAAYDE01 > JAAYDE01. The sequence goes on along the minus strand of JAFGOW010000080.1, from coordinate 24,172 downwards.
CGCGCGGCGGTGGTCCTGGAGGGCGCCGGCAACGATCTCCGAAGCGCTGGCGCTGCCGCCGTTGATCAGGACCACAATCGGGCAGGAGATCTCGTTCTTGTCGTTGCGGGCCACAAACTTCATCCGCCCCTGGGCCTCCCGCCCTTCGGTATAGACGATGAGCCCCTCGGAGAGAAAGGCATCGGCCACCTTGACCGCCTGATCGAGCAGCCCGCCCGGATCGTTGCGCAGATCCAGAATCAGCCCCTCCAGCGCCTTGCCCCCCTTGCCCTGCAGGGCGACGAGGTTTTTCCTCAGCTCATCGGCGGTGTTTTCCTGGAACTGGGCGATGCGGACATAGCCGAAGCCCTCCTCGAGCACCTTGGACCAGACGCTCCGGATCCGGATGATCTCCCGGACCAGGGTGTATTCCTTGGGCACGGCGAGGGACTCCCGCAGGATGGAGATGACCATCCGGGTTCCCTTTTCCCCCCTCATCAGGCGCACCGCGTCAACCAGGGTCATGTCCTTGGTCGACTTGTCGCCGATCTTGACGATCTGATCGCCCGCCTTCAGGCCGGCCCGATCGGCGGGGGTGTCCTCGATGGGGGAGACGATGGTCAGGACATTGTCGCGGATGGTGATTTCGATGCCGATGCCGCCGAATTCACCGCGGGTTTCGTCCTGCATCTCCCGGTACACATCAGGGGGCATGAAGGAGGAGTGGGGATCGAGGGTCAGCAGCATGCCGTTGATGGCGCCCTGAATCAGCCGCCCGGTCTCCACCTCGTCCACATAGTTTTCCCGCACCAGGGAGAGGACATCGGTAAAAAGCTTCAGATCCCGGTAGAGCTCATCGCGTTCGGGGGCGGCGTGACCGGGTCGCCCCCAAAACAGCAGGGGGCCGGCCAAAAGACCGAGGATCAATGCCCTGTGTATTCGTACCCGCATGAAAGTTCCTCCCATCCGTCCTTATTCTTTGGACAGCCATTGGAGCGGATCCTGGGGGATGCCCCGATGGCGGATTTCGAAATAGACGCTCCGGCTCCCCTCGAAACCGGAAATGGCGACAATCTCCCCCTTTTTCACCGGATCCCCGACCGCCTTCAGGAGCCGGGAAGCCTGGGCGTAGAGGGTGTGAAAACCGCCGCCGTGATTCACGATGAGCAGATTCCCGTAGCCGCGGAAGGGCTTGGCGAAAACCACCTTGCCGCTCCAGATCACGGCCATCGGCTGTTCCCCGGTCGTCCCGATATCGATCCCCTGGCTTTCATAGAGGGTTTCCAGCTCGGGGTGTTTTCGGGTGCCGAAACCGATCTTGACAGGCCCCTTGACCGGCCAGTCCAGTTTCCCCTTCTGGGTCGCGAAGTCCCCGCCGCCGTGCGCGGCCTCGGCGCTTTTTTCCCGCTCCAGCTTGCGGATCAGGTCGCCAAGCTGCTTGGCCCGGTCCTTCAGGGCGGTGATTTCCTGGCTGAGGTACTTTTTGTCCCGCCGCACCTGAGCCAGCAGCTTCCGGTTCAGGGCATGCGCCTTTTCCAGCGCCACATGGTCCTTTTTAAGCCCCTCCAGAATTTTGAGCTGGCGGCCCTGCAACTGCTCCATCTCCCTGAGGTTGTTTTCCAGGCGCAGACGGTCGGAGCGGTAGCCGGCCACCAGTTCCTGATCGCGTTCCACCACCTTGCCCATGAACAGCAGGTTTTCCATGGCCGCGTCCGGCGACAGCGACGAGAAGAACACCTGCAGGAAGGTGGCCTCGTCCCCCTTGTAAATCGCCCTCAGCCGCTCCCTCAACCGGTTTTCCGTCCGCTTGAGGACCGCTTCGCTGGCCCGGATTTCCCGCTCTTGCTCCCGCATCTCGCCGCGCAGCGAGACGGCTTTGGCCTCTTCCCTGCCGATCCGCTCCTCCAGGGCCGCGACCTCTCTCTTCACCGCGTTGAGATCCTGCCGCAGCGCCCGTTCCCGCGCTTCCTTGTCCCGCAACTGTTGGTAGCTCTCATCGATCCGGACCTCGATCTCCCGCAGCCGGCGCTGACTCTCTCCCATGTCGGCAGGGGCGGGGTCGGCGCCGCTGGCCTTTAGCGGCAACCCAAACCCGCAAACCAGCAGGGCCAGGATGGCTGTCATGACCGGCGATTTCACGAATAGTGTATCCGGACGAACTTGCGCAACGACGCCAGGCTGCCGAGGACGCCGAGTACAACGCCGGCTCCCAGCAAACCCAATTGGAAACGGAGCGGAAGAAAGGAAACCCGACCCACCCCCATGGTGAAGAGCAGGGAGACCAGGCTCTGTTTCAGGAACAGGGCGAAAATCAGATAGCTTCCCACCACCGCCAGCAGGCCGCCGATAAAACCCTGTACCGCCCCTTCGATGACATAAGGCATCTTGATGAAGGCCGGCGTACCGCCGACGAGGGACATGATCTCCAGCTCTTCCCGGCGGGCATAGAGGGTCAGTTTGATGGTGTTGGAGACGATGAAAACCGTGGCAAAGAGCAGAAACCCCCCGAGAATGCCGGCGGAAAATTTGAACAGCGCGACGAAGGAATCGAACCGCTCCAGCCAGTCGCGGCCGAAGCGCATATCCGAGAAATGGGGGTTTTTCCTCAGCTTCCCCACCACCCTTTCCACCCCTTGGCGGTTGCGGAAGCCTTCTTTCAGCGCGATCTCGAGGGAGGCCGGCAGAATGGAGGGGGTCATGCCGTGCAACAGATCGGAGTTCTGCCCCAGCCGCTCCTTGAAGCGGTCAAAGGCCTCCGCCTGGGAGACGTAAACCACCTCGTCCACCTCGGGATATTCCCGGATCTCCACCAGCCAGCCCTGCAGCACCAAAGCCCCGGGAACGGTCTCCAGATAGGTTTTGATCTGGATCCGGCGCCCCCAGTAGGAGGTCAGCTCCTCGAAATTGAAAAAAATGACCCCGAAAAAAGCCACGATGGTCAGGGAGACCGTCATCGTTCCGACGGCGGCGGTGCAAAGGAGCGGGCTCTGAAACATGTTGCGGCCCGCGCATCTCAGAAAATAGAACAAGGTCCCGAAATCCTTCTGTCCCGGTTGGCGTCACGGGGTGTAGTCATCGACCACCCGCCCCTGCCGGAGGAAAATCACCCGCCGGGGATGACGTTTGATGATTTCCTGGTTGTGGGTGGCCATGACCACGGTGGTGCCGCGCGCATTGGCCCCCTTGAACAGTTCCATGATCTCCTGGGTGGTCTGGTCGTCCAGATTCCCCGTCGGCTCGTCAGCCAACAGCACCATCGGGTCCACCACCAGCGCCCTGGCGATGGCGACCCGCTGCTGCTCCCCGCCGGAGATCTCCAGCGGAAATTTCGTCAGATGATTCTCCAGGCCGACCATCTTGAGAGCCTGGTAGACCTTTTTGCTGACCTCGTGGCGCTTTTTGCCCTGAACCTCCAGGGGGAAGGCGACGTTCTCCAGCAGGGTGCGGTTCTTGATCAGCTTGAAATCCTGGAACACCACCCCCAGCTGCCGGCGCAGATAGGGGATCTGGGAGGAGGACATGCGGGTGACGTTGCGGCCGTTGATGAGAACCTGGCCGCGGTTCGGCTTCTCGCCGCAGAAGATCATGCGCAACAAGGTCGATTTTCCGGCTCCGGAGGGGCCGGTGACGAAGACGAACTCCCCTTTGCCGATCGTCAGGTTGATGTCGTTCAGCGCCGCGGAATCCTTCTGGTAGCTCTTGCTCAGGTTGCAGATGTGAATCATGGATTCCTCACCAGTCCCGGTAGGGAACGCCGTTCAGCCCGACCAGGTTGCTGCCGCTGCGGACATCGTAGACCCCCTCCCGCGCCGGCTCGTAGTCGGAGAGGGGATCGGCCCGGACCACGGTCCAGGTTGCGGAGCTCTGGGTGAAGGGATCGACGGGCAGTCCCCGCAGGTATTTCTTCTCCACCAACTCCTCCAGCGACTGGGGATAGCGGTCGAAGTCGGCGAAGAACGCGTCGATGGAACGCCGCATCTGGTACAGATCCTCCAGCAGCACCGCCTCCCGGGCCTTGACCACGCTCCGCTTGTAGCTGGGCGCGGCGATGGCGGCCAGAATGCCGATGATGGTCATGACGATCAGCAGCTCGATCAGGGTGAACCCCTTGCCGCTCCGCCAAGTGTGCCAGCTTTCGCCCATCGATTGCAACCCTTCTCCTCACCAATCCCGGTAGCGGCTGCCGTCCAGCGCCGTCCCCTCGTTCTGGGAGTAGATGTCGTAGACGTCCTCCCCCCCCCAGTTTTCGGTATCGGCCTCGTCGGCATGGGAACGCAGCCCCCACCCCCTGCCGTCGCGGTCCATGGGGTCCTGGGGAATGCGGCGCAGAAACTTTCTCTGATAGGGATAGAGATCCCCGAAGCGGCTCCCCGTCACAAGATCTTCGAGGGTTTTGGGATAGCCGGTTTCCTCCGCATCGGGGATGATCTTTTGCTTCCGGACCGCTTCCTCGTAGGCCTCCTTGTAGGCGTCGATGGCGCCGCGGACCAGCCTCAACGACTCGCGCAGCTCCAATTCCTTGTGGCGCCGCACCGTCACCTCGGCCAGCGGCATGATCGCGGCGGCAAGAATCGAAAGGATGGTCAGAGCGATGAGAAGCTCCAACAGCGTGACGCCGCGCCGGTCCAGGAAAGGAAAGCCGCTCTTCATTCAGCCTCAACGAATCTCTAGGTCCAGGCCCTGGGCCTCGACGGCGACAGGGGAACCGGCGGGACCGCGCGGTTCATGCTCCGAAAACGCCAGCGAAGCGCGGCCCGCCGACCGCGCCCGGAAGGTCAGCTCCGCCACCGCGCCGCTTCCCGAAACGGCCCGGTTATCCTCGATGCGGGCGCAGTCGATATGGACCCGGCCCGCCGCGACATCGACGCGGGAGGTGAATTGAGTCGGACGCCCATCCCGTTTCAGGAACGGGCCCTCCTCGGCGCGGATGAAATCGAGCTGCAGCGGGTCGTAGGAAACGACCAGCGGCAGCCGGGAAAGCCCGGACACCTCATCGAGCCGCACCGAAAGGGTGAAGATTTCCCCCGGCCGGATCGCGCCGCCCCCCTCGAAGGAGAGCCGGCCGCTCCGGGCCGCCGCTTCGAGTCCTGGGGCCGCGGCGGAGGCCGTCGCCCCCTCGTAGGCGGCGTCCTTGAGGCGGATCGGCAGCAGCGTGCCGGAGGCGGAGGCATAGGGGGAAGCGGCCCGGAAGTTGTTCTCCTCCCCGGACCAGATGGTGGCCACCTGCGGCGCGGGGATGTCGAGGGAGCGGACCACGTGGGGAGTCACCGACAGCAGGATCTCCCGCTTGACATCCTCATTGACTTCATTGGAGAGAAGCCGCCCCAGCAGCGGGATGTCGCCGAGGATCGGGATCGTTTTGGTGGTGGTCTTCTTGTCGCTGCGGATCAGGCCGCCGATGATGGTCGGCTCGCCGTCCTTGAGGGTCAGGGTGGTCTGGGCGTTGGTGGTGGTGATGGTCAGCAGCGTGGTGCCATCTGAGGTGGTGGTTTTGTTGGAGACGTTGCTCACCTCGAGGCTGAGCTTGGTGACCACGGTTTCGTCGAGCTGAATGGTCGGCTCCACGTCCAGCTTGACGCCGACGTCGATGTACTGGACGTTGGTGTAGGTCAGCTCGCCGCTGGTGCTGGTGGTGGTGACCGGCTCCTTGGAGCCGATGTGGACCTTGGATTTTTCCTTGTTCTTGACCCGGATCTTGGGGTTGGCGAGGATCTCGGCGTCCCCCAGGGTCTTGGCGAAATCAAAGGCGACCCTGGGGAGGGTGTAGAGGGTGCCGATATGGCTCAGGCTCTCGAGATAGACCGCGCCGGTGCCCCCGAAGGCGTTGCTGACCAGATTGCCGGCTTGGTCGGCGGCGCCGAGGCCGATGGAATATTCGGAAAGACTGGGGCCGAGATCGAGGCTGTCGGTGCGGCCGATCTCCACCACCTCCAGATCGAAGACCACCTCCGAGTCGGCCCGGTCGGCGGCGGTGATGACCTGCTGGGCGAGTTTGATGACGTCGGGCTTGTCCCGGATCACCAGCGCGTTCAGCTCCTCATGGACATAGATCTTGCGGAGCTGCAGCATGGTGCGGAGCAGATTGAGGACCTTCTTGGCATCGACGTTGGAAAGATAAAAGGTCTGGATGACCTGGTCCTCGTACTGCTTCTTCTTTTCGATGGTGTTGGGGTAGAGGATGATGGTCTTTTCGTTGAGCACCTTCTTGTCGAGCCCGTTCATCTGCTGCAGGAGCTCCAGCGCCTGGGCGAAGGTGGCCCGCTCCAGAAAAACGGTGACGCTGCGGGACGGAACCCCCTCGTCGAAGATGAAGTTGATGCCGGTCAGCTTGGAAAAGACCGCGAACACGTCCTTGAGATCGGCGCCCTGGAACTTGAGGGTGATCGGCTGGGTGGAGGTGACGTCCAGTTCGTAGCCGTCCAGCAGAATCCGGCGCTGACTCCGGATCCGCTCCTGCAGCGCCCTGGCCGGGCCGTGTTCGGGATCGGCCTCAAGCACCTGGTCGAGCAGCTTCTGGGCCTGGGCGGGATTCCTTTTCTGATGGAAACGCTCCGCCTCGCGATACTGGTCCTCGATGGCCTGCAACCGCTGGGCGCTTTTCAGCTCCTGGCGGGCGGCCTCCAGCGAGGAGTCGAGCATGGCGGCTTTGGTGAATTCCGATACCGCTTCCCGGTGGTTTTTCGCCGCGAGTTCCGCACGCCCCCGGTGGTAATGCTGCAGGGCGGCCCGGGAGCGGCTCTCCAGCAGCTTGAGCCGGTATTCGTGCTTGTCCGGCTGCGCCAGCAGGGCCTTGGCGTACTCCGCCACCGCCTCGTCATAGCGCTGCTGCCGGAACAGATCGTCGCCGGAGCGCAGCGCCGGGTCAACGGCGCAACCGGTTGCCAGCACACAGAGAATCCAGACCAGAGATTTCTTCATATCGCCCCTACCGTTTTTCTTCGGTTATCCAATCGCCGGGGACCGCCACGCCGGGCACGGAAGGTTTTTCCCCGCCATCCTCGATCTTCCTTTCGGCGGGCTCCGGCGTCGGCTCCTCCGCCTCATCCGAAACCGGCTCCTGCTCCTGATGAAATTCCTCCATCATGGGGGCTTTTTCCGAACCCATCACCACCGGGGAGGGTTCCGAACCGATCGGCTGGGCCTTACTTCGGGGCCAGGCTTTCGGAACCGTTGCCAGCGGCGCCGCCTCCATCAACGGAACCTCCATCAGGGTGTCGCTCCCCTGGCGCTGGAGATGAATCGCCTTGGGATCGGCGCGGCGGATGCGGAATTCCCGTTCCTTGCCAAAAGGCTCATTGAGCCGCGCCACAAAAACCGCATCCCGGTGGCTGACGAAAAAACGCTGCTGCCGGTCCACCTTTAAATAACCGAGATATTTGAGCTGCTCAGCCCCGCCCGGAACCGGAACCGCGGATTTCTGCCCGGCGTCGGGGGCGGTTTCCCGGCGCGGCGGCGGCAGCGGTTTGGGAGGCTCGCGAAGCGGCCCGAAGAGGTCCTGCGCCGCGCCGCGGAAGTCGCCCCCGGCCGCCAGCCAATCGAACCGGATGCGGTATTCCCCTTCCGCCGGGGCGGCGACGGACTGCCGGGCAGGCTTCCGTCCCGCCGGCTTGGGAGCGGGCGCGACGGCGGCAACTTCTTGCTGCTGGGGATAATCCCAGAGCGCATAGCCGACGGCCAGCGCCAGAATCCCCACCATGACGTTCAACAGTTTTTTTTGCTTTTCCATTCCGTGCCCTGAAGGCTTCGCGATATACCCGCCTATTCCCTGAAAAAGGTCGAAACCCCGACGTTCAGCGACACCCCGCCGCCATTGGATTTCCCGGACAGCGAGACCTGGTCGATGATCAGCAGGCGCGGAGAACGCTCCAGCAGGTGGATGAATTTTTTCACCTGCGGGTAATTGCCGTTGACCGAAAAAGCCAGGGCGAAGCGCAGCAACCCTTCCTGCGCCTTCTCATCGGGGCGGTACTGGACCCGCTCCAGGGCCAGACCGGACTGCATGGCCAGATTCATCAGCTCGCTCAACAGCTCGGGGAAGGCCTCGCGGCGCGGAATCCTGTTCCAGAAGGCCTCGACGTCGGCGGCGCCCTGGCTCAGACGCTCCCTGCTGACAGGGGCTCCGGCCCCGGCTCGGCCTTCCCCCCCGGAGAGCTGTTGCCGTCTCAGCGCCATGCGGCGCTCCAGCTCCCGGACTTTCGGCTGCAGCAGCCTTTCGTTGAGCGCCCAGCCGGCCGCGACCGCCGCCAGCAGCACCAGGATCGCCACCGGCGCCACCCGGTTGAGATGCCAGATCTTCTTCCCCAGTTCCCAGGCCCGCATCCCTAAAACACCCCCTTCACCAGCAAGGAAAAACGGAGCTCCGGCAGCCCGGCCCCTTTGGCTCCCCCCTCTTTGGCGACAGCCTGATTCAGAAGGAAGTAATCGGCCAGCGCCGGATCCGCCGTCAGCCTCTCGAGGAAATTCCGCAAATCGGGCACGCCGCGGGCCACCCCCTCCAGCTTGACGGTCCCGGCCCGGAAATCGGGCTGCAGGGAACGCAGTTTGACTCCGGCGGGAACCACCGCCTCCATGCGGTCGAGAAAGGCGCTCCAGTGAAAGCGGCGTTGCTTCAGGATGTTGTTGGCGAACCGGACCTGGCGGGCGATGGTCTCGGCGGAGCGGCCCGGATCGACCGGAGCGGACTCGGCCTTGACCGCGGGGAGACGGGCCAGGGAATCCTCCAGCTCCCGGGAATGCCTGAAAAACCGCACCAGGCCGATCCCGTAGAGAAGCAGCATCACCACCAGAAAACCGATGACCGCGAAATAGAACAGATTGAGCTGGCGGCGGTTGACATAGGTGCGGGTGGCCAGATTGAGATGAAGTTTCATGTCAGCCCGTCCTCAGCAGACGAAGGGCGGCCCCGATGGCCGCCGCCTGATTCTGGGACAAGGGACCGTTCGCCGCCTCGCCGCCGTGATAAATCCCCCCCAGATCGGTCTTCAGGAGAAAACCGCGTCCATTAAAGAGGCTTTTGATCCCTTCCATGAGCCCGAGCGCCTGAGCCGAATCGGTGTGAAGGTAGACCCCTCCGCGCCTCAACTTGGGAAACCGTTTTTCACAGTCGATCACGGAGAGCCGGATATCGTCAAAAACCCGGTCGGTCCGGAAATCGGTCCGATGGCTGCGGTGATAGCGGAGAACCCGGTCCTGGAAATAGAAAAAGGAGAGGGACCCGTCCTCGATGACCATCAGCGACAGGTTCTCCTCCCAGTCCAGTCGGGAATAGTAATAATTCAGGCAGTTGAGGCTATGGAAGTCGATGACCGCGGGGAAACAGCCGGCCGCTTCGCAGACCTCCTGCACGGTTTCGATCAACTGGCGGCGGGCCAGGGAAACCAGCACCGAGGCCACCCCGGAAGCCGATTTTCGGAGAATCTGAAAATCGAGGTGGAATTCGGCGGGGTCGCAGGGCAGCACCGATTTCAGCCGCCAACGGAGCAGTTCCCGCCCTTCCTCCTTGTTTTTGAAGCCCGATTCCATTTCCACCAGGCAGAGCCGCCCCTGGCCGTCGGGGAGCGAGAGGGAGATCCGCTCCTCCCCCTCGGCGATGGGGGCGAGAAGTTCCCGCAGGCTTTCGGCCAGGGCGCCCCGCGCCGCGGGATCCGCTCCCGGTTCCTCGAATCCCTTGGAAAAACCCTCGGCCATGGGCAAGACCCGGCAACATTCAGGGACGATGCCCCCCTTCTTTTTCCGCACCACCGCCGCCCGCAAGGCGGACCGGCCGACATCCACCCCCAGATTCGCCCGTGCCATCATCGCTCTCTCACCGCTTCCGGGAAGGTCACCCGATTGATCTCCGGCAGCGAGGTGATCCCTCTGAAGACCTTCTCCAGCGCCGACTCCCGCAGGAATCTCATGCCCTTTTTCTGGCTGGTTTTGCGGATCCGGGTCAGCGGCTCCCGTTGGATGATCATCTCGCGGACTTCGTCATCGAGGTCCAAAAGTTCCACGATCGCCGACCGCCCCTTGTAGCCCTGCTGGAAGCATTCCTCGCAACCCTGCCCCTCGTAGAAACGCTTGCCGAGGAGTTGCGCGGGGGAGAGGCCCGATTCAATCAGAAAGGATTCGGAATAGCTCGCCTCCTTTTTGCACGCCGGACAGATGGTGCGGACCAGGCGCTGGGCAACGATGCAGTTGAGCGAGGAAACGAAGTTGTAGGGATCGAGACCCATGTGCAGGAAGCGTCCGATGACGTCAAAGACATCGTTGGCATGAACCGTGGAAAAAACCAGATGCCCGGTCAGCGCCGACTGCACCGCGATCTGCGCCGTCTCCTGGTCGCGGATCTCGCCCACCATGATCTTGTCGGGGTCATGCCTCAGAATCGAGCGCAACCCCTTGGCGAAGGTCAACCCCTTCTTCTCGTTGACCGGCACCTGCAGAATACCGGGAACCTGGTATTCGACCGGATCCTCGATGGTGATAATCTTCTCCTGTTCGTTGTGGATCTCCGACAGCACGGCGTACAGGGTGGTCGTTTTGCCGCTGCCCGTCGGGCCGGTGACCAGCACCATCCCGTACGGTTCCCGGATCATGCGCCGCAGCCGGATCAGCTCGTTGTCGCTGAAGCCCAGGCCGGCCAGGGTCAGTCCTTTCAGATCGGAGGCCACCGCCTGTTTGTCGAGGATCCGGATCACCGCATCCTCGCCGAAAATGCTCGGCATGATGGAGACGCGGAAGTCGATCACCTTGTTCCCGAGACGCACCTTGAAACGGCCGTCCTGGGGGACGCGCCGTTCGGAGATGTCGAGTTCGCTCATGACCTTGATGCGGGAGATGATCGGCCCCTGGAACCGGCTGTCGAGGGTTTCCGTGGCCCGGTACAGCACCCCGTCGACGCGGTATTTGATGATCACGCCGTCTTCAGCGGTCTCGATGTGGATGTCGCTCGCCCGCCGCTGCAGGGCATGAAACAGCGTCGAGTCGATGAGACGGACGATGGGACTGGTGTCGGCGGTCAGCTTGTCGAGGGAAAGAACCTCTTCCCCCTTGTCGGTCTCCTTGACCAGCTGGAATTTGAGGTCCTGGGAAACCTCCTTCAGCACCCCCTTGGCCTGCTGGTCCCGCTCCATGAGGCGCATGATCTGCCGCTCCTGGCCGACCTTGAGCAACAGCCGGGCGCCGAGCAGATACTCCAGCTCGTCATAGCCGCTGACATTGGTGGGGTCAAAGACGGCGGCCTCCAGAAAATCTCCCCGGCGAGCCAAGGGGAAAACGCCGTATTTATGGAACAGGGCGGTTGGGATGCTGGCCAGCAGCTCGGCGTCGGGCTCAAATCCTTCCAGATTGACATAATCCAACCGGTATTGGCGGGCCAGGGCGCGGGCCAGGATCTCCTGGTTGAAAAGCCCCTCTTCGACGCCGATGGCGCCGAAGCTGCCCTTTTTCTCCTTCATCCGGCTCAGGATCGACTCGGTCTCGGAGGGAACCAGCACCCCCATGTCCACCAGAATCTCCCCGATTTTTTTATGTTGCAAGCTCATCCGAACCTCACCTCGCCGCGGGTCAGCGCGCCGTCCCGGCCAGTTGGAAGATGGGGAGATACATGGCGATGATGATGCCACCGATGAAAATCCCCACCGTTAAAATCAGCACCGGTTCAAACAGGGATGTAAAGCGCTCCAGCCGCCGGGAATTCTCCATCTCGTAATATTCGGCGACATTGTTCAGCATCTCCGGGAGCGCCCCGGTTTTTTCCCCCACCGAGATCAAACGCAGCGCCAGATTGGAGAAAAAACCACAGCGTTCCATGGCGCTGACCAGAGAGCCCCCCTCCTTGATCTGGTGGGCCGCGGCGGCAAAATCCCTCTCCAGCCGGCGGTTTCCCAAAGTCCCCGCCGACATCTGCATGGCCTGGACGATGGGGATGCCCCCCGCCAGCGTCGTCGCCAGGGTCCGGCAGAACGAACCCAACGAAAACCCCAGAAACAACTCGCCGAGGACCGGCAGCCTGATTTTTTGGGCATCGAGCGCCAGGCGTCCGCTGTCGGTCCGGAAAAAGGCCTTGAGGCCCAAAACCGCCGCCAGCAGCAGCGGCACCGCAACCACCGCCCATGAGGTCATGGCGTCGGCGGCGGCGATCAGCAGTCGGGTGGCCCAGGGGAGTTGGACCTTGGCGTCGATGAAGATCAGGCTCAGGCGGGGCACCACCCACAGCACCAGAAAGACCACGGTCGCCAGCGCCGCGGACAGCAGCATCAACGGATAAAAAGAGGCCTTTTTCACCTCCTGCCGGATCCCCTCCATTTTCTTCTGATAGACGATGTAACGCTCCAGGGTGACCGGCAGATCACCCGTCCGCTCGCCGGCTTGCAGCGAAGCCAGATAGAGCGCCGGAAAGAATTCGGGAAAACGGGAGAAAGCCTCCGAAGAGGTGGCCCCGCTGCGGATGGCATTCTTGACCTCTTCCAGAACCGCCCGAAAACGCTTCTGTTCCGTCCGCTCGATGACCGCCTCCAAAGCCTGCACGATAGGCAGGCCGGAACGGATCAAGACATGGAATTCCTGATTGAAAGAAAGCAGGTGGTGAGCGGGATAAGGCCTTTTGGCCGCCCCGAGAAAACGCAGGGAAGGGAAAAAGCGCCGCCGGAAACCCAACACGAAATAGCCCTGTTTTTCCAGATCGGCTTTCAGCACGGCAGGGTTGAGGGACTCGATATCCCTGTTTTGAATCCGTCCTTCCGGCGTGGCGATTTTACAGCGATAGACAGGCATTTCGAGGCCCGAACCCCCTGGGCTGTTTAATTCATTGATTATAACTCAATTCTGACCCAAATCGGTTCCGGTTGAAAAGCAAAAAAAAAGGCAACCCCGCTTCGGGTTGCCTTTGGTGTGAAACGACGATCTTTGCTGTCTGGCCAGACACCAGCGCCGCGGAAGCATAACCGGATGCCTCGTCCCTCACAGCAGACTTGGCGCCCGGTTCCCCTCCTCGGATGGGTCTGGTTGGTGGGCGAAACAGGGATCGAACCTGTGACCCTCGGCTTGTAAGGCCGATGCTCTCCCAGCTGAGCTATTCGCCCGAATGGAAAAAATGGCGGGGCTGACGGGACTCGAACCCGCGACCTCCGGCGTGACAGGCCAGCGTTGTAACCAACTCTACTACAGCCCCTGGGATATCTTTTCAGTTAACGGCATCCTTGAGTGTTTTCCCGGCTTTGAACCTGGGAACGCGCGACGCCTTGATCTGGATCTTGGCCCCGGTCTGGGGGTTTTTGCCAGTGCGGGCGGCTCTCGCGCCGACACTGAAAGTGCCAAAGCCCACCAATGCAACTTTGTCACCCTTCTTCATGGCCGCGGTAATGGATTCGATCACCGCCTTGAGTGCTTTTTCCGCTTCCGCTTTGGTCAACCCGGCTTTTTCTGCGATGGCATTTACAAGCTCGACTTTCGTCACGGTTCACCTCCAAAAATTACAGGCCACGAATCAAGAGAATGCGAACTTTATACAGAATCAAAAATAAAGTGTCAATAGGATATTACCGCGTTTCCGGGTCTTTCTCAGTGGGACAGGGCCTCTTCCGAAAATCTTTTCGCCGAAGCGTCCCCGACCTCCCGGGGCGCCACTCCCAGCAGGGCATTTTCCAGCACTTCGTCCATGTGGGCGACGGGGAGAATCTCCAGGGCATCCCGCACCGCAGCGGGAATTTCCTCCAGGTTCTTCTCGTTTTCCCTGGGGATGAGGACCTTCTTGAGGCCGGCCCGCCGCGCCGCCAGCAGCTTTTCCTTCAGGCCGCCGATTTCCAGAACCCGCCCCCGCAGGGTGATCTCCCCCGTCATGGCCAAGTCCCGGTCGACCTGTTTTCCCGTCAAAGCCGAAGCCAGCGCCGTCGCCATGGTGATGCCCGCCGACGGCCCGTCCTTGGGGATGGCCCCTTCCGGCACATGGATATGGATGTCCACCGACTGATAGAAATCCTTTTCCAGGCCAAGTTCGGCCCACCGGGAGCGGACATAGCTCAGGGCCGCCTGGGCCGATTCCTTCATGACCTCCCCCAGTTTTCCCGTCACCGTCAATTTCCCCTGCCCGGGCAGCACCGAAACCTCGACCGTCAGCAGTTCGCCTCCGAACTCGGTCCAGGCCAGACCGTTGACGGCGCCGACCAGATCCTCGGTCTCCTTGATCCCGAAGCGGTATTTGGGAACTCCCAGAAATTTCCGGACATCACCGGCTTCCAGCACCGTTTTCTCGATCCGCTTTTTCCGCTTGACGAATTCCCGCGCCAGCTTCCGGAAGATATTGGAAATCTCCCGCTCCAGATGGCGGACACCGGATTCCTGGGTGTAGTGGCGGATGATCTCGAACAGCGCGCTGTCGGAGAACGTCACCAGCTCCGCCCGGATGCCGTGGGCCGCGGCCTGTTTGGAGATCAGATAGCGTTTGGCGATATTGAGCTTCTCCTCCTCCGTGTACCCTTCCAGGCGGATGACCTCCATCCGATCCTGCAGGGGCCGGGGGACGTTGTGAAGCGAATTGGCGGTGGCGATGAAAAAAACATCGGAGAGGTCGTAGTCCACCTCGACGAAATGATCGCCGAAGTTGCGGTTCTGTTCCGGATCGAGCACCTCCAGCAGCGCCGAGGAGGGGTCCCCCCGGAAATCGGCATTCATCTTGTCCACTTCGTCCAGCAGAAAAACCGGATTGCGGACCTCGGCCTTGCGCATCCCCTGAATGATTTTGCCCGGCATGGAGCCGATGTAGGTGCGCCGATGACCGCGGATTTCCGCCTCGTCGCGGACCCCGCCCAGGGAAATCCGGACGAACTTGCGCCCCAGCGCCCTGGCGATGGAGCGGCCCAGCGAAGTTTTTCCGACACCGGGAGGGCCGACCAGGCAGAGGATGGGCCCTTTGATCTTTTTGGCCAGCGCCCTGACCGCCAGGTACTCGATGATCCGCTCCTTGACCTTGTCGAGGCCGAAATGATCCTCTTCGAGAACGGCCTCGGCCCGGGGCAGACTCAAGGCATCCCGAGTCTTCTCCTGCCAGGGGAGGGAAACCAGGCAGTCGATATAGTTCCTCACCACGGCGGCTTCCGCCGACATCGGCGACATCATCTTGAGCTTGCGGAACTCGCTCAGGGCTTTGGCGGTCGCCTCCTTGGACATCTTCTTGGCGACAATCTGCTTTTCAAGCTCCTGGAATTCCTTCTTGAATTCGTCCTTTTCCCCCAACTCGCTCTGGATGGCCCGCATCTGCTCGTTGAGGTAATATTCCTTCTGGCTCTTCTCGACCTGGTTTTTGACGCGGTTGCGGATCTTCTTCTCGATCTGAAGGATCTCCGTCTCCCGTTCCAGCAGCAACAGCAGCTTATCCAGGCGTTCGATGACATTCAGATGCTGCAAAATCTCCTGTTTGTCCGAAACCTTGACACTGAGATGGGAAATCACCGTATCGGCGAAGCGGGAAGGGTCGGCGGTGCTCTGAAGGGACGCGACCACCTCGGGGGGGATCTTTTTGCTCAACCGCACGTAGTTCTCGAAAGCGGCGCCCACGCTCCGCATCAGGGCTTCGACCTCGGCGCCGCCCGAAGCCACCTCGGGATAGGCCACGATGTCGGCAAACAGACAGTCCTCGCCACGGATGAACTCCGCGATCCGCGCCCGCGATTTCCCTTCCAGCAGGATCTTGAAAGTGCCGTCGGGCAGCTTGAGCATCTGCATGATCTGGCCCAGGGTGCCGAAGGGGTAAAGATCCTCCAACTCGGGATCGTCCACCCGTGAATCCCTCTGGGCGGCCAGGAAGATCATCTTGTCCTTGGCCACGGCTTCTTCCAGGGCGCGGATGGAACGGGGCCGGCCGACGAACAGGGGGATGGCCATATAGGGGAAGATGATGACATCCCGCAACGGCAACAGAGGATAGCGTTCAACCATCAACTCATTGTCCAAGCATTCTTCTCCAACGGGGAGGGACGGGAGTTCCAGTCTGTCGGATCAGGCCGATTCGGCGGCGCACTCGTAAACGACGATCGGGCTGGCGTTCTTGAGAATGACGTCCTCGTTGATCACGACCTCTTTGACCCGATCCTGGGAAGGAATTTCATACATGATATCGAGCATCGCGTTCTCCAGGATGGAACGGAGGCCGCGGGCGCCGGTCTTTTTCTTCAGCGCCTCCTTGGCCACCGCCACCAGGGCGCCGTCGGTGAATTTAAGCTCCACCTTCTCCAGCTCGAAGAGCTTCTGGTACTGCTTGATCAGGGCGTTCTTGGGTTCCTTGAGGATTTCGATCAAGGCCTCCTCGTTCAATTCCTCCAGCGTCGCGATGACCGGCACCCGCCCGATGAACTCCGGGATCATCCCGTATTTCAGCAGGTCGGCGGACCCCACCTGGGCGAGGATGTCCCCCAGATTCTCGTTCTTGCTCCGGATGTTGGCGCCGAAACCCATGGACTTGGAATTGATGCGCCGCAGGATGATCTCCCGGAGCCCGCTGAAAGCGCCGCCGCAGATGAACAGGATGTTGGTGGTATCGACCTTGAGGAATTCCTGCTGGGGATGCTTGCGCCCTCCCTTGGGAGGAACGCTGGCCATGGTCCCCTCGATGATCTTGAGCAGCGCCTGCTGCACCCCCTCGCCGGAGACATCGCGAGTGATGGAGGGGGAATCGGTCTTGCGGGCGATCTTGTCGATCTCGTCGATATAGATGATCCCCTTCTGGGCCTTCTCCAGATCGTAATCGGCCGATTGCAGAAGATTGAGGATGATGTTTTCCACATCCTCCCCCACATAGCCGGCCTCGGTCAAGTTGGTGGCGTCGGCGATGGCAAAGGGGACATCCAGCACCTTGGCCAGGGTCTGAGCCAACAGGGTCTTGCCGCTACCGGTGGGGCCCAGCAGCAGGATGTTGCTCTTCTGGATCTCGAGATCGGATTTGTCCTTTTTCCGCTCCGAAAATTCCACCCGCTTATAATGGTTGTAGACCGCCACCGCCAGGATTTTCTTGGCCCGTTCCTGACCGACGACATAGTCGTCCAGAATCTCCCGGATCTCGCTGGGCCGCGGCAGCCGTCCCTTGGCCGCGGCGGTATCTTCCAGTTTGGCTTCTTCCGCGATGATGTCCTTGCACAGGTCGATGCACTCATCACAGATGTAAACCGCAGGGCCCGCGATCAGCTTTTTGACCTCTTCCTGGCTCTTGCCGCAGAAAGAGCAGGTCAACTGCCCAGGATGGCCGTCTTTTCGATCCACGCCAGCACCTCCAAAAAAATGGTTAAACCTTTCTCTTCACCGTATCATCCACGATACCATAGCTTTTTGCTTCCGCGCCACCCATGAAAAAATCCCGATCGGTATCGGCCGCAACCCGCTCCACCTTCTGCCCGGTATGATGGGCCAGAATCTGGTTCAGCTTTTCCCGCAGCTTGAGGATCTCCTCCGCATGGATTTTGATGTCGCTGGCCTGTCCCTGGAACCCGCCCAGCGGCTGGTGGATCATGATCCGGGAGTTGGGGAGGGCGAAGCGTTTCCCTTTGGCGCCGGAAGCCAGCAGCAGCGCCGCCATGGAAGCGGCCTGACCGACGCAAATTGTCGATACCGGCG
Organism: Deltaproteobacteria bacterium; assembly: GCA_016926265.1. Taxonomy (GTDB): domain Bacteria; phylum Desulfobacterota; class Desulfuromonadia; order Desulfuromonadales; family JAAYDE01; genus JAAYDE01. The sequence continues at coordinate 6,610 of JAFGOW010000080.1, read as the reverse complement.
CCTTCACATACTGGATCGTGTCATAGATGGCCATGCCGGAGGTGACCATCCCGCCGGGGGAATTGATATAGATGAAAATATCCTTTTCCGGATCCTCGGATTCGAGAAACAGCAACTGGGCCACGATCAGATTGGCCAGGTGATCGTCGATCACCCCGCTCAAAAAGATGATCCGATCCTTCAGAAGCCGGGAGTAGATGTCGAACGCCCGTTCCCCACGACCCGTCTCTTCAACCACCATAGGTACAAGGTTCATGCCTTTTCCCTCGCTCTTCGGTTAATTTTTTTCCAGCTGCGCCTTGTCCACTTCCTCGATGCGGGCCTTGGACAAGAGAAAATCGACCACCTTCTCTTCCAGAATCATGGTGTTGAGACTTTTCCGATGTTCGTCCTTGTCATAGAATTCCTTGACCTTGTCCAGGGGAGCGTTGGCCTCCTCGGCGATCCTGGCGATTTTTTCGGCCACTTCTTCGGCGCTGGGAATGATGTTTTCCTGCACCGTAATCGCCTCCAGGATCAGGGCCGCCTGCACCTGCCGCTGCGCCCTGGGGCGATTCTTCTCCCGGTACTCCTCAATCGTCATGCCGATCTTTTCCAGGGAAAGCCCCTGTTCCTTGAGGCGTTTCAGGAAGTTGTCGAACAGCGCCTTGAGATGCTCCTCGATCAGGGCCTCGGGCACCTCGATCGGATTTTTTTCAATCAGCGCGGTGACAATCCTTTCCTTGAGGTCATCCAAAACACGCTTTTCCTCGTGTTCCCGATACATCTTCGCAATCTTTTCCCGGAATTCGGCGATGCTGTCGAGACCGAAGCGTTTGGCGAACTCGTCATCAAGGGCCGGCAACACCTGCTCCCGGATCGATTTCATGTGAACCCTGAAACGGGCGTTTTTGCCGGCCAGTTCCTGGCTGGCGTAGCCCTCCGGGAAGGTCAACTCGATCTCCTTCTCGCTCCCCCGCTCCATCCCCTCCAACTGCTCCTCGAAACCGGGGATCAGATTGCCGGTGCCCAGTTCCAGCTGATAATTCTCGGCCTTGCCCTGCGAGATCGGCTTCCCGTCCAGAAAACCCTCGAAATCGATGACGATCTGGTCGCCATTGGCCGCCACGGTCCGCTCTGATTCCTTAAATTCGGCCTTGTCCCGGCGGATCTCCTCGATCCGCTCCGCGATGATCTCATCGTTGATCCGGAGTTTTTCCTTTTTCAGGTCGAGATCGAGATAGCCCTGGGCTTCGATCTCCGGCTTGACCTCCACTTCCACGGCATAGGTGAACGGCTTTCCCCTTTCCGGGGTTGCCATCTCCAGGACCGTCGGTTCCGACACCGCCGAAAAATCCTTGGTCAGCATCGCCCTGACATAATTCTGGTTGACCAGTTCCCGCGCCGCCTCATCGGCCATCTGCCCGGCATAGACCTTTTCCAGCACCGCCTTCGGCACCTTGCCGGGCCGAAATCCCTTGAGATTGGCCTTTTTCCCGATCTTCTTAAAGGTGGCGTCGATGACGCGGTCCACCTTCTCCGTCTCGATTTCAATGGTAATTTTCTTTTTGACCGCGCTGATGTCTTCAACCTTGACTTCCATCTTCTGATAGACCTTTCCATAAAGATATGAGCGGCCCCGGACACCGCGCCCAGGGACCGCCGGGCAATCAACCCATGCCGGAACAAAGATAGCCAAATCCGATGATTCAGTTGAAATGAAGCTGGTGCGAGAGGGGGGAGTCGAACCCCCACGGTTGCCCGCTGGATCCTAAGTCCAGTGCGTCTGCCAGTTCCGCCACTCTCGCGAGGACAGGTCGGGCCGAAAGGCCGGATGGGCCGGGCGCTCCCCGTTTCAGAAAGCCGCAACGTTTCAAGGATGACGGCTTAAAACTAAAAACCCCACCTCTTCCGCCGCAAAATTTTTTTGAGGAGGAAAAGGAAGGGCGGGGGATTCAAATTGGGGTGAGTGAAGGGGATCGAACCCTCGACACCTGGAGCCACAATCCAGCGCTCTGCCAGCTGAGCTACACCCACCGTAAATTGCGGCTATCTTAGACAGGAGGCTCAATCCTTGTCAACGGGAAAGTGCCGGGGGGCGGTCCCGAGTCCGACCCGGCACGCGGTCAGGAAAGGCGACGGAAAAAACTTCGGCGACGGCAACGTCGAAAAATTCCAGGGACTGGGCGGGAACGGCCCCTACCCCCTGGCAACCTTCCGGCCCCCGTCGAAGGAGGCTTCCAGGTCATGCTGGGCGCTCCGCAGCTCTTCGAGAGTGGCCTCGGTGATGTCGGAAGTGGCCAGAATGTGCTGAAGGGCGCCCTGCAACTGCTCCACCAGCCGCTGCACCTCGTCCACCACCACCGAAAAAGCCTTGCCGGCCTGGCCGGCGCGGGCCGCCTCGACCTTGGCATTGAGGCTGACCAGATAGCCGTGCCGCAGCAGGTGGTTCATCTGGGAACCCGAATCCTTCATTCCGGTCAGGGTTTCCTCGATCTTCTGAATGGCCAGAGAAAATTGATGGGAAATCTGCTCGGCGAGTTTTTGACTCTGGCCGTCATGGGCGACGATGAGATCGCAGGCGATCTTGGCGCCCAAGGAAGGGATCAGCTGCTGGTCGGGGCGGACCAGGCTCTGGACCTCCTCTTCGACCTCCTTGCGGCCGGTCAGCTCAAAAACCAGCTGGACGTCCTTCTTGCCGATCATGGCGGCCTTGTCAGCGGTCGTCTCGATCCCAAGCTCGCGGGCCCGGACCATGCCGGGAGCCTCGGCAACGGGATCGACCACACCGGCGATCTCATACCCCTTCAATGTGGCGAAGTGATCAATGATAATCCTTGCCGCTCTGCCCCCCCCGATGATGACCATTTTCATAGATTCAACCTTTCCGGATTCCCTTCGTCTGACGATCTCCACGGGAACCGACATTTTGCAATTTTTCAGCCAAGGGAAAAATCTCTTTCCCCCGGCTCCCCAACCGTCCCCTGAACCGTGGCCGGGAGGAAAACCGGGGGTATAATTATAATTTTCGCAACCATTCCGGATTCCGGGTTCCGCCCCGGCAGGAGGATTCCATGAAAAAGGCTCTGAAATGGCTCCTGATGGCCATCGCCGCCGCGATCGTCGTGGCGGTGGCGGCCCTGGTGATCGTCCCCCGCTTCGTCGATCTCAACCGTTTCAAGCCGCAGCTTGAAAAACAGGCCTCCGAACTGGCCGGGCGCCCCGTCACCCTGGGGGGCGACATCGATTTGTCGCTGTTTCCCTGGGCGGGCGTTTCCTTGGCGGATCTGCGCCTCGGCAATCCGCCCGGTTTCGCGGAGCGGGATTTGCTCTCGGTCAAGGCCTTCGAGGTCCGGGTCAAGCTGCTGCCGTTGCTTTCAAAAAAAATCGAGGTGAAGCGGTTCGTGATCGATTCGCCGCGCCTGGTGCTGACCAGAAACCGCCAAGGGGCCGCCAACTGGGAGGGCCTGGGGCAAACGGCCGCGGCCCAGCCCAAGCCGGCTCCCGCGGCGAAAGACTCCCCTGCGGCCGTCTCCGGCGAACTCCCGATCCGATCGCTGGCGGTGGAGGCATTCGCCGTCCGCAACGGCTCGCTGCTGTGGCTCGATGAAAAAAGCGGCGCCCGCCACGAAGTCTCCGAATTGATGATGGAATTGAAGGATCTCTCCCTGGAGCGGCCGGTCAGCATCGAATTCTCGGCGCTGGCGGACGGCCGGCCGCTGGCGGTTCGGGGAACCATCGGCCCGGTCGGGAAAAAACCCGGCGCAACCCCGCTGCCGATCGAGATGGCCGTAACGGCAGTCAAGGAAATCAGCCTGCAACTCAAAGGCACTCTCAGTGACCTCACCGCGCAGCCGAAGTTCGATGCCGCCATCCAGCTGGCGCCCTTTTCGCCGCGCCGGGCGATGCAGACCTTGGGACTGGAAGCTCCTCAAACCGGCGATCCCAACGTGCTGTCCAAGCTCTCCCTGTCCGTCAAGGTGTCGGCAACCTCGGCGGCGGCCAAGCTCTCCGAGGGACTGCTGACGCTGGACGATTCCCAGGCGAAGTTCTCCCTCCAAGCTAAAGAATTCGACAAGCCGAATGTCGCCTTCCGCATCGATCTGGACCGCATCGACGCCGACCGCTACCTGCCGCCGGCTGCGGAAAAAGCCTCCGGTTCAAAGACCGGGACCGCCGCCGCAACCCAACCGACCGATTATGCGCCGTTGCGAAAACCGGTGATCGACGGCGCGCTCCGGATCGGGGATCTGAAGATCAACGGCGCCAGGCTCCAGGATCTCGATCTGAAACTGACGGCACGCAACGGCCGCTACCACCTCGATCCGATAACCTTGAATCTTTATGACGGCACGGCCGCCGCCAGCGCCTTGCTGGATGTCAGCGGCGCCGCTCCCCAAACCAGCGCCAGGATCCAGGCCCGGAAAATCCAGGCCGGCCCCCTGTTGACCGATGTCCTGCAACAGGATGCCCTGGAAGGAACCCTTCAGGCGGATGTCGCCCTCGCCATGCGGGGGGACGAGCCCGGCCGGATCAAGCAGAGCCTCAACGGCCAAGGCAATCTCCTGTTCAGTGACGGCGCCATCAAGGGGATCGACCTGGCCTCCATGGCCCGCAACGTCAAAGCCGCCTTCAGCCAGGGAAAAACCGCCGCCGGCCCCAAGCCCCGCACCGATTTTTCCGAGCTGAAGGCGCCGTTTACCCTCGTCAACGGCCGCTTCAACACCCAGGACGCCCAACTGGTCTCCCCCCTGCTGCGGCTCAAGGCCCAAGGCAGCGCCGACCTGGTTTCGGAACGCCTCGACTTCCGGCTGGAACCGACCCTGGTCGGAACCATCAAGGGGCAGGGGGATGCCAAGGAACGCGCCGGCATCATGGTTCCGATCCTGGTTTCGGGAACCTTTGACGAACCGGCCTTCCGCCCCGATCTGGAAGAAGAGCTGAAAAAACGGGCGCAGCAAGCCCTGACCGACCCGGAGAAATTCAAGGAAACCCTCAAGCAGGACAAGAAATCCTTGAAGTCCTTGGAAAAACGAGGAAAAGAGCTGTTCAAAGAGTTGAAGCGCAAACAGTGAGGAATGACAGAACTGGGTGCGACCGGTAAAAATCAGTGGCAGGGCGCTTTCCTCACGAACCGGACCCGGCCGTTTCCCATCTCCAGTTGGCTGTCGATGCTCTCCTGGTACTGCTCAAGAAAGGGATAGATGCAGGTTCGGGCCGCGGTCAGGCTGCGCAGACCCGGCTCCAGATCGATCCCCCGGCAGCGCAGCAGCCGCAACGCCCAGAGGGCGAAAGCCCAGCCGTCCCGCTCGGCCCCGACGTAAGCGGCCAGCGCCTGTTCGAAAACCGGACTCCTGAAGGAGAACCGCTTGCCGCTGCGGGCCTTGAAGACGGAATGGCCGAAATCCGGGACCGGGCAGCGGCCGGTCACATTTTCGATGTCGAGGGCGATCTCCTTCTCGGCCAGCCGCCCCCGGGCCAGACCGATGAAGTGATGGAGCCGCTCTTCGGAGATGGCGCCGCAACGCTTCTCTTCGATGCGCACCCCCAGATTGTGCAGCCTGGTGGCGAGGAAGTTGAAGAGGGTGAAGAAATCCTTTTTGGCCGACCGCTGCCGGGTGGCGAACTGCCAGGCGTGGGCGATTTCGTGCAGCAGGTAGAGAAAGGCGCCCGGCGTCGTCAGGTTTCCGTAGGCCACCCGCTTCGCCTCGCGGTTGAAGTAGAACTCGCCGTCGGCAGCGGCGCCGGAATAGCTCCTGAGATCGACCGGGAGCAACCGCGAACGGATGCGCCGGGCCTCGCGGTGGAAATCGACCCCCACCTTGATCAGGGCCGAGGGGGAAAACCGGCACTCCGCGGGGAGCAGTTCCCCCAGATCGAGGCGGCATCCGGATACGGTGTCGGTCACGACCAGGGTGGAGGTCGGCAGTGCACCACCGCTTCCCAGCCAGTTCTCCACCCCCTCCTCGATGACCAGATGCCCGTCGTTTACGATGTAACGGCCATAGCGGAGCTGGCGGATCCCTCCGGGGGTTTCCGTCGCCGCCACCTCGGAGGAGAAATCAGCGCCCCCCGAACCGGGCAGGTCCCGGCCCGGGGCGAACTCCTCCCGCCACCGCCCCAGACACCAGCCGGCCGCCGCGCTTGTGACCGCGCCGGCCAGCCGCTGCTTCCATGATCGTTGCCAAGAAACCGCCATACCGCCTCCCTCCAGACCTTTCCTGCCCACTCAGCTTATCATGACCATTTCGGTCAGGAATAGAGGGAAAGAGAGGGACAACGGAGCCGGCATCCCGGTACTGCTGGCGCCCGAGGGGCTCTCCCCCGCGAAACGCCTCAGCAGGTCGCTGAAAAACAAGAATTTGGCCCCTTAGGCCCAAGTTGAATCTACCGAAGTTTCTAGCGGTGCACTTGAAAGTTGAATCTGCCGTCTTAGACTCAAAAGACAAGACCTGACCCCAATGGGTCCCTGCTAGCGGTGCACTTGAAAGTTGAATCTGCCGTCTTAGACTCAAAAGACAAGACCTGACCCCAATGGGTCCCTGCTTATGGCTACAGGGATGTCGCCTACTTCCTCCTCAAAATCCACCAACACTGCGGCCTTCTAAGCCCTAGGCTTTCAACTTAAATG
>JAFGOW010000079.1 GCA_016926265.1 Deltaproteobacteria bacterium | reverse complement strand
CGCCGGTGTTCATCAGGCGGATGGAATTGACGATGGCCAGCGGCATGTCGGTGACGATCCCGGCGAAGATGACCAGCGAGATGCCGTTGCCGATCCCCCGCTCGGTGATCTGCTCGCCGAGCCACATGATGAAAGCGGTCCCCGCCGTGAGGGTAATGACCGTCATAAGAATGAAGCCCAGGCCGGGATAGGGCACCACCGGTTCCCCGCCTGGCCCCCGCATCGACTGGAGGCCGATGGCGATTCCCGCCCCCTGGATTACGGAGAGAATGATGGTTCCGTAGCGGGTCCACTTGGTCAGTGTCTTGCGGCCCTGTTCCCCCTCCTTGGAAAGCCGCTCGATCGGTTCAAAAACCACGGTGAGCAGCTGCAGGATGATGGAGGCGCTGATATAAGGCATAATGCCGAGGGCAAAGACCGTCATCCGGCTCAAAGCGCCGCCGGTGAAAGCTCCGACCAGCCCCAGCAACGTCCCCTGGGTTCCTTCAAAAAACTTGGCCAAAACCGAGGCATCGATGCCGGGGGTGGGCACAAAACAGCCGACCCGATAGACTGCCAACATCCCCAGGGTAAAGAGCACCCGCCGCCTCAACTCCTGGATGGTGAAGATGTTGATCAGACTCTGAAGCATATCAGCCGATGACCTCCGCGGTGCCGCCGGCAGCGGCAATCTTCTCCAAGGCGGCCTTGCTGAACTTCTCCGCCTTGACGGTCAGCGGTTTGGTGATATCCCCTTCCGCCAGGATTTTGACCGCGTCCACATTCTTCCGGATCAGGCCGGAGAGGATCAGGACTTCCCGATCCACCACCGAGTTGGCGGCGAAACCTTCCAGCGCCTGCAGATTCACCAGGCCAAAAACCCGGCGCTGCAGGGGGGTGAATCCCCGCTTGGGAAGGCGCCGATGGAGAGGCATCTGCCCGCCTTCAAACCCGGCCTTGACGCTGCCGCCACTGCGGGCTTTCTGCCCTTTGTGGCCCTTGCCGGCGGTCTTCCCCAGCCCCGACCCGGCGCCGCGTCCGATCCGTTTTTTCGTTTTGGTTGACCCTGCCGCTGGTTTCAGATTGCTCAGATCCATGCTCTATTCCCCTTCGACTTCCACCAGGTGGCTGACTTTGCGGATCATGCCGCGGGTGGCGTCGGTATCAATCAACTCGACCGTCCGGTTGAGCTTGGTCAAACCCATTCCTTTGAGAACACGGGCAAAATATTTGTCCCTGCCGATACAACTTTTTCTAACCGTTACTTTAAGTAATTTTTCAGCCATCTCAACCCTCCACGAGGCTTCCTAGCCCTCAACCTGAATTCCGCGCCGGGCCATGATCTGCTCATAGCTCTTGAGCTGCCCCAGGGCGTTGATGGTCGCCCGCACCACATTATGGGGATTGCTGGTGCCGATGCACTTGGTCAGGATGTTTCCGATCCCGACCACTTCCAGCACGGCGCGAACCGGTCCGCCGGCGATGACGCCGGTCCCTTCGGATGCGGGTTTCAGCAGTACCCGCCCAGCCCCGTACTTGCCCAGGACGTCGAAGGGAATCGTCTTCTGCTTGAGCTTCAGCGGCACGGCGATCATGTTCTTTTTGGCTCGCTCGGCTCCTTTGCGGATCGCTTCCGGAACCTCTTTGGCCTTCCCGAGGCCGAACCCGACCTTACCCTGGCCGTCCCCGACCACCACCAGAGCGGAAAAACTGAAACGCCGCCCACCCTTGACAACTTTTGCGCAGCGATTGATATGAATGACGCGGTCCATCAGCGTCTGTTCGGTCTCGTTTTGGAACACGGGCATCCTCCGGTTGTTTAGAATTTAAGGCCGCCTTCTCTGGCCCCTTCGGCGAGGGCCTTCACCCTGCCGTGGTAAAGGAAGCCGTTACGATCGAAAACCACCTCTTCGATCTTTTGGGACAGGGCCAAACGGGCAATCGCCAGGCCAACCCGCTTGGCGGCCTCGACATTCCCCGAATAGATATCGGCGATTCCAACGGCGTCAGGATCCAGGGTCGAGGCCGCAACCAGGGTCTGCCCCTTGCCGTCCTCGATGATCTGCGCATAGATATGCTTGGCGCTGCGGAAGACGCAAAGCCGGGGCCGCTCCGCGGTACCCCTTACCTTTTTGCGGACCCGCTCCTGCCTTCTGATCCGTGCTACGTTTCGGTTGTTCGTATTGGCGCTCATGTATAAAAACTCCCCGCCTCGATTGATCGGCTATTTCTTGCCGGTTTTGCCGGCTTTGCGGATGATCCGTTCATCCTTGTATTTGATTCCCTTGCCTTTGTAGGGCTCCGGCGGGCGGAAATCGCGGATCGTCGCCGCCGTCTCCCCCACCAGTTCCTTGTCCGCGCCCCGGATCATGATCTTGGTCTGTTTTTCGACCTCGATGCTGATCCCGGCGGGGATGGGAAATTCCACCGGATGGGAAAAACCCAGGGACAGATTCAGCACCTTCCCTTTGGGCTCGGCCCGGTAACCGACTCCGACAATCTCCAGTTCTTTCTGGAATCCTTTGGTGACCCCGTCAATCATGTTGGCCACCAGGGTTCGAGTCAACCCCTGGAAGGAGGAATCCTTGCATTTCTCGGGATCATGCCCCACCACCACAGAGTCCCCATTCAAGGCAACCTGGACCTGCCCCGGAATCGACCTGGAGAGTTTTCCTTTGGGCCCTTCGACATGAACCAGGTTCCCCTCCAGGGCTATCTTCACCCCTTTGGGAACCGGAATCGGTTTCTTTCCTATTCTTGACATCTTCCCACTCCTCCGGAATACCTTTACCAGACCTTACAGATCAGTTCTCCACCCACCTCGGCCCGATGCGCGCCCTCGTCCGAGAGCACACCCTTGGAGGTGGAAAGAATGGCGCAGCCCAGCCCATTTTTAACCTTGGGGATTTCATCGCAACCGACGTAGACCCTTCTGCCCGGCCGGGAGACCCTTTCGATTTCATGAATGACAGGGGCATTTTCCTCATCGTATTTGAGATAAACCCGCAAGGTTTCGAAGCCTTCATCAGCGACGGTTTTAAAATTCTTGACGTAGCCCAAGTCCCTCAACACAGCAGCAATCGCCGCCTTTTGCTTCGAAAAAGGCATATCGACTTTTTTATGTTTGGCCAAACCGGCGTTGCGGATCCGGGTCAGCATGTCCGCCACAGGATCAGTCATTCCCATTGTTTGAACTCCTTCTTTACCAGCTTGATTTGGTTACCCCGGGGAGCTTGCCTTGTGAGGCCAGTTTTCTGAGGCAAATTCTGCACATATTGAACTTGCGATAATATCCGCGGGGGCGACCGCAGAGCGGGCAGCGGTTATATTCCCTGACGGCGAATTTCTTTCTCCGCTGTGCTTTGATCATCATCGACTTCTTGGCCACTTTTTCCTCCGCCTTTATGAATCTCTATTATTTTCTGAAGGGCATGCCCAGTCCGGTCAGCAACGCCCGTCCTTCCTCATCGTTTTTCGCGGAAGTGACGACGGTGACATTCAACCCCTTGATCTTGTCGATCTTTTCCAGGTCGATTTCGGGAAAGATAATCTGTTCGCGAATCCCGAAGGTGTAATTGCCCCGGCCGTCAAAAGCCTTGGGCGAAATCCCCTTGAAGTCGCGGACCCTGGGCAGCGCGATGTTGATCAACCGGTCCAGGAATTCATAAGCCCGCTCCCGCCGCAGCGTCACCATGCAGCCGATGGGCATCCCCTCGCGCAATTTGTAGGTGGCAATGGATTTCTTGGCTTTGGTTATGACCGCCTTCTGGCCGGTGATGCGGGCCAGTTCCTCGACCGCCGATTCAAGAATTTTTACATTCTGAATCGCCTCGCCGAGTCCCATGTTGACCACCACCTTCCTAACCCTGGGAACCTCCATGACGTTTTGCAGGCCCAGTTCCTTCTGCAGTTTAGCCCGCAGTTCCGTCTGATAAAAATCACCAAGTCTGGCCATCTATCACTCCATTATCCTTCTAAGGTTTCCTTGCACTTCTTGCAGAAACGAACCTTCTTGCCATCCTCCAGCACTTGGTGCCCGACCCGGGCCGTCTTGTTGCAGGATTTGCAAAGGATCATCACGTTGGAAGCATCCAGGGGCGATTCCTTCTCCAGGATGCCACCGCCGGTTTTCTGCTTGTTGGGGCGGCTGTGTTTCTTGACGATGTTGAGACCCTCAACCAGCACGGCCCCTTTATCGGGCATTGTCTTGGTGATACGGCCGGTCTTTCCCTTGTCCTTGCCGGCCATGATCATGACCATGTCCCCTTTTTTTACATGCACCTTGCCTGCGGACATTCCATTTCTCCCCAAAAACATGCTAATGATTTAAAGGACTTCCGGCGCCAAGGAGACGATCTTCATGTAGTTCTTGGCGCGGAGCTCCCGGGCCACCGGACCGAAGATACGGGTTCCGATCGGCTCCCCGGCGGCATTGATGATCACCGCTGAATTCTTGTCAAAGCGGATGTAGGATCCGTCGTTCCTGGAGATCTCCTTGACCGTCCGGACGATGACCGCCTTGATGACATCCCCCTTCTTCACCTTGGAATTGGGGAGCGCCTCCCTCACCGAGCAGACGATAACATCGCCGATGCCGGCATATTTCCGCTTGGAGCCGCCGGGAACTTTGATGCAGAAGAGCTTTTTGGCCCCGGAGTTGTCCGCCACATCAAGGATGGTTTGCATCTGTATCATTTCAGTCTCCTTAAGCCTAGACTAGGCCTGTTTTTCCAGAATCTCGCGGACTCGCCAGTGTTTGTCGCGGGACAGGGGCCGGGTTTCGACAAGAAGGACCCGGTCTCCAACGGCGCAGCTGTTGCTCTCGTCGTGGGCTTTGCAGGTCACGGATCGCTTGACGTATTTTTTGTATTCCGAATGTTTGACAAGATTGTCAACCCGAACCACGACCGTCTTATCCATCTTGTCGCTGACGACCACCCCGATGCGGGTTTTCCGGACTCTTCTCGCCTTATCCATAAATGTCCCCATTCCGTACACTTTTCACTGTTGTTTTTCAGCCGCGATGGTCTTCAGGCGTGCAATGTCCCGGCGAACCTGACGCATGCGGGCGGTGTTTTCGAGCTGGGCGGTATGATGCTGGTATTTGAGGTTGAAAAGCTCTTTTCCCAGTTCTTCCTCTTTTTTGCTCAACTCTTCGAGGCTGAGTTCACGGATTTCACTAACCTTCATGAGCGATCTCCTCGGACATGATGAATTTAGTCCGCACCGGGAGTTTCTGGGAAGCCAGGCGCAAAGCTTCCCGCGCCACTTCCTCCTTGACCCCCTGCATCTCATAGAGAATCCGACCGGGCCGAATCACCGCGGCCCAACTGTCCGGCGCTCCCTTACCGCTCCCCATACGGGTCTCGGCGGCTTTTTTGGTGATGGGCTTGTCGGGGAAGATGCGAATCCAGATTTTTCCGCCACGTTTGATATAACGGGTCATGGCCCGGCGGGCAGCCTCGATCTGACGGGAACTGAGCCGCCCACAGCCAATCGCCTGCAATCCGAATCCCCCGAAATTCAACTCGTTGCCGCGAGTCGCCGCTCCGGTCATGCGCCCTTTGAACTGCTTTCTATACTTGACGCGATTAGGCATTAACATGATGCATCTCTCCTATCCAACCTTGGCGACAGACTCTTTTCCAAGCACTTCGCCCTTGAAAATCAAAACCTTAACTCCGATGATCCCATAGGTGGTTTTGGCTTCAGCGCAACCGTAGTCGATATCCCCGCGCAGGGTGTGGAGAGGAACCCGCCCTTCCCGGTACCATTCGGTGCGGCTCATCTCGGCGCCACCCAGACGCCCGCTGCAGGTAATCTTGATCCCCTGGGCGCCGAACTTGAGAGCGGTGCTGACGCTCTTTTTCATCGCCCGGCGGAAGGCCACCCTTCTTTCCAGTTGGAGGGCGACGTTCTCGGCCACCAGCTGGGCGTCGATCTCGGGCTTGCGGACTTCCTGGATATTGATGAAGATCTCTTCGTCGGTCAGCTTGGACAAGTCCTTTTTGAGGGCCTCCACTTCGGATCCCTTCTTGCCGATGATGATGCCAGGCCGGGCCGCAAAGATATTGATCTTGGCCTTGCTGGCCGCCCTTTCCACTTCGACCTTGGAGATGCCCGCGTGGTATAACCGCTTTTTGAGGAAATCGCTCAATTTGAGATCCTCATGGAGCAGTTTGGCGTAATCAGCCTCTGCATACCATTTGGAATTCCAGGTCTTGTTGATCTTCAGCCTCAATCCGATGGGGTTTACTTTCTGGCCCAACTTGCCACCTCCTGCCCTTCCTTTATTTTTCGGCCAAAACAACCTTGATATGACTGGTGGGTTTACGAATCCGGTTCGCACGCCCCTGTGCTCGCGGCATGAATCTCCGCAGCACCGGACCTCCATCTACGGTGATCTCCTTGACAAACAACCTGTCAACATCCTTGACGCCCTTCTGCTCGGCATTGGCGACCGCCGAGCTGACAAGCTTGGACACCAGCGATGCCGCCTTGTTGGGCGAAAATTTAAGGATATTGAGCGACTCCTGTACACCTTTTCCCCGCACCAAATCGACCACTAACCGCGATTTTTGGGGAGACAGCCGTACATAACTCAGTCTCGCTACGGCTTCCATAGAAAACACTCCTCTATCAAGACAGATTTATTTCTTCACTTTGACTTTTTTGTCGGCGTGCCCGTAGTAAGTCCGGGTGGGAGCGAATTCTCCCAGTTTGTGCCCAACCATGTTCTCGGTGACGAAAACCGGTATAAACTTTTTCCCGTTATGGACGGCAAAAGTGAATCCGACGAATTCCGGGATGATGGTGGATCTCCGGGACCAGGTCTTCAAAACCTTCTTGGCCCGGTCGGCAGCCGCTCCGGAAATTTTTCTGGTCAGACATTCATCAACAAAGGGACCTTTTTTAATTGATCTCGCCACGGTCAGCTCCTAGCTATTTGCTTCTGCGCTTGACGATGAAACTATCGGAACGCTTGTTGGTTCGGGTTTTATAGCCCTTGGTCGGAACCCCCCACGGGGTACAGGGATGTCTGCCGCCGGAACTCCGCCCTTCACCTCCGCCGTGCGGATGATCGACCGGGTTCATGGCAACGCCTCGCGACTGCGGCCGCAACCCCAGCCAACGGTTGCGCCCCGCCTTGCCGATCTTGACATTCTCGTGATCGAGATTCCCGACTTGCCCGACGGTGGCATAGCAATCCTGAAGAACCATGCGCACCTCCCCCGACGGCAGCCGAATCTGGGAGTATCTCCCCTCCTTGGCCGCTATCAGCGCGAAGGATCCGGCGCTGCGTGCCAACTGGCCGCCTTTGCCGAGTTTCAATTCGATGTTGTGCACCGTGGTGCCCAAAGGGATGCAGCGGATGGGAAGCGCGTTGCCGGGCTTGATGTCGGCATGATCGCCGCTGACGATGGTGTCACCGACGTTGATCCCGACGGGCGCGATGATATAACGCTTCTCGCCGTCTTCATAGCAGAGCAGGGCGATCCGGCTGGAACGGTTGGGATCATATTCGATGGCCACGACCCGGGCCGGGATGTCCCGCTTGTCCCTTTTGAAATCGATGATCCGGTATTTCCGTTTGTGCCCGCCGCCGGTATGCCGCTGGGTGATTCTCCCTGCATTGTTGCGCCCGCCGGAACGGTTCAGGGACTCCACCAGACTCCGTTCGGGGGTGGTCTTGGTGATCTCGTCAAAGGTGACCGAGGTCATTTGACGGCGCCCAGGAGAGGTTGGTTTGTACTTTTTAATCGCCATGATGCCCTACTCCAAATTGTGATTTCGGTTTAAACACCGAAAAAGTCCATTTTGCTTTCCGGGGTCAAGGTGACGTAGGCCTTTTTCCAGTTGTTGCGTTTTCCGAAATTACGGCCGACCCGCTTCATTTTTCCGGCCACGATCAGGGTCTTGACATCCTTGACTTTGATATCAAAAGCTTTTTCCAGAGCCTGTTTAACCTCGATCTTGCTGGCGTCCCTGGCCACCTCGAAAGCCACCACCTTTTTATCCGCCTGGCCGGTGACCTTCTCCGACAGCAGAGGTCTCCTGATGATGTAGTGTAGTGCTCTCATTGACTCAGCGCTCCTTCCAGCTGGGAAACCGCCTGCTCGGTAAACAAGACGCTCTTGTATTTAAGAAGATCGTAAACGTTGACGCCTTCGGCGCGCACCACTTTGATATGGGGAATATTGCGGGCCGAAAGGGTGACGTTGGCATTGTCCTCGGACAAAACGATCAGGGCGCTGGCAATCCCCATTCTGTTGAGAAAAGCCGCAAACTCCTTGGTGCTGATCTTCCCCTGGTCGAGGGAATCGAAAACCAGCAACTGGTCCTGTTGAAGTTTATGGGCCAGAGCGCTCCGAAGCGCGGCCTTGCGGACCTTGCGGTTCAGCTTGATCCGGTAATTTTCGTTTCCGGTGGCAGCGAAGGCCACTCCGCCGCCTACGTAATGAGGCGCCCGGATGCAACCTTGGCGGGCATTGCCGGTCCCCTTCTGGCGATAGGGCTTCTTGCCGCCGCCTCTCACCTCGCCGCGGCTTTTGTTGGCGACGCTTCCCTGCCGGCGACCGGCCAGCTGATAACGCACCATGTCATGAACGAGGTAGGATTTGACCTCCCCCGAAAAGACGCTGTCCGCGATCTCCTTTTCGGAAACCTGATTCTTATTTATGTCGTATATGGATATCTTTGCCATGGTGATCTCCCGAGCCCAACAGTCGCTTACTTCTTCGCCTTGATTCCTTTGCGGATCACAACCACGCCGTTCCTGGGGCCGGGAATGGTTCCCTTGATCAGCATGATATGGTCATCCGCCTTGACGGAAACCACTTCCAGATTCAAGGTGGTGATCCGACGATCTCCCATATGCCCCGACATCTTTTTCCCTTTCATGACCCGGGACGGATAGGCGCTGGAGCCGATGGAACCCGGAGACCGGTGCAACTCAGCGCCATGGGTAGCACGACCGCCACCGAAGCCATGACGTTTGACGACCCCCTGGAACCCTTTCCCTTTGCTGGTACCGGTGACATCGACAATGTCCCCTTGCTGGAAAACCTGCCCGCAGGTGATCTCGTCGCCCAACTGAAAGCCAGCCGGGTCGGCCACGGAAAATTCCCGCAGATAGCGGAACGCGCCCTTGCCGGCTTTCCGGAAATGCCCCATCAGGGGTTTATTGACCCGGTGAGCCCTCTTCCCTTCGAAACCGATCTGGAGACAGTTGTAACCCTCCTTGTCGGCGCTCTTTTTCTGCAGCACCACACCGGGCCCGGCCTTTATCACCGTCACCGGTATCAGGGTTCCGTCCTCTTTGAAGACCTGGGTGGTCCCAAGTTTTTTCCCAATAATTCCCGTTATCATTTGATGAATCCTGTCTTCACTAGCGCTGTAATCCAAAACCCCTTTACAGCTTGATTTCGACATCCACCCCGGCGGACAGATCCAGCTTCATCAGCGCATCGACCGTCTGCTGAGTAGGTTCCAGGATATCCAGGAGCCGTTTGTGAGTCCGCATCTCGAACTGCTCACGGCTCTTCTTGTCAACGTGGGGCCCCCTCAAGACACAATATTTGTTGATGACCGTCGGGAGCGGGATCGGACCCGCGACCCTGGCCCCGGTCCGTTTCGCCGTATCCACGATTTCGCTGACGGAGACGTCCAGCAAGCGGTGATCGTATGCTTTCAAGCGGATTCTAATCTTTTGATTCGACATGGAATAAATCCCCTGTTACTCGATGATTTCCGCGACGACGCCGGCGCCCACGGTGCGGCCCCCTTCGCGGATCGCGAAACGCAGTTCCTT
>JAFGOW010000078.1 GCA_016926265.1 Deltaproteobacteria bacterium | reverse complement strand
TGGTGCCGAAGGCGAGACTCGAACTCGCACGAGCGGTTGCCCACCACCCCCTCAAGATGGCGTGTCTACCAGTTCCACCACTTCGGCGCAAGGCAAGGGTATTTATACCGGGCCGTAATTGGGCTGTCAAGGGGTAAAAGTTGGATTTCAGTTGGCCTTTTTCTCCGCATCGGGTGTGGCTGCGGGAGCTTGGGCCGGTGTTTCCTGCTGCGCCGCGGGAGACGCCGATTCGGTTTTCACCGGCAGTTCCGAGGGCATGATACTTCCGGAGCCGGGTATCCGGTAAAAGTAGGTAAGCCCCAGGCTGGTCAGCATGAAAACGACGGCGACGATAGTGGTCAACCGGCTGATGAAGGATTTGCCGCCGCTGGCGCCGAACACGGTGTTGCTGGCTCCGGCTCCGAAGGCGGCGCCGATCTCGGCCCCTTTGCCCCCCTGGATCAGAACGATGCCGATCAGGGCGATACAGACCAGAATATGAATAATAACGAGAAAGGTGGTCATTTTTGTCCCATAAAAAAGAATGGATTCGCGAATGCTTTCTTCTTATCACAGAAGAACTTTCCAGGAAAGGGAAAAGTCAGGTTTGACGGAATCGGACGATTGGAAGGAAATCGGAGGCTTTGAGGCTCGCTCCTCCCACCAGGGCGCCGTCGATATCCTTCTGGGACAGCAACTCGGCGGCGTTGTCCGGTTTGACGCTGCCGCCGTAGAGAATCCGCAGCGCCTCCGAGGTTTTGGCGTCGTACAGGGAGGCGATCAGGTCCCGCAAAAAACCATGGACCTCCTGGGCCTGCCCAGCGGTGGCGTTTTTTCCGGTGCCGATGGCCCAGACCGGTTCATAGGCGATTACCAGTCGCGCCATGGTGTCGGTTCCGATCCCCTGCAGGCCGCCTCGGACCTGACGGCTGAGGACATCGAAGGTTTTTTCCTCCAGCCGTTCCTCCAGCGTTTCCCCGATGCAGAAAATGGCGATGAGGCCTGCGCCGGTAACCGCCTTGATTTTGGCATTGATGAACGAATCCGATTCGTTGAAAAGGCGGCGGCGTTCGGAGTGACCGAGGATGACATAGCGGCAACCGGCATCTTTGAGCAGAAGCGGGGAGACCTCCCCGGTGAATGCCCCTTGGGCCTCCGGGTAACAGTTCTGGGCTGCCAGTGCGATGGCGGAACCCCTGATTGCCGCTCCGACGGTGGTCAGGGCGGTGAAAACCGGCGCCACCACCACCTCCGCTTCATGGTCCCGGCCGATGCCGGCTTTGATCTCTTCGGCCAGCTGAACCGATTCGGAGAGGGTTTTGTGGAGCTTCCAGTTGCCGGCAATGAGGGGTCTGCGCATCGGAACACCTCCCTGTAATAATAACAAAATGGATTAAAACTTATCGTTAAGGGCCTGAATTCCCGGAAGTTTTTTACCTTCCAGGAATTCAAGGGAGGCGCCGCCGCCGGTGGAGATATGGGTCATTCGACCTTCCAGACCGGCCTGTTTCACCGCCGCCATGGAATCGCCGCCGCCGATGATGGTGACCGCTTTCGATTCGGCCAGGGCGTTGGCGATGGCCAAGGTGCCCTTGGCGAAGGTGTCGTTTTCGAAGACTCCCATGGGGCCGTTCCAGACCACGGTGGCGGCGTCCCCGACCACGGCGGAATAGCGTCGGGCGGTGGCGGGGCCGATATCGAGGCCCATCCAGGACGGGGGGAAATCGCCGTTGCCACAGACCCTGAATTCGGTGACGCTTTCGAGGGCTGGCGCCACGACGTGATCCTCGGGGAGCAGAAATTTCACCCGCAGGGTTTCGGCTTCCTTCATCAGGCTTCGGGCCAGATCGATCTGATCTTCCTGGACCAGGGAGCGGCCCACCTCGATCCCCTTGGCCTTGAGGAAGGTGTAGGCCATGCCGCCTCCGATCAAAAGAGCATCCACTTTTTTGAGGAGATTGTGGATGACCGGAATTTTATCCTTGGCTTTGGCGCCACCAAGGATGCTGACGAAGGGCCGGGCCGGTTCGGTCAGGGCCTTTCCCAGATAGCGGATCTCGTCCTCCATCAGAAATCCGGCCACGGCGGGGTTCAGCATGTGGGCCACCCCTTCGGTGGAGGCGTGGGCGCGATGGGCCGCTCCGAAGGCGTCGTTGACATAGATGTCGGCAAGATTGGCCAGCTGGCGGCTGAAGATGTGGTCGTTTTTCTCTTCCTCGGCATGGAAACGGACGTTTTCCAGCAGCAGGACATCCCCGTCTCGGAGGGTATTGACCATTTTCGAGACTTCAGGCCCGACGCAGTCCGGGGCCATTCGGACCTCCCGGCCCAGCAGGCGTGAAAGATGGGCGGCTACCGGGGCGAGGCTGTATTTGGGGTCGGGTTTCCCCTTGGGCCGTCCGAGGTGGGAGGCGAGGATCAGACGTCCCCCCTGGTCGGTAATATAGCGGATGGTTTTGAGGGCGGCCGTGATTCGGGAATCGTCGCCGATGCCTCCCCGGTCGTCGAGGGGAACATTGAAATCGACCCGGCAAAAAACCCGCTCCCCTTGGAGTTTCACATCCCTGAGGCTCATCTTGTTGTACATGGTTCACTCCCTCAAGTATGAAATTTCCCTGCTTTTTCAACGGCTGGCCAGGTGCCGGATCAGATCGACGATGCGGCAGGAATAGCCCCACTCGTTGTCGTACCAGGAAAGCACCTTGACGAGGTTCCCGTCGATAACCTTGGTATTGTCGGCATCGAAGATGGAGGACGCCGGATTGCCGTTGAAGTCGATGGAAACCAGGGGGAGGTCACAATATTCCAGGATTCCCTTGAGGGCGCCGTCGGCGGCCTTTTTCATGGCGGCATTGACCTCTTCGACTGTGGTTTCCTTTTCGACCTGGGCCACCAGGTCGACCAGGGAGACATTGGGGGTCGGAACCCGGACCGCCAACCCGTCGAGCTTCCCTTTCAGATGGGGCAGTACCAGGGCGACGGCCTTGGCGGCGCCGGTGCTGGTGGGGATCATGGAGACGGCGGCGGCGCGGGCGCGGCGCAGATCCTTGTGGGGGAGGTCGAGGATACGTTGGTCGTTGGTGTAGGAATGGATGGTGGTGACCAGCCCCTTGACGATTTTGAAGGAATCGTCGAGAACCTTGGCCACCGGGGCCAGACAGTTGGTGGTGCAGGAGGCGTTGGAGACGACCAGGTGCTTGGCGGGGTCGAAATCGCGTTCGTTGACCCCGATCACGAAGGTGGCGTCGGCATCCTTGACCGGAGCGCTGATGATGACCCGTTGGGCTCCGGCGCTGAGATGCTTGGCGCCTTCATCCCGTTTGGTGAAACGGCCGGTCGATTCGACGACGATCTCCACGCCGAGTTCCCGCCAGGGGAGCTTGGCCGGGTCGGTTTCCTTGAGAACCCGAATGGAACGTCCGCCGACTTGGATCGAGGTATCGTCGGCGCTGACAGTTTCATTCAGAATCCCGTGGACCGAGTCGTATTTCAGCAGGTGAGCCAAGGTTTTAGCGTCGGTCAGATCGTTGATGGCGACGATCTCCAGATCCTGGGAGTGCAGGGCCTTGCGCAACACCAGCCGCCCGATGCGGCCAAAACCGTTGATTGCAATCTTGGTGGCCATAACCTTCATCCTCCTGTTTTGTTGTGCGCATTAAAAAATGGAATCGGCCAAAAAGAATTATTCTATGGTAGTTAGGATGATTAATGATAAAGGAAAGGGAAGAAAGCGTCAAGAAATCAGGCCGCTTCTTGCGCTCCAAAAATCCGGATGTTGTTCTTTTGGCCCCAATGTGCTATCACGTTTTTACCTGGACATTCCAGACGAAAACCACCACGTTGCCAAGGTGTTAAGGTGGGGTGGAAACCGGGTTGGGGCTGTGGCCAGGGCGGTTCCCGTTCTAAAAAAATACCCCAACCTGGTTGGAATGCAATGATTATCAAGGGGGGATGGTGCGGGTCTGTCTTCTGGCCAGCGGCAGCAAAGGCAACTCCCTGTTCGTCGAAGCGGGGGGCCGCCGCATCCTTATCGACGCCGGCCTTTCCTGCCGGGAAATGACCGGGCGGCTGGATCAGTTGGGGGTCCGCCCCGAACAGATCGACGCTCTTTTCGTCACCCACGAGCACGTCGACCATATCCGCGGTCTGCTTCCTTTTGCCAGCCGTTATGAGACGCCGGTTTATTGCCACCCCCTGACCCGTGGTGGCATCCCTTTTTGGGAGCGGCTTAAGACCTGGGAGAAATTTGGTCCGGAGGCTGGTGTCAAGCTCGGTGAGGTAAAGGTTCAAGGTTTTCCCATCACCCATGACGCGGCAGCGCCGCTTGGGTTCATTCTCGATACCCCGGAAGGGAAGGTGGGGATCGCCACCGATCTCGGTTTGGCGACCCGGCTGGTAGCCGAGCGTCTCAAGGCCTGCCGGGTGCTGGTGCTGGAGTCGAATCATGACGAGGCAATGCTTCGAGACGGTCCCTATCCCTGGTTTCTCAAACAGCGGATCCGGAGCCGGCATGGCCATCTCTCCAACGAAGCGTCGTCCCAACTGCTGGAATACCTGCTCTGGGAGAATCTGGAGGCGGTTTTCCTGGCCCATTTGAGCCAGGAAAACAACACCCCCGGTCTGGCCGAGGCGGCGGCCGGCCGGGTGCTGGGCGGCACCGATCTGTGCCGGCCGCAGCTGTTGATCGGCTGCCAGCGGGAAACTCGGCTGTGGTCGGATATCCGCTCCTAAAGAAGCGTTTTTTTACACCAATGGGGTTGTCCGGCGCCGGCGGAAGGAACGCCGCCGCCCCTGCCGGCGATTCCGGTTCATTTCTTTTTGAATGAGGTCGCACGTGGTTGAACGCTATACCCGCCAGGAGATGGCCCGCATCTGGGAGCCGGAAAACCGCTTCCGGATCTGGCTTCAGATCGAAACCTATGCCTGCGAACGCCAGGCTGAACTGGGGGTGATTCCCCCAGCAGCCGTGGCCGTGATCCGCGCCAAAGGGGCATTCGACATCCAACGGATCGACGCCATCGAGGCCGAGGTCAAGCACGATGTCATCGCCTTTCTGACCTCGGTGGCGGAGCATGTCGGGCCCGAGGCCCGTTTCATCCATCAGGGGATGACCTCCTCCGATATCCTCGACACCTGCTACTCCGTGCAGCTGGTCCAGGCCGCCGACGAACTCGGCGCCGATCTCAGGCTGGTGCTGGAGGCGATCCGGGACCGCGCCATGGAACATAAGTATACGGTCTGCATCGGACGCTCCCACGGCATCCACGCCGAGCCGATTACCTTCGGGCTCAAGCTCGCCACCTGGTACGCCGAAATGAAGCGCAACCTCAAAAGGCTGGAAACGGCCCGCGCGGGGATCGCCACCGGCGCCCTCTCCGGCGCGGTGGGAACCTTTGCCAACATCGATCCCAGCGTCGAGGCCTATGTTTGCGAAAAACTCGGGTTGAAGCCGGAGCCGATCTCCACCCAGGTCATCCCCCGTGACCGCCACGCCGAATACTTCTGCACCCTGGCGGTGATCGCCTCCTCGCTGGAACGGATCGCCGTCGAGATCCGCCACTTGCAGCGCAGCGAAGTGCTGGAGGCCGAAGAGGCTTTCACGAAGGGGCAGAAAGGGTCTTCCGCCATGCCCCACAAGCGCAATCCGGTTTTGAGCGAAAACCTGACCGGGTTGGCGCGGCTGGTGCGCTGCTACGCCCAACCGGCGCTGGAGAATGTGGCGCTCTGGCACGAGCGGGATATCTCCCACTCCTCGGTGGAGCGCGCCATCGGCCCCGACGCCACTGTCACCCTCGATTTCGCGCTGCGGCGGCTCCATGGCCTGATCCGCAACCTGGTGGTCTATCAGGAACGGATGCGGGTCAATCTGGAACTGACCCACGGCCTGCTCTATTCCCAGCGCGTTCTGCTTGAACTGACCCAGGTGGGGATTTCCCGCGAGGAGGCCTACCGGATGGTGCAGCGCAACGCCATGAGGGCTTGGGAGCAGGGCCGGGATTTCCTCCAGGAACTGTTGCAGGACGAGGAGGTTGTCGCCGCTCTCGGCGTTGAGAAAATCCGCTCCCTGTTCAACCTCGATTATCACCTGGCCCATGTCGATACCATCTTTGCGCGGGTGTTTGACGAAACCTAGCTTCTATTAATGGATTGAAATGGCCGCCATGATCTGGAGAATCGAAGTCGCTCTCAAAAACGAGATTCGGGACGCCCGCGGCGATCGGGTGCAACGGGAACTGGCTCACCATTTCGGGATCGCTGTCGAGCGGGTGCGGACCATCGACGTCTACACGGTGGAAGCCGACCTCGACCGCGATCAGATCGAGCGGATCGCCTCCGAGCCTCTCAGCGATCCGGTGATCCAGGTTTTCGGCGTCAACCGGCCGCTGGCCTCCGACTTCGACGTGCTGGTGGAGGTCGGGTTCCGCCCCGGCGTCACCGACAACGTCGGGCGCACCGCCCGCGAGGCGATCGAGGATCTGACCGGCCGCCGTCTGGCGCCGGGAGAGGGGGTCTATACCGCCGTCCAGTATCTTTTCAAGGGAAAACTTTCGCCGGAGCAGGCGCGTCGCATCGCCACCGGCTACCTGGCCAACGAACTGATCCAGAGCTGTCGGGTCATCCCCCGGGCTGAATACGATGCCATCCAAGGGGCGCCGGTGCTGGTGCCCAAGGTGACCTCCAGCGTCGAACCCCGGATCACCCTGGTCGACCTGGAGGTGGACGATGCCGGACTGCTGGAGATCAGCCGCCGCAACATGCTGGCCCTGAGCCTCGAAGAGATGCGCGCCATCCGCGGTTATGGCCGGCGGCCTGAGGTGCGGGGCGCGCGTCGTCAGGTCGGACTCGGGGAGCAGCTGACCGACGCCGAACTCGAGGCCCTGGCCCAGACCTGGAGCGAGCACTGCAAGCACAAGATCTTTGCCGCCCGCATCGATTACCGGGACGAAACCGGAGCGTCACGGATCATCGATTCCCTCTTCAAGTCCTATGTTGTTGCCACCACGGAAACGGTGCGGCGGCTTAAAGGGGCTGACGACATCTGCCTGTCGGTTTTCAAGGACAACGCCGGGGTGATCCGCTTCAACGACGACTGGAGTCTGGTTTTCAAGGTCGAGACCCACAACTCCCCCAGCGCCCTCGACCCTTACGGCGGGGCGCTCACCGGCATCGTCGGCGTCAACCGCGACGCCTTTGGCACCGGCCAGGGGGCCGATCTCCTTTTCAACACCGATGTGTTCTGCTTTGCTTCCCCCTTTCACCAGCAGGAGCTGCCGGCTCGGCTGCTGCACCCGCGCCGCATCTTCGAGGGGGTGGTGACCGGGGTGGAGCATGGCGGCAACAAGAGCGGCATTCCCACCGTCAACGGTTCCCTCGTCTTTCACCCCCGCTTTCTCGGCAAGCCTCTGGTCTACTGCGGCACCGGCGCCCTGATGCCGGCCGTCGTCAACGGCCGGCCCGGACATGAGAAAAAGGCTCGGGTCGGCGACCGGATCGTTATGACCGGCGGGCGCATCGGCAAGGACGGGATTCACGGCGCCACCTTCTCCTCCGAAGAGCTTCACGAAGGTTCGCCGGTGACCGCGGTGCAGATCGGCGACCCCATCACCCAGAAACGGATGTTCGATTTCCTGCTGGTGGCCCGGGACCGGGGGCTCTACCACTCCATAACCGACAACGGCGCCGGCGGCCTCTCCTCCTCCGTGGGCGAGATGGCCGAGGATACCGGCGGCTTCGAGCTCCATCTGGACCGCTGCCCCTTGAAATACTCCGGCCTCCAGCCCTGGGAGATCCTCATCTCCGAGGCCCAGGAACGGATGACGCTGGCGGTGGCTCCGGAAAAAGTCGGGGAATTTCTGACCCTGGCGGCCGAGATGGGTGTCGAGGCCACCGATCTGGGTGAATTCACCGCTTCCGGCTATTTCCATTGCCTCTATCGCGGCCGGACGGTCACCTACCTCTCCATGGAATTCCTGCACCAGGGGCTGCCCCAGCTCCAGCTCGAAGCCTGCTGGCAGCCGCCCGCCGTCACCGAGCCCGCGGTTGTCTCTCCCCAGGATTTGACCGGGTCGCTCTTGGGGTTGCTGGGACGGCTCAACATCTGCTCCAAGGAGAGCGTGGTGCGGCGCTACGACCATGAGGTCAAGGCCGCCACCGTCGTCAAGCCGTTGCTCGGCGTCGACGACGACGGCCCTTCCGATGCGGCGGTGCTGCGGCCCCTGCCCGATTCCTTCGAGGGGGTGGTGGTGGCCCACGGCATCTGCCCCCGATTCAGCGATCTGGATGCCTATGCCATGGCGGCGAACGCCGTGGACGAGGCGCTTAGGAATTTTGTCGCGGTGGGCGGGGATATCGACCATGTGGCCGGCCTCGACAACTTCTGCTGGTGCGATCCGATCCACAGCGACCGCAATCCCGACGGCCGCTATAAACTGGCGCAGCTGGTGCGGGCCAACGAGGCCCTCTACGACTGCTGCACCCGCTATCAGGTGCCGCTGATCTCCGGCAAGGATTCGATGAAAAACGATTACCAGATCGGCGCCACCCGCATCTCCATTCCCCCCACGATCCTTTTTTCGGTGATCGGGAAGATTCCCGATATCCGCAAAGCGGTGACCATGGATGTCAAGTACCCCGGCGATGGGGTGGCGCTGCTCGGTAGAACCCGGCGCGAGCTGGGGGGTTCCGAATACTACGACCTGCTGGGGGTTTCCGGAGGCGCGCCGCCGCGGGTCGATGCCGACTATGGGCGCCGGCTTTTCAAAGTACTCAACCAGGCCCGCGACGAGGCGCTGCTGGCTTCCTGCCATGATCTTTCAGACGGCGGCCTGGGGGTGGCTCTGGCCGAAAGCGCCTTAGCCGGCGGCTACGGGCTCGAGATCGACCTCTCGCAAGGTGGGAGCGGGGAACGGCTGCCGGATGATGTCCTGCTCTTTTCCGAATCGGCCGGACGCTTCGTGGTCACGGTGAGGGCGCCCTATCGGAACCGGTTCGCCGATCTGTGCCGGGAACTCGATCTGTGGTGGCTCGGCGAAGTGACGGACGACCGCAGGTTCCAGATCCGGGGGGGCGATGGAAAGCTCTGCGTCGCCACCGATATCGACACCCTCAAAGAGGCGTGGCAAGCGCCGCTGAAGGAGCTGTAACCATGTCGAAACCCGTGCGCGCCATCGTCATTACCGGCCACGGCGTCAACTGCGAGAAGGAAATGGCCCACGCCTGCCGTCTCGCC
The DNA here is from genome assembly GCA_016926265.1 of Deltaproteobacteria bacterium. Taxonomy (GTDB): domain Bacteria; phylum Desulfobacterota; class Desulfuromonadia; order Desulfuromonadales; family JAAYDE01; genus JAAYDE01. Next base: position 3,979 of record JAFGOW010000078.1, on the reverse strand, counting down.
GGCGCCGATGCGGCCGACATCGTCCACATGGCGGAGCTTCTTGCCGGGCGGGTCCGGCTCCGGGATTACCAGTTGCTCAACTTTCCGGGCGGCTTTCTCGACGGCGACGATCTCGGCAGCGCCAAGGCCGGCGTCAACCGCCTCCGCTACGCCGCCGTGGCCGGAGGGGAGAACCTCCTGGCACAGATCCGCTCCTTTGTCGGCGACGGCAAGCTGGTGATCGGGGTCTGCAACGGTTTCCAGCTGTTGGTCAAGATGGGGTTGCTGCCGGCGCTCCACGGGGATTATGGCCGCCAGAGCGTCACCCTGACCTGCAACGAGCGGGGGCGCTTTGAAGACCGCTGGGTCTGGTTGCGGGTCGATCCCGATTCCCCCTGCATCTTCACCCGCGGCCTCCAGCGGCTCTATCTGCCGGTCCGGCACGGCGAGGGGAAGTTCGTCGCGCAATCGGGGGCGGTGCTGGCGGCGCTGGAGGCCAAGCGGCTCGGGGTGCTCAAATACTGCCTTCCCGAAAACGATCTCCCGACCCTGGACTATCCCTGGAACCCCAACGGATCGGAAGCGGCCATCGCCGGTATCTGCGACGAAAGCGGGCGGGTTTTCGGCCTGATGCCGCATCCCGAGGCCTATCAGCACCGCACTCACCATCCCCGCTGGAGCCGGGAGCCCGAGCTTCCCGAAGAGGGGATGGGGTTGTGGCTGTTCCGCAATGCGGTAGAGTATATTCGCCGGGAGCGGCTCTGAATGATTGCCGATGGATGGGGGTATTGGCGCTGGCGGCGGCCGTTTTCCTCCGGTTTCCCAAAACTTGTTACCAACCTTTTGATACACCTGGAGTCCCATGGCGGATGAACTGAAACACGAGTGCGGTCTGTTTGGTATCTACGGCCACCGCGAGGCGGCCAATCTGACCTACCTGGGGCTTTACGCCCTGCAACACCGCGGCCAGGAGAGCTGCGGCATCGTTGCCTCCGACGGCAGCCGGCTCACGGCGCACCGCGGTCCCGGCCTGGTGGCCGATGTCTTCCGCAATCCCGCCGTGTTCAATTCTCTGCCGGGGCAGAGCGCCATCGGCCACGTCCGTTATTCCACCACCGGGGAATCGGGAGCCAAAAACTGCCAGCCGATCGTGGTCGATTATTCCCGTGGAGGCCTGGCGGTGGCCCACAACGGGAACCTGGTCAACGCCCTCGATCTGAGGAAGGATCTGGAGCGGCAGGGGTCGATCTTCAGCAGCAGCACCGATACCGAGGTCATCATCCATCTTCTGGCCCGCGATCAGACCGAATCCCTGCTCGAACGCATCCGCAATGTCACGACCGTCATCAGAGGCGCCTACTGTTTGGTGGTGCTGACGGAGAGCCGGCTGATCGCGGTCCGCGATCCCAACGGTTTTCACCCCCTGGTGCTCGGCAAAGTAGGGAACTCCCACGTGGTGGCGTCGGAGACCTGCGCCCTCGATCTGATCGAAGCGACCTATGTCCGCGACATCGAACCGGGGGAGATGCTGGAAATCAGCGAGCGTGGCCTGCGCTCTTTTGAACTCCCCGAAAAGGCGGCGCCTTCCCCCTGCATCTTTGAATTCATCTATTTTGCGCGTCCCGACAGCACCGTTTTCGGGCGCCAGGTCTATACCGTCAGGCAGGAACTCGGCCGCCAGCTGGCCAAGGAGTGCCCCGTCGAGGCCGACGTCATCATCCCGGTGCCCGACTCCGGCACCGCCTCGGCCATCGGCTTTGCCGAGCAGTCGGGGATTCCCTTCCAGCTCGGCCTGATGCGCAACCACTACGTGGGACGGACCTTCATCGAGCCCTCCCAGTCGATTCGGCATTTCGGTGTCAAGATCAAACTCAATCCGGTGCGCGACGTGATCGAGGGGAAGCGGGTGGTGCTGGTGGACGACTCCATCGTGCGCGGCACCACCTCCCGCAAGATCGTCAAGATGGTCCGGCAGGCCGGGGCCAAAGAGGTGCATATGCGGATTTCCAGCCCTCCGACCTCCTTCCCCTGTTTCTACGGCATCGACACCCCCAACCGCAAGGAACTGATCTCCTCCTCCCACTCCATAGAGGAAATCAACAACTACATTACCTCCGACACCCTCGGCTACCTGTCGCTGGCAGGGGTCCGCCAGGCCTGCCGGATGCCGGAGCTCGGCCTCTCCGATTTCTGCGACGCCTGTTTCAGCGGTCGCTATCCCGTCAAATTCCCGAAGCTGGATACCGAGCTCCAACTGGATCTGTTCTAATACAATAAACATCACAAGTTAAATACATGGAAATTAAGGAGAAAAATAAAATGACCGAACGGCAGCAGTTGATGGCCATCATCCGCGAGCTTTCCTACGAGGAGCGGGAGGTCACCCTCACCTCGGGACGCAAGAGCAATTTCTATTTCGACGGCAAGCAGACCACCCTCCATGGTCGCGGCGGCTATCTGACCGGACGGCTTTTTTACGCCGAGGCGATGAAGTTCCCGGCCCCGGTCGAAGGGGTCGGCGGCCTGACCATGGGGGCCGATCCCATCGCCACCGCGGTTTCCGTGGTCAGCTTTCTCGAAGGGGCGCCGATCCCCGCCTTCATCATCCGCAAGGAGCCCAAAAAACACGGTACCGGCCAGTGGATCGAGGGACGCAAGAACCTCAAGCCGGGCTCCAGGGTGGTGATTGTCGAGGATGTCGTCACCACCGGCGGCTCCTCCATGAAAGCGGTGGAGCGCGCCCGGGAGGAGGGGCTGGAGGTGCTCGGGGTGATCGCGTTGGTGGACCGGGAAGAGGGGGGACGTGAATTCCTCGAGGAACAGGGGGTGACGCTGCGGGCGCTCTTCACCAAGAGCGAGGTGGTCGGCGGCAAGTAGCCTTCATCGGGGAGCCAAAAAGAGAAGATGAACCGGGGCCGCCCGCAGGGGCGGCTTTTTTTGTTTACGGGCGGCCGGGGAGGGGCGGGGTTGCCGTCATTCCTGTTCCTTGGGGATTTTGAAGACCTCCAGCACACCCGGCAGGGCGCGAAGCAGGGCAAGATCGACCTTTTCCGTATCGCCGATGACGCCGAGGATGGTCCGCTCGGCGCCTGTCGATTGGTGAAAATCGAGATTGAGGTCGGTCAGCGCCTGCATGACCTGGCTTAAATCCTCGTCGGTGGCGGTTTTTTTCATCACAATCAGCATGGAGAGCCCTCACTTTCCCGAGTGGATGCGTTCCAGATGGCGGGATTCGTCGATCACCCTTTCAAAAAGACGCCGGATCGCCTGGTCGTCGAGGGGGCCGGGGTTCTTCTCCTTGAGCCGCTGGAAGATGGCCTTTTCCCTGGTCGGGTCGTAGATGGGGAGCCCAAGCTCCTTTTTGATCTCCCCGATCCGGACCGCCAGCGCCGAACGTTCGTTGAAAATCCGCAGCAGTTCGTCGTCGAGTTCGTCGATCCGTTTCCTGATGTCATGAATGTCCAATTTCCGGCTCCCCCGTGACGAGATTTTTGCGGATGAAAGTGTCCCTTTTCCAGTGGAGGTCGTCCCGCTCGGGATAATCGAGGGTGAAGTGGAGGCCGCGGCTCTCCTTGCGGGACAGAGCGCTGCGCACGATCAGTTCGGCCGCGGTGGCGATGTTGCGCAGTTCGATGAGGTCGGAGGTGAGGAGAAAGTTCCAGTAGTACTCGGTGATCTCCTCCTGGATCATCTGGATGCGGCGCAGAGCCCGCATCAGCCGTTTGTCGGAGCGGACGATGCCGACGTAGTTCCACATGCAGAGACGGATCTCATGCCAGTTGTGGGCGACCACCACCTCCTCGTCGCTGTTCCGGGCCGAGCCGTAATCCCAGGAACGGATCAGCGGCGCCGGGTCGGCCGTCTCCGGCAGTCGTTCCAGCGATTTCCGGGCCGCCAGGCCGCTGAAGACGATCCCCTCCAAGAGGCTGTTGCTGGCCAGTCGGTTGGCGCCGTGGAGACCGGTCCAGGCAGTCTCGCCGATGGCAAAGAGGTTGTGGAT
>JAFGOW010000077.1 GCA_016926265.1 Deltaproteobacteria bacterium | reverse complement strand
CGTGGTTGCACAGGGTCGGGATGCGGATGCCGAGCTGCGCGGCGCCCTGCAGAATGGTAGTCCCGGAGGGAATCTGGGTTTCTTTTCCGTCAATGGTCACCGGAATCATGGCGGCGTTAACAGCGGTATTTGATTGCGTCATCGTTTATTCTCCTAGCGGTATCCGATGGTTCAGCCGCTTCAGGCGGCCGCCGCGTCGCGGCTGAAGATTTCCTTGCGGAAATGCTTGACGATGGAGAGGAAGGCGTTGGGGCTCGACTGCCCCAGGCCGCACTTGGAGGCCACCTGCATGGTCTCCGCGAGTTGACACAGTTCCTTCAGGTATTGGGCCGAGCATTCCCCCTGTTTCAGCAGCCGCACCCCTTCCAGGAGCTTGGTGTTGCCGATGCGGCACGGGGTGCACTGGCCGCAGGATTCCTCCTCGAAGAATTCCAGGAAGTTTTCCGCCACGTCGAGCATGCTCCGTTGCGGGCCGAAGACGATGATGGAGCCGCCGGTGGCGACATCCTCGTAGGCGATGGCGCGGTCGAAATGATCCGCCGGGACGCACTGCCCCGAGGCGCCGCCGATCTGGACCGCCTTGGCGCCGTTGCCGCCGGTTTCCTGGAGCAGGCCGGCCACGGTGATCCCCATGGGGAATTCGTAGACGCCGGGTTTCTCGACGTCGCCGGAGATGCTGAACAGCTTGGGACCGCGGGATTTCTCGGTGCCGATCCCCTTGAACCAGGCGGCGCCGCGCTGCAGGATGGCGGCGATCCAGGCGAAGGTCTCGACGTTGTTGACCACGGTCGGTTTGCCGAGGTAGCCGCTGGAGGCGGGGAACGGAGGACGGTTGCGGGCTTCGCCGCGGCGCCCTTCCAGGGCTTCGATGAGGGCGGTCTCCTCGCCGCAGACATAGGCCCCGGAGCCCATGTGGATGTGGATGTCGAAGGCGAAGCCGTCCTTGCCGCCTGCCGCTGCACCAAGCAGCCCCTGGCCGCGGCGTTCGGCCAGACATTTTTCCAGCTCTTCCCGCAGGAAGGCGTACTCGCCGCGCAGGTAGAGGATCCCCTCGTCGGCGCCGATGGCATATCCCGCCAGGGTCATCCCCTCGAACACCAGGTCGGCCCAGTTGGAAAGGATGACACGGTCCTTGAAGGTGCCCGGTTCCCCTTCGTCGGCGTTGCAGATGACGTATTTTTTGTCACCGGGCGCCGAGGCGGCGAAGCCCCATTTGAGGCCGGTGGGGAAACCGGCGCCGCCCCGGCCGCGGATGCCGGAGTCGCGCACGACGTCGATCAGGGCTTGCGGGGTGAGCTGGAGGCCGGCTTGGAGACCCTCGCCGGGGGGAATCCGTGAAAAGGTGATCTGATTGCGAATCGATTCCTGGATCATGAGCGCATATCCTCCTCGTTACGGCCGGACGGTCACGCCGGGCACTGGATACTGTCGAGAATTTCCGAAACCTTTTCCGGGGTCACCCGGGTGTAGAGGCGCTCGTTGACGAGCAGCGCCGGACCCTGGTCGCAGACCCCCATGCAGTTGGCCCACTCCAGGCTGAAGCGGCCGTCCCTGGTGGTCTCGCCGAAGCAGATGCCGAGATCGTTTTCCAGCTGGCGCGCCACCTCTTCTTTGCCGGCCATGTCGCAGCTGATGGTGCGGCACAGCCGGATCACGAACCGGCCCCGGGGCTTTTCGCTTAAAAAAGAGTAGAAGGTCACGACGCCGTAGACCTCGGAGGGCTCGATGCCGAGTTGGGCGGCGACGGTCTGCATGGCGAAATCCGAGATCTGGCCGTTTTTGTCCCGGATATCCTGCAGGATGGGAATGAGGGCGTTGCGCTGGCAGCCGTGCTTGGCCACCAGGTCCCGGATCTGTGCCCGGGTCTTGTCGTGCTGGGCGATCAACATGGGTTTCTCCTTGTCCGGTTGGTGAGGGACCGTGGCTGAAAGGCCCCCTCGAAAAACAGGCGGTTGCCGAAACGGGAAGCGGAAAAAGGAAAGCGTATTACTAAGTAAAAAAAAGTAGCACAGAAAATATAAAAGAACAAAATCCGTGTCAAGGAGAAAGCCGAAAAAAGATTGCGGAAAGATGCTGATCCGGCCCGGGGGATGGGGGGACCGCGGCCGGCGGGGAGTCCCGGCCCCGGGAGCGGCAGGGGGCTTCAATAAAGCGGAAGGGGTGTGCGGTCAGTTTCCCGCCGGCGCCGCCAGCAGCAGTCTGGACTTTTCCAGCACCTTTTCGGCGGAGACGGCCTTCATGCAGCGGTGGTCGATGGGGCATTTCCGTTTCAGGCAGGGGGCGCAGGGGAAGTCTTCGCGGATGATTTCGGCCCGGTCGGTCCAGGGCGAGGTGGTCAGGTGGTCGGTGGGGCCGAAGATGGCGACGAGGGGGACTCCGAAGGCGGCGGCGATGTGCATCGGGCCCGAATCGTTGGTGATCATCAGGGAAGATTGTGAAAGCAGCGCCATCAGCTGGCGCACCGTGGTCTGCCCGATCAGGTTGAGGGGCCGGGACTCCATCGCGGCCTCGATGTCGCTCCCGATCCGGATCTCTCCGGGGCCGCCGGTGAGCAGGATGCCGCAGCCGAATTCCCGGGCGAGGCCGTCCGCCACCTGGGCGAAGCGCTCGGGAAACCAGCGCTTGGCCTCGCCGTAGGCGGCCCCCGGATTGATCGCGATCCATTGCCCCTGGCCGAGCCGGTTTCGCGCCCATTCCCGTTCTTCGGCGGTGCATTCCAGCTTCAGGATCGGTTTCCCGTCGCCGATGCCGAAGTGCTTCAGCATCTCCAGATAGTAATGGACCTGGTGGAGGCGCCGGCCCCGGTCCGGGGTCGGCGCCCTGTGGGTGAGCAGAAAGCCGCGGCCATCGGTGACGTACCCGATGCGCCGCCGGCAGCGGGCCAGGGTGGCCAAAAAGGCCGCGGAAATGGCGTTCTGGAACAGGATCGCGAGGTCGAAGCGTTGGCGGCGCAGGGCCTGGGCCGCGGCCCACCACCGTGCCAGGCCCGGGAAGGCGCTGCCCTGGCCGAGGACCACGATCCGGTCGCAATAGGGGTGAGACCGGAAGAGTTCGGCCACCGCGGGGGGTGCCGCCACCGTGATCTCGGCCTGAGGGAAAAAGGCGCGCACCGCGCCCAACGCCGGGGTGCTCATGACCGCGTCGCCGATCCAGTTGGGAAGTCGCACCAGGATTTTTTCGATGCCGGTGGGCGGCAAACCATTCGTCATGGCCGATGATCCGTTTCCTGCGGCTGGGGGGTTCCCGGGGGGGCGGGCTGGAGGCTGTGGCGGAGCCGCGCCGCCGCGGCCACCATGTTGCGCAGCGAGGCCAGGCTTTCCGGCCAGCCGCGGGTCTTGAGGCCGCAGTCGGGGTTGACCCAGAGCCGTTCGGCCGGGACCACGTCCAGGGCTTTCTGGAGCAGGCCGGCCATCTCCTCCACGGTCGGCACCCGCGGGCTGTGGATGTCGTAGACCCCGGGGCCGATGTCGTTGGGGTATTCGAAGGCGTGGAACGCCTCCAGGAGCTCCATCCGGCTGCGGCTCGATTCGATGCTGATGACGTCGGCGTCCATGGCCGCGATCCAGGGGACGATGGTGTTGAACTCACTGTAGCACATGTGGGTGTGGATCTGGGTGGCGTCCTCGACCCCGGAGACGGCCAGGCGGAAGCAATCGACGGCCCAGCGCAGGTAGGTGTCGTAATCCTTTCTCCGCAGCGGCAGCCCCTCGCGCAGCGCCGCCTCGTCGATCTGGATGATGCGGATCCCGGCCTCTTCCAGCTCCAGAACCTCGTCGCGGACCGCCAGGGCGAGCTGTTTGCAGACCTCGGAGCGGGGCAGGTCGTCACGGACAAAGCTCCAGCAGAGGATGGTCACCGGGCCGGTCAGCATCCCCTTGACCGGTTTCGGGGTCAGGGACTGGGCGTAACGGATCCAGGGGACGGTCAGGGGGGCCGGCCGGGAGACGTCGCCGTAGATGATCGGCGGCTTCACGCAGCGGCTGCCGTAGCTCTGGACCCAGCCGTTGCGGGTGAAGCAGAAGCCGTCGAGCTGCTGGCCGAAGTACTCCACCATGTCGTTGCGTTCCGGCTCGCCGTGGACCAGAACATCGAGGCCGAGCTCCTCCTGGCAGCGGATCGCATCCGCGATCTGCCGGCGCATAAATTCTTCGTAGCGGTTGCGGTCGACGGTGCCGCGCCGGTATTGGAGGCGCATCGAACGGATCTCGGCGGTCTGCGGAAAGGAGCCGATGGTGGTGGTCGGCAAGAGCGGCAGCTTGAGCCAGCGCTGGCATTCTTTCCTGACCGCAAAGGGGCTGTGACGCTCGAGATCTTTGGGCGAGACCGCGGCGCAGCGGCTCCGCACCTTCTCCCGGCAGACCCGGGGATGGTCCCGGCGGCTGGCCAGGGCCGCGGCCTGCTCCGCCAGGATCGGGCCCCGGTCGCAACCGGTCAGCAGCTCGTGGAGCACGGCGGTTTCCCGGCATTTCTGGACCGCAAAGGCCATCCAGCTCTTCAGGACCGGATCGAGGTCGGTCTCCAGATCGAGGTCGACCGGGGTGTGGAGCAGGGAGCAGCTGGAGGCGACCAGCAGCCGCTCGGAGCCGATCCTGGCGGCGATGTTGCGCAGGATCTCGGCGCTGCGGCCGAGATCGTTTCGCCAGATGTTGCGGCCGTCGACGATCCCGGCCGAGAGCGCCATTTCCGGCGGCAGGCGCTCCAGCACCTGTTCCAACTGCCCGGGGGCACGGACCAGGTCGAGGTGCAGGGCGTCGCAGCCGGAGCCGAGGGCCAGGCCGAGGTTGTCCCCCAACTCCCCGAAATAGGTGGCGAGCAGCACCCTGGTGGCGCCGGCGGCTTTTTTCAGCGCCTTGAGGGCGGAGGGGAAGGCGTCCCGGGCGGGCTGCGAAAGATCGGTGGCGAGGATCGGTTCGTCGATCTGGAGCCATTCGCAGCACGGCGCGAGCTGCGCGATCACCTTGGCGTAGAGGGGAAGGATCTCGTCGAGGCGGCTCCAGCGGTCGGCGGCGCCGAGTTCCTTGCCGAGGGCGAGGAAGGTGACGGGGCCGAGCAGCACCGGTTTGGGGCAGTAGCCGAGCTCCTTGGCGGCCTGCGTGGCCGCGACGATCGGGGCCGGGCCGGGATGGAATTCCAGGTCGGGGGTGAATTCCGGGACCAGGTAGTGGTAGTTGGTGTCGAACCACTTGGTCATCTCCAGGGGGGCCAGGTTGCGGGCCGCGTCGCCGCGGGCCATCCGGAAGTAGTTTTTCAGAGAGAATTCCGAGGGGGGGCCGGGGTTAAGTTCCCGGAACCGCGGGGGGATCGCCCCGAGCATGACCGCGGTGTCGAGGACCTGATCGTAGAAGGAGAAATCCCCGGTGGCGACCAGCGACAGCCCGGCCTGGGCCTGGAACCGCCAGTGGCGTTCCCGCAGCCGGTCGCCGACGGCAATCAGAGCGCCGTCGTCGATGGCCCCGTTCCAGTAATCCTCCAGGGCCTGTTTCAGTTCTCGTTCGGCTCCGATCCGCGGGAAACCCAACACATGCGACTTCATCGGCACAGCTCCTTTCTTGACGGTGGGAAAAAGGAGGAGCATGGCCGGCCCGCGGCGCGGGAACCTGCGATGAGGCACGGGGGTCCGTTTCCGGTGCCTGGTTGCACCGAAAGCCGCACCCGGGGCGGGCTGTTGGAAAAAAAGGTTTTTCGCCCGGACCGCCGGCCTCGCATCCGTCCGAAACGCGGAACGGCCTGCCCTCTGGACGGGACGTCTTCTGGCTTCCGGCCCCCTGCTGCCGCGGCCTTCCGGTTGTTGTCCAAACCGTGACCGCGGCCGGGATGCTGCCGGTTACAGCGGCGCGTCCGCGACGGATTTTCACCGTCTTCCGTTTCCCGTCCGATGAAGCCACAAGATATTTTCGACCGGCGGCGGCGTCAAGATAAAAAACGCCGCCGGGGGTGGGAAGGGGTCTGCGAGCGGTTTCCGGCGGCTATTTTTCGGGGAGGGGCTTGGAGCGGAGTTCTTCCAGGCAGGCGCGGCATTGCTCGGCATCGGGGCCTTTGGAGCGGCAGTGTTCGGTGAAGTGGGCCAGCCAATCCTCGCCGGTGCGGGGGCAGGTCTGGATGAAATCGACGAAGCAGACCAGCTTCTCCAGCGACTCCGGATCGATGGCGTGCTCCATGCGGCAGGCGGTGGCGTCCGCCGTGGCGTCGTCGACCTGGAGGATCTTGTGCAGGAAATGCTTCAGGGTCTTATGGCGGTTGCGGATCTCCTGGGCGATCTTCTTGCCCTGGGGGGTGAGGGTGATGAAGTTGTAGGGGGAATAGTTGATCAGCCCCTTTTCCCCCAGGGCCTTCAGCGCCCCGGTGACGGAGCCCGGTTTGATGGCGAGCTTTTCGGCGATGTCCTTGGTCCGGGCCACCTTGCTGGTCCTTTCCAGGTCGAGGATCGCCTCCAGATAGTCCTCCAGGCTTTCGGACAGGTCAGGGCTGGTTTTCATGTTCCCTCCGGGCGTTTTTTCTTGAGAGTAGCGCTCCCCCCTTTGCTGCGTCAATCTTTTATCGGGCCTTTTTTGAAAATTGTATTGACAATTTTTCAAAGTTAGGTTATCCAAACAAATATTGAAATTTTATCAAACTAAGTGGGGTAAAAAAATGTCAGTAATCAACATGAGAAAGATGGCGGTCCATCAGAAGGGGACCATCGCCGGCATCCGGGTCAGCGGCGAACTGGGGCGGAGGATCCGGGACATGGGGCTGGTGCCGGG
>JAFGOW010000076.1 GCA_016926265.1 Deltaproteobacteria bacterium | reverse complement strand
TCCGGCTCGACATGCAGGGTCAGACTCGCGCCCGGCTTCAGCACGTCCCGTTCCGAAAGGTTGTTCCAGACCCGGATGTCCTGGGTGGCGACCTTGAAGCGGCGGCCGATCTCCCACAGGGTGTCTCCGGAACGGACCTGGTAAACGATCTTCCGCCGTTCCTTGACGGCCACCATCCGCACTTTTTTGGAGCGGGAGTTTCTGGAAGGTTGGGAGACGGCCAGCACCTGCCCGGGCCGGATGGTGTTGTTCCAGCCAAGCCGGTTCCAGACCCGCAGCTCCATTTCCGTCACCTGGTTGCGGCGCGCGATCAGCCACAGCGAATCCCCCGGCCGCACCGTGTAGACCTGGCGCCGCGAGCGGAGGTAATCGTCCTCGAGATCCTCCAGGGGGGAGCGGGTATATCCTTCCTTGAGGGGGAGCACCAGCATCTGGCCGATCCGCAGCAGACGGGGATCCTTGATCCGGTTCAGGGTCATGATGTCGTCGATCCGGATCCGGTAGCGGTGGGCCAGTCCCTTGAGAGTATCCCCCTGGACGATGCGGTGGCACTGGAACCGGGCCCGCTCCGCTTCGGGCAGCGCCGCATAGCCGTCGGCAAAACGCTCGGCGCATCCCGGCGGCAGCCGCAGCCGGTAGTCCTTCACCCCCGGCGGCGTGCACCAGCGCTTGAGTTCCGGGTTGAGGGTCTTGATCTCTTCGTAGCTGGCCCCGCACAGGCGGGCCGCCACCTCCAGGTCGGTGGAGGTCGGGACGGTCACGGTGTCGAAGAGAAGCGGCGGCTGGTAGGCGACCTGGCCGAAACCGTACTGGTGGGGATCCTGCGCGATTTTGAGCGCCGCCAGGAATTTGGGAACGTAGTCCTTGGTCTCGTCCCGCAGGTGGGAGCCGCGGCTGATCTCCCAGAAATCCTTGGACTCGGCCCCCCGCACCCCCTTGAGTACGGTGCCGGAGCCGGCGTTGTAGGCGGCCACCGCCAGATACCAGTCGCCGAAGCGGCTGTAAAGACGCTTCAGATGCCGGGCCGCGGCCCGGCTCGATTTGACCGGATCGCGGCGCTCGTCGCGCCACCAGTCGTTTTCCAGGTCGTAGAGCCGCCCGGTAGTCTCGATGAACTGCCACGGACCGGCGGCCTGGGCCCAGCTGTAGGCGCGGTTGAGAAAGCCCGATTCGACCAGGGCCAGATAGACCAGATCCTCCGGCAGTCCTTCTTCGGCGAAGATCTCCCGCATCAGCGGCACGTAGCGGCCGGAGCGCTCCAGCCGTTGTCCGAACCCGTACTGGTTGGGGCCGCTGTAGTAAGCCACGAACTGATCGATCTTGGGATGATCCGCCACGGGGAGCGTGAAGTGGATGCGAGGGCGGCAGGGATGCGAAAGGGATTCCGGAGCCGTTTCGGCGCCCTGGCTTCCCCCGCCCGCCTCTTCGGTTGCAAGCAGCTCCTCGCCGGCGGCGATCCCCATCCCTTCCTCGCCGGGGATGACGGGCGCCGGATCGGCCGACTCCCCGTCGGCCCCTTCCCGCGATAGGGAAGAGGGCCGATCGTCGCCAAAAAAAGACCACCAGCTGGGGGGGCTGGAAGGGCACCCGGCCAACAGCAGCGGCAACAGGATCAAAAGACAATTTTTGTTCATGAAGGTTCGCTCCGGTCGCGGGAAGGTTCCGGTTCGCCGTCGTTGCGCCGAGGCCAGAAGCGGGATTCCAGCTCCTCCAGGAGCGGGCGGAGGGAGGCCCGGTCGCGGGCGGCAATGGGAATCGCCCCGAAACGGCGGCTCAAGGGGGCGATCTCCTCGGGCGGCACCCGATCGATCTTGTTGAAGACCAGCAGTCTCGGTTTGTCGTGGAGGTGAAGCTCTTGCAAAATTTTATCCACCGCAGCGATCTGAGCCTCGAAGCGAGGGTGGGAGAGGTCCACGAGATGCAGCAGCAGATCGGCGTCCTTCAATTCCTCCAGGGTCGCCTTGAAGGCCCCGAACAGGCTTTCCGGAAGATCCCGGATGAAACCGACGGTGTCGGTGATGATCACCTCCCGTTCACGGGGAAAGCGCAGCCGCCGGGTGGCGGTGTCGAGGGTGGCGAAGAGCAGGTTCTCGGTGAAGGTCTCGCTCCCGGTCAGGACATTGAGCAGGGTCGATTTGCCGGCGTTGGTGTAGCCGACGATGGAGATGATGGGGATCGCGGCGCCGGCCCTCAGGCTGCGGCGCTGCATGCGCCCCTGGGAGAGCCCTTTCAGTTCCTTTTCGAGCCTGGCGATGCGGTCGCGGATCCGGCGCCGGTCCATCTCCAGCTTGGTTTCTCCCGGTCCGCGGCCGCCGACCCCCCCCATCAGGCGCGACATGGCGGCCCCCTTGCCGGTCAGGTGCGGCAGCAGGTATTTGAGCTGGGCCAGTTCCACCTGCACCTTGCCGTCCAGGGTGTGGGCGCGCTTGGCGAAGATGTCGAGAATCAGCTGGGTGCGGTCGATGACCTTGATCTCGGTCAGGGCCGAGATGGAGCGGACCTGGCCGGGGGAAAGGTTCTGGTCGAAAATCAGCAGTCCGGCCCCCTTCCCCATCGCCTCGATGACCACCTCCTTGAGCTTCCCCTCGCCGAGCAGGTATTTGGGGTTGGGATGGGAGCTCCTCTGGATTTCCCGCCCCATGACCTGAACGCCGGCGGTCCGGGCCAACTCCTCCAGCTCGTCCAGGGAATCCTCGATCTCGGCGCGGCCCTTGCCGCTGACCGCAATCAGCAGCGCCCGCTCCTCAGCTTCGAAAACCTCCGCGGGCCCGCCGATGGTCCGCGTCAGCTCCGCTTCGAGGGCGGGGAGAAAGAGGCGGGGATTGATGTCGAAGCGCCCGATGTCGGGCAGGGTCGCCACCTCGACGGTTTTGCGCTCCGGGTTGGGGGGCAGCAGATGGGCCCAGTGAATACGCCCCGGCAGGCCGTCGCTGCGACAGCAGATGGCCGCCATCAGGTCCAGGCGCAGCAGCGAAAGGTCGGTCAGGTCGTCGCGGGAAAGTGGGGAATCGTCCAGATGGACGTGGATGTAGCGCAGCCCCTTGAG
>JAFGOW010000010.1 GCA_016926265.1 Deltaproteobacteria bacterium | reverse complement strand
CCGGGTCGGGACGTTCATGTTGAAGATGAACTCCTGCATCGACTGCTTGACCTCGGGATAGCGGAGTTTGTCGTAGCGGATGAAGGGGGCCAGCAGGGTGTCGAAATTGGCGAAGGCCTGGGCCCCGGCCGATTCCCCTTGCAGGGTGTAGAAGAAGTTGACGGCCTGCCCCAAAGCGGTGCGGAAATGACGCGGCGGCCCGCTCTGCACCTTGCCGTAGGCGCCGGCAAAGCCCTTGAGCAGCAGATCCCGCAGCTCCCAGCCGCAGCAATAGACCGACAGCATGCCGAGATCGTGGATGTGGTAGTCCCCGTTGATGTGGGCGTCGGCGATATAGGAGGGGTAGATCTTGTTGAGCCAGTAGTTGCTGGTGATGTTGGAGGCGATGTGGTTGTTGAGCCCCTGGAGGGAATAGCCCATGTTGGCGTTTTCGTGGACCCGCCAGTCCTCCTGGGTCAGGTAGGAGTCGATGGCCTCGATCGACTTCCTCATGAACTCGCGGGTTTCCCGCAGGGCCTCATGTTGCTTGCGGTAGAGGATGTAGGCCTTGGCGACCTTGGCGTGGCCGTTTTCAATCAGGCACTTTTCCACCAGATCCTGGACGTTCTCCACCGTCGGGATGCGGTCGTCCTTGTAAAAGATCTCAAGGATGCCGACCACCTGGTGGGCGATCTGGCGGGCCTTCTCAAAATCCTGGCCGCCAACGCCCTTGACCGCCTTGATGATGGCCTGAACGATCTTTTCCCCTTCGAAGGGAGCCAACCGCCCGTCCCGCTTGCGAATGAATTGCAGCATATTCCCTCCTCCCCCCGCTTGAAAGCTCTTCGATAATCTAGCAGAGTGATTCGGGGAGTCAAGGACTAAGACACAAGATATGGGATTTTATTTCCGACACCCCCCCAACATGTTGTTAACAGGCTGTGCGTAACCCTGTGGACGAAATGGTGGGAAAATCTTCGTAACAACGCTTCTTGATTTGAAAAATTTTAAATTTTTTATCGGGTTTTTGTGATAGAAGTAATTTTTCTTGTGTCAAAATTTTTTTCTTTTTCATTGCGTTAACAAGGGAGAAAAATGAAAAGAATCCTTTGGCCCGTACCGTACCTGGTCCTTTTTTTCCTTCTCCTCTGCGCCCCCGGCCACGCCCATTTCGGCATGATCATCCCTTCCGACTCCATGGTCATGGCCAAGGATCCCCACACCGTCAGGCTGGAAGCCTCCTTCTCCCACCCCTTCGAAGGAGTCGGGATGGAGCTGGCCAAACCAAAAGCCTTCGGGGTCGTGATCCAAGGGGCCAAAACCGACCTGCTGCCGCAACTGAAAAAAACCTCCATCCTCGGCCATACCGGCTGGCGGCTCGACTTTGCCGTCAAACGCCCCGGCGCCCACCAGTTCTTTATGGAGCCGCAGCCTTACTGGGAACCGGCCGAGGACTGTTTCATCATCCACTACACCAAGACCGTGGTCGCCGCCTTCGGAGACGACGAAGGCTGGGACGCCGAGCTCGGCCTCAAAACCGAAATTGTCCCCCTGGCCAAGCCTTTCGGCCTCTATGCCGGCAACGTCTTCCAGGGGATCGTGAAGCTCGATGGCAAACCGGTCCCCAACGCCGAGGTTGAGGTGGAGTACTACAACCGCGACGGCAAGGCCGTGGCGCCGACGGAATACATGATCACCCAGACCGTCAAGGCCGACGCCAATGGCGTCTTCACCTACGCGGCGCCCAAAGCCGGCTGGTGGGGCTTCGCGGCACTGAATACGGCCCGGGAGAAGATCACGCTTGGGCAGGAGGAAAAAGAGGTGGAATTGGGGGCGGTGCTGTGGATGCAGTTCGTCGACTGGCACCAGAAGAAGTAGCCGGCCATGCATATCTCTGAAGGGGTGCTGGCCGCCCCGGTACTCTTTTCCGGCCTGGCCCTGGCCGCTGCCGGCACCGGCATCGGCCTCAGGAAACTCCCCCTGGAACAGATTGGACGGGCCGGGCTGCTGGCCGCCTCCTTCTTTGTCGCCTCCCTGATCCATATCCCTTTCGGCCCCGGCAGCGTCCATCTGATTCTCAACGGCATGGTGGGATTGCTGCTGGGATGGGGGGCCTTTCCGGCCATCCTCACGGCGCTGACCCTGCAGGCGCTGCTGTTCCATTACGGCGGACTCACGGTACTCGGGGTCAACACCGTCATCATGGCGCTGCCGGCCGTGACCGGCTTTTACCTGTTCCGCGCCCTCGTCCGGCGCCGGGGTCGATATCTGGCGGCGGCCGGCTTCGCGGCCGGTTTCCTGTCGGTACTGCTGGCCGCCCTGCTGGCGGCCCTGGCCCTGGTCCGCTCCGACCAGAACTTTCTGGAGCCGGCCTGGATGCTGGCGGTGGCCCACCTGCCGGTGATGATCATCGAGGGGATCGTCACCGCCATCGGCGTTTCGTTCCTCAACCGGGTGCACCCGGCGCTGCTCCCTCTCGGCAAGGAGGCCTGACATCATGGCAAGACTATCTTCGGTGCCGCGTCTCGCTTGGGGTGCCGCCTGGCTGCTGCTGTTTTTCGCCTTGGCCTCATCGGCCCACGCCCACCGCGTCATGATCTTCGCCTGGGTGGAAGGGGACACCATCCACACCGCGAGCAAATTCTCCAACGGCAAGAGGGTGCAGGGCGGGGAAGTGGTGGTCCTCGACCGCCAGGGAAAGGTTCTGGTGACCGGGAAAAGCGATCAGCAGGGGGCTTTCTCCTTCCCCTTGCCGGCCCGTGACGATCTCAGGCTGGTTCTCAACGCCGGCATGGGGCACCGGGCCGAGTGGATCCTTGCCGCCGATGAACTCGCCGCCGCCGCGGAACCCTCTGCCCCGCCCGTCGCTGCGACCCCGGCCACCAAACCCGAACCGGCCCCGGCAACGGCGGCTCCCCCGCCACCCGTTATCCCCCCGGAGGAACTGGAGCGGATCGTCGACGCCGCCCTGGAACGGCGCCTGCAACCGATCCGCCACGCCCTGGCGGAGCTGCGGGAGGAAAAGGTCGGTTTCCGGGAGGTGATGGGCGGCCTGGGCTACATCTTCGGCCTGATGGGGATTGCAGCCTATGTTCGCTTTGGAAAAAAGTAACAGGCCGGCTCCGGCGGGCGCCGACGACTGACCAACTGACTGTATTGGGATGATGTCATAACGCCATGCTCCGCGAACCGCTCCCTCTCCCCGACTCCCCCTTGCGCCGCGTCGATCCTCGTTACCGGATCGTGGCCGCGATTCTGTTCTCCTTCGCCATGGCGCTGGCCTCGGAATGGCCGGCCCTGTGGGCCGGATTCGGCTTTGCGTGGTTGGCGATCCCCCTCTGCGGCCTCTCGCCATGGCGGGTTCTGAAACGAATCGCGCCGGCCTTCGGCTTC
Source organism: Deltaproteobacteria bacterium (assembly GCA_016926265.1). Classification (GTDB taxonomy): domain Bacteria; phylum Desulfobacterota; class Desulfuromonadia; order Desulfuromonadales; family JAAYDE01; genus JAAYDE01. The sequence goes on along the minus strand of JAFGOW010000010.1, from coordinate 104 downwards.
ATCCTCTTTTTGTGGGCGGTACTGCCGTTGACGGTTGACGGCCGACCCCTGCTCCACCTCGGCCCGCTCCCCTTGAGCGCCCTGGGAATCACCCTCGCCTGCGG
>JAFGOW010000075.1 GCA_016926265.1 Deltaproteobacteria bacterium | reverse complement strand
CGGCTCCGCCTACAAGAACAAGGGGGTGCAGCCGCTCCTCGACGCGGTCAACGCCCTGCTCCCCTCCCCGGCCGAGCTGACCAGCGAGGCCCACGATGTCGATCGGGGGGGAGAGGCGGTGCAGCTCACTCCCGACCCCAAGCGGCCGACGGTGGCCCTGGCCTTCAAGCTGGAGGACGGCCAGTACGGCCAGCTGACCTACATCCGGGTCTATCAGGGGATGCTGCGCAAGGGGGATACGGTGATCAACGTCCGCACCGGGCAGAAGATCAAGATCGGGCGACTGGTGCGGATGCACGCCGACCAGAAGGAAGACATCGAGGCGATCCCGGCGGGTTTCATCGGAGCCCTGTTCGGGGTCGAATGCGCCTCAGGAGACACCTTCGCGGCCCCGGGTCTCAATCTCACCATGACCAGCATGTTCGTGCCCGAACCGGTCGTCTCCCTGGCCATCATCCCCAAGGACAACCGCGCCGGGATCAACATGGCCCGAGCCCTGAACCGCTTCACCAAGGAAGATCCCACCTTCCGCACCCACGTCAGCGACGAGACCGGGGAGACCATCATCTCCGGGATGGGGGAGCTGCACCTCGAGGTCTACATCGAACGGATGAAGCGGGAGTACCAAGCCGAGGTCGCCACCGGCACCCCCCGGGTCGCCTACCGGGAAACCATCTCCCTCAAGGCCGAATTCAACTACACCCACAAGAAACAGACCGGGGGCTCCGGCCAGTTCGGACGGGTGGCGGGATTCCTGGAGCCGGCGCCGGATCAGGAATTCGTTTTCGAGAATCTGGTCACGGGCGGGGCGATCCCGACCCAGTTCCTTCCCGCCTGTGAAAAGGGGTTCCGCGCCTGCCTGAAGAAAGGCCCGCTGACGGGCTTCCCCGTGACCGGGGTCAAGGTCTGCCTCGACGACGGCGCGTCCCACAGCGTCGATTCGTCGGATATGGCCTTCCAGGCGGCGGCCCGGGGCGCCTTCCTTGATGCCTTCCACCGCGCCAGACCGATCATCCTGGAGCCGGTCATGAAGGTGGTGGTGGAAACCCCCACCGAATTCCAGGGGAGCGTGATGGGATCGCTGAACCAGCGCCGCGGCATGATCCTCGGCGCCCAGGACCAAGGGGCGATCTGCGCCGTGGAAGCCCAGGTGCCGCTGGCCGAGATGTTCGGCTATTCAACGGCCCTGCGCTCCCTCACCCAGGGCAAGGCCCAGTTCACCATGGAATTCAGCTGCTACCGCCAGGTGCCGGCCGCCATCGGAGAACAGATCGCCAAAAAGATCCGGGAGGAGAAAAACAAGGTGGCCTGAAACGGCCGGATGCCGCCGACCAACCTCCCCCCTCCGGAACCGGAAGGAAACGAACCATGTCCCATTCTCAGACCAAACCGGACCCGATCATTGCGCTCCGGGAAAGAAACCTTCATATGCTCAAGCTCGACCTGACATTGCGCAATCCGCTGCGTCTCATCAACGATACCTACCACGGGCTGCTGGCTCCCGGCAGTTTGGGGGCCGTGCTCTCCCGCAGCGGCGGCGGCAAGACCGCCCTGATGGTTCAGGTGGCGATGAACGGGCTCCTTCAGGAGCGAAACGTCCTCCATGTCAGCCTCACCGACCCGGTGGAAAAGGTGGCGCTCTGGTATCGGGAGCTCTTCACCCAGATGACCCACCTCTACGGCGATTCACGGGCCGACCAGCTCTGGGAGGCCCTGCTGCGCCATCGGCTCATCATGACCTTCTGCTCCCATCGCTTCACCCTGGCGACCCTGGAGGAACGCCTCCGGGAGATGTCCGAGCAGAATCTCTTCATCCCGGATCTGCTGATTATCGACGGCCTGCGCTTCGACGGCAGCGAAGGCCCGATGCTTCAGCAACTGAAAAACCTCGCCGCAAAGCTGCGCTTCCATGCCTGGTGCACCATCACCACCCACCGCCACGAGCCGTCCGCCGGCAACGGCTACCCGGTGCAGATGGATCAGGTCGGCGAATGCTTCGAGATCATCCTCCAGCTCAAATCCGGGGAAGGACTGGTCCAGATCCGGGTGCTGAAGCACCCCGCGTCCCTGTTGCCCAAGGCCCCGAGAACCGGCCTGGTTCTCGACCCGACCACCCTGCTGATCCGGGACGTTGGGATCTGAAAACCGACCGAAGGCAGCAACAGGCCAAAAGGCTTCAGGTCTTCCCTTTGCCTCCACCTGGCTTGCCGGCGCCCTCCACCTTGGCGCCGGCCTTTTTCTGCTGCGCCTCCAGCTTGGCCGCCTCCTCCAACCCATTCGGACCCACTTTCACGCCATCGGTCCGGGTGCTTGAGAAAACAGGGGCATCCCATTTTCCCATTGCCTTCCATTCTGTTTCTGATAAACCCCCTCAAAAAAATGGGGAAGTGTCACGGTTCTCCTAGAAAAAAGGGGGGGGGGTTCCTGTTTTAATGAATGAAAAATAGGATGTCCCTGGGTTAAGTGCTGAAATAGCTTAAACCAGCGCCATTCGGTTGCGTCCCTTATGTTTCATGAGCGGCTTCGGCGTTGCATCACCCCCACCGCAACGATCAGCCCAACACCCAGCAACAGGAAGGTTGACGGCTCCGGGACCGGAGTCAGGGTCAAGGTACCCCCATCGGGGAGTACCAATTGTCCCGGGTCCACGATGACCGTCGGATCCAAAGGCCTCAGTTCCCCCGCCACCAGCCGGCCATCGGGGTTATAGGTCAGGTCCCGGATCCCGGCCCCACTGTTGATGGTGAGTGTCCCGGCGCTGAGGGTGACGCCGGCGCTTCCTGAACTGCCGGCGGAACTCCCGGAGCCGCTCCCAAGAATCTGCAGTTCACCGTTAATCACAATTCCGGAGACAGCGGTTAGGGCGACGGAGTCACCCAAGATGATACCGCTGCCGTTCAGTGTGATGGTGCCTTCGCTTTCCAGAATCAGGTCGAGCCCCAGGGCATCCAACCTTCCGTCGATGATGATATCGCCGGAGCTGGATATCGTCAGGGTGCCGGTGAGGCTTTCCACGACATCCACGGTGCCGCTGCCGTTGATGGTGAACCCGGCAAACTCGAAGCGGCCGTCCGCTCCGGGATCGAGGGTGACTTCATTGTCGGCGATAAAGTAAACATCGGTGCCCTCCGCTGTCCATGTAATGGCGCTTGCGGGCATGGCACTGAAACCCAGGCATATCAGCATCACGGCGAAAATTAAGCGGCGCATTGTCTCTCCCCCCCCAAAAAAAAGAAATGATGTAAATCAAAGGCAGGGCCGGTCGGCCCTGCCTTTGCGCTGGTTAATCAATTTATCATCTGTGCCCATGGCCAGGTCGGTGGTGGCCATGGCGGTACTTGCCGTGCCCGTGTCGGGCGTTGACATCGATCCGGTAGAGGGTGGTGGTGCCGCTCACTTCATTGGCCACGGCCAGCAGGTTTTCACCGGTGGGGCTTTTGGCGGCGGGAATGAAAATCAATCCTTCGGGAGCCAGGTCGCCGGCGGTGCCCGCCTCTGGGGCCCCGGTGAAATCGCGGTTGTTGATGTACTGGACGAATTCGGGCCGGTGCGGATCGCTGATGTCATAGACCATGATGCCGCTGATGCGCTCCAGGCCGAGGAACAGGTAGGTGCGGCCGTCGATCTCGCCGAGGGCCAGCCCTTCGGGCTCCGGCCCTTTGTCGTCGCTGCGGTTGTCGAAAGAACCGTTTTCGTCGTTGGTGCTGTTGAATTCTTCCGGCAGGGCCGCGGCGGTGAGCTGTTCGAGCTGATCGCCTCTGTCAAACACCAGCTGCAGGCCGTGGGCGGTGGGGGTAAAGATACTGAAGGAGCGGCCGCCGAAGGAATAGAGTTCGTCGTAGTCGCCCGTCCCCATCCCGGTCGCCCAGGGTGGCGGTGACGGTCAGGCGTCCCAGAACGGAATTTTTCTGCAGTTCGCCGGCATTGGGGAAGATCGCCGGATCGAGGGGCAGGTCAGCCACCCGTTCTTCTTCGCCGAAGGTGCCATAATCGCGCGCATCCCCTTCATTGGCGGTTACCAGGTACTGGCGTCCGCGGCTCCGGTAGGCGGCCAGGGCATCGGGGTGGAACATGCCGAAAAGGTTGTCGTAGGATCGGATGTCGATGCCGTCGTCCTTGTTGGAGGCGTCGATGCCGTTACCGGGCAGGCCGTGGTCCTTGAAGCCGAGCGGCAGGACGGCGGTAATCCGTCCGCTGCGCAGGTTCAGACAGGCGACGGCGTTGTTTTCCTGGAGGCTCACCCAGGCAAAGGGGGACCCCTCGGCAACGGCGATGTATTCGGGTTCCAGGTCCTGGGCCACGCTGGCGTTGGGGCCGAAGATGCGGACCCCGCTGGCGATGAGTTGGTCACGATGGCGGTTGAAGCGTTCGAAACCGGCGGTCTGAACCCGGGCTCGTTCAACGCCGCGGGAGATGTCAACGATCGACACCGAACCTTCGGGATCGACCGAGTAGTCGTCGTTGGGCTCGCCCTCGTTGGCCACCAGCACCTGGCTGCCGTCAGGGGTGAAGGTCAGCATGTCGGGCAAGGCGCCGACGGTCACCCGGTTCAGGAAATTGCCGTCGGTATCGAAAAACGCGACCGTGCCGGGATCCTGCTTGACTTCGGCCTCGACGGCAACGGCCACGATGCCGTCATGAACGGCGACGCTGTTGACGCCGCCGCCGTAAGGCGACAGATCAATGGTGAATACCTTGGTCTGATTGGCGGGGTCGCTCACATCCAGGGCATCGACGCTGTTGTCATTGGCGTTGGAGACGAACAGGCGCCGGGTCTTGGCATCGAAGGCCACGATTTCAGCCCCCCCTTCATTGAAAAATCCGCTGGCATAGCTCCCCAGTACGTTCAGGGAAATGGCGGGGTCGAGAGGGAGGAGGGCGCGGCCGTCGGCGGGGGTCAGGTCGGTCCACAGAGCGTAGAGGGATTGTCCGAGAAACCGGGTGGTGGGGTTCGGATCGGCTATCAGCCCCATGATGAATGTTAAGGTCTGGTCGTCAGGCCGCTCATCCCCGGCATAGTGGGCGGCAAAGGCGCTGGCCACGGTAGGCGCCAGGGTGGTTGCCGTGGCGGAATCCAGTCCGTATTGGTACATCAGGGTATACTGGGCGATGCCGAGCAGCCCTTCATTGAGATAGTTCCGGGCATACTCAGAAAAGGGCACCCCGCCGGTGTCATAGTCGATTTCGGTGATGGTGCGGGTTTCGACCTGGGCGGCATTGCGGCCGTGAAGGGTGACGATGCGGTAGGGGCATGGGGCCGTCACCAGGGAGCCGGTTTCGATGTCATAGAGTCGGGCGCCGTCAGTGTTTCCGACGATTTCGGTGATATCGTTGGCATGGTAGTGTCCGGTAAAGACCAACTTCAGACCGGCATCAGCCAGGGTGGCCGAAACCGTTTCCCAATCGTCGATGACATATTCGGGAAAGGCCTGGGACTGGCCAAGGTAATGTTCGGTCAGACTATGGTGCTGGAAGGCGATTACCTGTTTGCCGGCTGCGTTGGCCTTCTCGATCTGGGTCAGAGCCCAGGCAAGGGTCGCGGGAGAGAAGGCGCCGCTGGCCTCGGGATGGCCGAGGGCCAGGTTGTCGGCATATTTGCAGACGTCCAGCCCGAGCAGCACAACGCCGGGGACCGGCTCCACCGCGTAGCTGAGGGAGTCGGGGGCTTTGGCGAAGGCCTGGTTATAGCCAAAGTGCGCGTAAATCTGACGGAACCGGGCCGGGCTGACGTTTTCCACCGGGGTGGCCGTATCCCCGTCATAGGCCAGGGCATGGGGATTGTTGATGTCGTGATTGCCGGGAACCACAAAAACCGGGATGCCGGCGGCCTTGAGTTGTGCCAGGCAAGCGGCGAATTCTTCGTGGCTTGTCAGCGCGCCATCCTTGCTCAGGTCGCCGGGTACGATGACGAAATCGAGGGGAGCCGCTTCATGGGCCGCGATGATCTTATCTACCACGGCTTTCACCAGGGCTTCACTCTCTGGGATCAGCTTGCGGTCCTGGTTCAGATAGGCCTCGAAAGCGGCCCCTTCGGTGCCGAGGTCGCGGTCGTAATAGTGCGGATCGGCGAAGACCGCGAATCGGACGCCCGCGGCCATGGCCTGGGCTCCCAATAGCCCCACCAGCAACAGGGTTGCCACAAAGATGGAAAGACACCGTCGTTTCATGAAAAACATCCTCCTTTGAATTGGGTATGCGCAGCGGCGCAACAGCATGGCAAGGGACTCGCCCTGAGGCGTCCCCGGATTCATTTTTACGTGGGAGAAAGGGGGGAGGTAATTTCTGACAGGGATTTGTTGGCGTTTCGCTAGGTGGTTGTGAAAAAGGGATTAAGGATGAAAAAGGGAGCCGGAGGGTGCGATGGCAAATGGGTCAAGGCGGGGGGGCCTCGGGATTTTTCCAGTCCCCGGGCCCTGCAAAAATCCCATAACCATAGTTTCATAAATCTTTAACACCCCTCTAACGACACTCATTTCCAATCGTTCAGCAAAGGAAGACGGCAGTTTTTTGATGGGAGGGAAAAACTCGGGTAGCCGGGCGATCGCCTATAAAAATTGATCGATCAGGGTTGTTTGGTTTCTTTGCTGACCCTTCCCGGGGAAACAGAAGGTCCAAACTGAAAACTGTTAGGTTTTTACGGTTCGGAATTGTTTCGGTGGGACGAAAAGGGAGGGAATAATGAAGAATATTCTTATTGCATCCATTACCTGCGGCCTTGTTTTGGCCTCAGCGCCTGCTGTCTTGGCTTATTCCCCTTATTACCTGTCGACTCAGAATGACGCTACCCTGGGCGGTCTGACCTTCCAGGAGGACGATGTGGTCGTGTATCCCCCCGCCACAGGCGCCGCAACCATGTTTTTCGACGGAGCCAACTTCTCGGCCAGCGAAAATATCGATGCTCTCCACATTATGGGGGACGGCTCTCAGGTCATGGTCATTTCGACCACCTTGGGAGCAACACTTGGCGGAGTCACCTTCAAGGATGGCGATCTGGTTCGCTACGATCCGGTCAGCAACTCTGCCAGCCTTTTTTTCGAGGAAAGCGACCATTTCAGATTGTCCGAAGATATCGATGCTCTGAGCATTCTTGTAAACGGTCATTTGGTCTTTTCCACCGATAATGACGCGACCTTGGAGAACACCTCGACCGGGAATTTCTCATTCTCGGACGGCGACCTGATCGAATACGATCCTGTGTCCCGAACCGCACTAAAAATCTTCGACCAATCGCTGTTCGGCGGACAAATCGACATCGATGCCGTTCACGTCCAGGCCGACAATACCATCATCCTCTCCACGGCCACGGCCGCCACCCTGGGCGGGCTGGCTTTTGACGAGGACGACCTGGTCCTTTACAATCTGGTTACCGGCCAGGCGACCCTTTTATTGAACGGCGCAGACCATTTCACCCTTCAGGAAAATATCGATGCCATATCCATGGCGCCCATCCCCATCCCCGGAGCAATGTGGCTGTTCGGCTCCGGCCTTTTTGCCCTGTCTGGTTTCCGAAGAAAATCCCGGCGCTGATCAGGCCCGTTTCCCTGCTTGCCTACCCGCCATCCCCTATGATTTCGGGGTGAGGATTTGGGGCACCCTTTGGGCGCCTCCGTCCCGAGGCCCCTTTTTCCGTTGCAGAAACCCGCAACAGGTAGCCGGGTACGGGGCGGGTACATTCTTGAAATTTTCAGATTCCCTCATCAGCTCTTTGACGGCGGCTGACTGGGTTCTAAGGCGCCGAATATCACTCTGAATCGAGCAGAAGCGGCGAAGCGAAGGGGAAGGGTGGGGCCGAAATCAGGCGAAAAACCAACAGAAAACCATGCCAAACAATTAGTAAATCATTAATCCTGGAGGTTGACATGTCAAAAACGCGTGTTCTGTTTCTCTGTACGGGTAATTCTGCCCGAAGTCAAATGGCGGAAGCATTTGTACGAAAATATGCCAGCGCGAAGTTTGAAGCCTACAGTGCTGGTTTAGATCCAAAAGGTATTAATCCTTTTACAGTTCAAGCAATGAGCGAAGTCGGCATAGATGTATCTAATCAAACATCAAAAGGAATCGATGCATATCTTGGCAAGGTGCACTTTCAGTATCTAATTACTGTTTGCGATGACGCCGAGAAAAATTGTCCAACAGTGTGGCCTGGCGTAAATCAACGGTTGCATTGGTCATTTGAAGACCCTGCCAAATTTGAAGGCCCTGAAGGAGAAAAGCTGGCAAAGTTTCGTCACGTGCGTGACCAAATCGAAAAACGAATAAAGGCATGGATAGAAACGATGGAATAACGGAATACTCCTGTGCCCAGCGGAATAGTAGTTCTGGACAGTGTTTCCATTTAACCAATAAACAGGGACATCCCGATAAAACCAATGGCATTTCAGCCAATTAGTTGGTTTTATTGAACGATGTCCCTAACTTCTGCGTTCGCTTGGATCAATCAGGAAAGAGGTATGGTGTCCGTTCGCAGTAACAGCTGAATATCACACGGGTTAAAGTCCCGTCCGGGGAATTGTCCGTTCACTCCGGTAGCTCAAGGGAGCGGCGTTCTGGCAACAGGAGGTCGTGAGTTCCCAATTGGCAAAGCAGCAGGCCGTAACGCAAGTGAACCTGGATGTAGCCTCGTTAAACTCTCACGAAGATGCCGACCCGGTG
>JAFGOW010000074.1 GCA_016926265.1 Deltaproteobacteria bacterium | reverse complement strand
GGGTGGTGGCCGCATACGGGGCGATGTACTGGAGCCCTGGCGGATCGTCCCCCTCCACCGCGACCACCGTGGTGTAGTCGAGGGCGCCGTGTTGTTCCAGGGCCGCCACCACCTGGGCGATGCTCGAGGCGCGCTGGCCGATGGCACAGTAGCAGCAGAGCACCCCCCGCCCTTTCTGGTTGATGATGGTGTCGACGGCGATGGCGGTTTTGCCGGTCTGGCGATCCCCCAGGATCAGCTCCCGCTGCCCCCGCCCGATGGGGATCAGCGCGTCCACCGCCTTCAGCCCCGTCATCAGCGGCACCGTCACCGGGTCCCGTTCCATGATCGCCGGCGCCGGCCGTTCCACCGGCCGCCGTTCCCGGAACCGCAGCCGCCCCCGGCCGTCCTGGGGACGGCCCAGGGGATCGATGACCCGGCCGATCGCTTCGTCCCCCACCGGGGTGTCCAGCACCCGGCCCGTGGAGCGGACCTCGTCGCCGCTCCGAAGGTGGCGGTCATCGTCCAGCAGCACCGCCCCCACTTCGTCCGGCGCCACGTTGAAGGCCAGTCCCAGCGCCTCGCCGGGGAAGACCAGCAGCTCCTCGCTCTGGACCTCGGTCAGCCCCGCCACCCGCGCGATCCCCTTGCCGACGAAAACGGCGTGTCCGACGCGGCGGCTTTCCAGGCGGCCGGCAAAGCTCGCCAGCCCCTGTTCCACCCCGGCCAGGGTGTCGTCCAGAATCCGCGTCCAGGGATCGTTATTCAAGCCGGCCATCCTGTTCTTCCCCGTTCCCGGCGGCCGCACCGCCGTCATCGCGCTCGGGATCCCCATTGGCCGTGGGGATTTCTTCGAGCAGGGCGGCCGCCGCCGTTTCCAGGCCGTCCAGATAATCCTCGGCGCTCCACGACAGCCTGATGCCGCCGAGGTGGAGCTCAATTCCCAGCGGCCGGGATTCATCGACCTGGAAGTCTACGGCGCGCTCCAGGCCCAGCAGCTCCCGCAGCCGTTCCGCGATCCGGTTGCGCAGGGGCTCCGCCAGGGGGAAGGGGGAGACGAGCCGCGCCCCGCCCTCGGCGGCGCCCCGGTGCAGCTGCTGCTGTTCCGGGGGCTCCAGCGACTCCAGTTTTTTCAGAAAGATCTCGCCGACCTGGTCGTTGAGCTCCCGGTCGGCCAGGTCTCTGAGCACCCGGCGGGAAACCCGGAAGATTTCCGTCCCGCAGCGTTTCCGCATCTGGTGGACGAAGCCATCCTGCTCCCTTTTGAGGGCGCCGATCCAGGCCCGCCGCTTGTCCCGGACCTCCGCGCGGGCCACATCCAAGAGCTCCCGCCGCCGTTGGTCGGCGGCCTCCTCGGCCTGCCGGAGCCGGGCCGCCCGCTCCTCCGCCAGCCGGGTTTCGAGCTCCCGATAGTGCGCTCTCTGGGCGGCGGCTTCAGTCTCTCTGGCCTTGGCCTCCTCCAGCTGGCGGACGATCTTCTCCTGGCGCTCCTCCATGTGGGCCACGATGGGGACGAAGAGGAAGCGCTTGAGGAGCATCATCAGGATCAGGAAGTTGACGATCTGGGCGACGACCGTGAACCAGTCAATCAGCATGTCAGCCTCCGGCCGCGGCCTTCTCCAGGAAGTAGGCCCAGAAGGGGTTGGCGAAGATCAGGATCATGGAGACGACCAGGGCGTAGATCGCCGTCGATTCGACCATGGCGAGGCCGACGAACAGGGTCCGGGTGATGGTGTTGGTTTCGTCGGGCTGCTGGGCGATGGCGGCCAGGGCCTGGGCCAGGGCCCGGCCTTCGCCGAGAGCCGGGCCGATGCCGCCGATGCCGATGCAGAGCCCGGAAGCGATGATGGAGGCGACGGCCACCCAACCAAGATTATCCATGTGCGATTTCTCCTTTCTGCGATAGCGGCGGGGGATCCCCCTGTTGCTGCGGCTTGTCGTGGGCCTGAACCGCCGACGCGATGTATACGGCGGCCAGCACGGTGAAGATATAGGCCTGGATGACCCCGGTGATGAGGCCGAGAATCTGGATGAAAAGGGGGAAAAAGAGCGGTGCCAGGGAGAGGAAAATGCCCGCGATCATGCCGCCGCTCATGATGTTGCCGAACAGGCGCACCGCCAGGGCCAGGGTGCGGGAGAACTCCCCCATGACGTTGAAGGGGAGCATGAGGGGAGTGGGCTGGATGTATTGCCGCAGATAGTTGGCGAGGCCGTTGCGGCGGATCCCCCAGACCGGCACCGCCACGAACACCGCCAAAGCCAGCGCGGTGCTGGTGGAGAGCGAGCCGGTGGGGGCCGGATAGCCGTGGATGATGGAGAGGAGGTTGGGGAGCAGGATGAACAGAAACAGGGCGCCGAGGAACGGGAGGAATTCCTGGGCCGGCCTGAGTCCCATGTCCTCGATCTGCTTTTGGATCATCTCGACCAGCACCTCGATGAAATTCTGGCTGCGCGACATCCGCTGCTCCGAGCGCAGCCGCAAGGTGACGGCCGCACTGCCGCAGACCAGAAGCAGGATGTTGATCCAGGTGAAGAGGATGGTGGCGTTGAGCTTAAAGATCCCCTGCTGCCAGTAGACGATCAGATCCGGAGTGATTTTCATGGTTTCACGGCTCCTGTAACGGCGGCGATTGCGTGGCGGCGGTGGCGGGTTGCGCGATCCGAGCCGAGGCGCTCCGCTCCCGGCGACCGTGAGTGGCGGTCCACCACTGGCGGGAGGCGAAAAATCCGAGCAGGGCGGCGGCCGTTGCTTTCCAGCCCAGGGGCAGCAGGAGGTAAAACAGGCCCAGGGCGGCGCCGAGCCGCAGCGCCAGGCCGCCATAGAACCATCGATAGGGATGGCGGGCGCGGGGCAAACGGGCGACGGTCACCCACAGCAGGCCGAAATAGACGCCGCCGATGGCCAGCCCCGTCGCCAATCCGGCGACGATCCTTCCCCACTCCGGGGTCATGGCCGCTCCTTCCGGTCCGGTCCGCCGCCGGCGGGAGGCGGCCCCAGCTCCCGCTCGACCCGGCGGCGTTCCTTCTGAAGCCAGTACCAGGCGTTGAAACAGCCGGCGCCGACACCGATCAACAGCATCATCAGGGTCCAGGAGTAGGCGCCGCGGGTGTGGGTATCGAGCCAGATCCCGGCCGCGATTCCCAGCAGGGTCGGGATCGCCACGGCCCACCCCACCAGGCCGAACATGCCGATCCCGAACCAGACGCTTTTGTCCCCCTGCTCCAGGGAGCGCAGCTTGCGCTTGCGGCGGGCGTCGACCTGACGCCGGAATTCCTGTCGGGGATCTTTCCCCGGCCGCTCTTCTTCCATCGAAACTCCCGAGGTAAAAACCGTCACAGCTTCATGAAGCGCCGCAGAAAATCGATTTCGAGGCGGGCCAGGGCGGAGCGGACCTGGCGCTCCCGGTCGTCCAGTTCGGAGAAGCGGCCCGCCACCACTTCGGCCAGCTCTTCGAGGCCGGCGCCGCTGACGGCGTTGCGGACCGTCACCAGCACCTCCTCGCCCCGTTTCACCAGGATGCCCCGGTCCACGGCCACAAAGATATCCTCGCCGCCGGCAACGGGACGGTAGATCAGGAGGCCGGGAACCAGCGCCGTCACGAAATCGACATGGCGGGGCTTGAGGCCGAAGGACCCATTTGGCCCCTCCCCCATCACCATCGCCGCCTCTTCCTCCAGCAGCACCCGGCTGGGGAGAAAAACCTTGAGTTTCATGACGACATGCCTTTGCCGCGGCGGCTCGAACCCGCCATGGGCGTTGTCGCGCCTTCGCGTGAGTCAAGACCCTGTTTCACCGCCCGCTCGCGGCGCTCGCTCAAGGACACGAAGGACGCAAAGGAAACCAATAGAGGTGAGTTTTTTTCAAACCCCATTTTTTGGTCTTGGTCCTTCTTCGCGTCGTCGCGCCTTTGCGTGAGACCGGTATAGGATTTTATTTCGTGTGGTTCCGTGGCTGACCCTTTGCTTTTTGCCACGAAAAGACTCGAAAAGAAAATAAGGGTCTCAACCGATGACAATGGACAAAGGACTAGGGACTATCCATTTCCATCCCCTTCATCCCTGTTAATGGGCTTTTCGCCTTTCTCCGCGCTCTCCGCGTCTCCGCGTGAGGTAAGACCCTGTTTCACCGCCCGCTCGTTTCACTCGCTCAAGGACGCCAAGGCCGCAAAGGGAACCACCTTATTTTATTGCTTTTTGTCTTTCTTGGCGCTCTTTGCGTCTTTGCGTGAGAAAAGACTTTTTGTTCCACGCCCGTTCGCTGTGCTGACTCAAGCCGCCACCCTCTTTATCTTCTTTCTTTGCGTCCTTTGTGATCTCCGCGGTAAAAGATCAGGGCGGGGGTGAAAGGTTATCCGGTTGTTTCACATCCGCCAACGAGCCGATCATATACAAATTTTTCTCCGGCACGGCGCTGAATTCGTCATTGAGAATCCGTTCGCAGCCGGTCAGCGCCTCCTCCAGCGAGACCGACCTCCCCTTCATGCCGGTGAACTGTTCCGTGGTGAAAAAGGGCTGGGTCAGAAAGCGCTCCAGGCGCCGGGCCCGGAACACGGTGTTGCGGTCCTGGCGGGAGAGCTCCTCCATGCCGAGCAGCGCGATGATGTCCTTGAGCTCCTCGTAGGAGGCCAGGGTGGCCCGGACCTGCTGGGCGATGCGGTAGTGGCGGTCGCCGACGATCAGGGGGGTCAGCATCTTGGAGTAGGATTCGAGCGGATCGATGGCCGGATAGAGCCCCTCGCTGGCCCGTTTGCGGGACAGTACGATGGAGGCGGAGAGGTGGGCGAAGGTATGGACCGCGGCGGGGTCGGTGAGGTCGTCGGCCGGCACGTAGACCGCCTGGATCGAGGTGATGGCGGCGCGCTGGGTGTTGGTGATGCGCTCCTGGAGTTGGGCCAGCTCCGAGGCCATGGTCGGCTGGTAGCCGAGGCGCGACGGCAGCAGGCCGAGCATCCCGGAGAGCTCCATGCCGGCCTGGATGAAGCGGAAGATGTTGTCGATGAGCAGCAGCACGTCCTGCTCCCGGTCGTCCCGGAAATACTCGGCCATGGTGAGGGCGGTCAGGCCGACCCGGAACCGCGCCCCCGGCGGCTCGTTCATCTGTCCGAAGACCATGACCGTGTTGTCGAGGACCCCGGCGTCCCGCATCTCCCGGTAGAGTTCTTCCCCCTCCCGGCAGCGTTCGCCGATGCCGCAGAAGACCGAAACCCCTTCGTGTTCCCCGACCATGTTGTGGATCAGCTCGGTGATGAGCACCGTCTTGCCGACGCCGGCGCCGCCGAACAGACCGGCTTTGCCACCCCGTTCCAGCGGCGCCAGGACATCGATGGCCTTGATGCCGGTGGTGAAGATCTCCGACGAGGCGGCCCGTTCCCCCAACCCCGGCGCCTTCCGATGAACGGAGCGGTGCTCCTGCGCCGCCGCCGGCGCCTTGCCGTCGATGGCGTCTCCGAAGACGTTGAACATCCGTCCCAGGATTTCCCGCCCCACCGGCGCCCGCAGGGGATGGCCCGTGTCCCGGACCGGCGCGCCCAGCTTCAACCCCCGCAGCGGGGTCATGGCATTGCAGCGCACCCGCCCGCCGTCGAGATGGAGGGAAACCTCCAGCACCACCTGCTCCCCGTCGCCGCAGACCAGCAGTTGGTTGAGCGCGGGCAGGGCGCCGGGGAAGCGGACTTCCACCACTCCCCCCATGACCGAGGTCACCGATCCGGCATCGCTATCCATGGGCAGCGGTTTCGTTTTCATGGTCTCCTGGCCTCGGGCGGCAGCGGCCGCAACCGTTCTGAAATGATACCCTTTTTCGGCGCCGGTTGACAGTCTGTTCTCGGTTTTGGCTCGCGGACACACCGCCGGCGGGCGGGCGCCGCCGACCGGACAAATAATCCTTGATTTTTCCATGGAGCCGGGATATAAAACCTAGTTCGATTCGATTTGCGCTCTGAGTCACCCTGCCCTGCCGGCGCTTTTTCATGGCGGCGCCGTTCCGGCACACCAGAGAATCGCCCCGAGTACCGGAATCCGTCTTCCCGTAACCTTTTTCCGACCAATGCCGTCTCCCCTCCGATACCGTTTTGGTCCTTAGCTGTCGAGGATTTTCGCATGTCCAGCACCGTTTCTTTTTCCGATCTGGGGCTGCCGGCCCCCATTCTGAAGGCCCTGGGGGAACTGGGGCACGACGTTCCCACCCCCATCCAGGCTCAGGCGATACCGCTCCTCATGGAAGGGCGGGATCTGATAGGACAGGCCCAGACCGGCACCGGCAAGACCGCCGCCTTTGCGCTGCCGCTGCTGGCGCGCCTGGAAGGAAACGGCCGCGCCCCCCAGGTGCTGGTCCTCACCCCGACCCGGGAGCTGGCGCTGCAGGTCTGCGGCGCTTTCCAGGATTACGGTAAATACCTGGAGGGGGTCCGGACCCTGGCGGTGTACGGCGGCCAGGGCTACGACAGCCAGCTTCGCGGGCTCAAACGGGGGGCGCAGATCGTGGTCGGGACGCCGGGGCGGATTCTCGACCACCTCAACCGCGGCGCCCTCAAGCTCGATGGCCTTCGGACCTTGATCCTCGATGAGGGGGACGAAATGCTGCGCATGGGCTTTATCGAGGACATCGAAAAGATTTTCGGCGCCGCCCCCGAGGACTGCCGGAAGGCGCTCTTTTCCGCCACCATGCCGAACCCGATACGGCGCATCGCCCATGCCCATCTCCGGGAACCGGCGGAGGTCCGCATCGCCTCTCGCACCATGACCGTGGAGAAGACCGACCAGCGCTATTTCCTGCTGCGGCAGGAGCAGAAGCCGGAGGCGCTGATTCGTCTTCTGGAGGTGGAGGAGTACGAGGGGGCGCTGGTTTTCGCGCGCACCAAGGCCGGCACCCTGGAGATCGCCGACCACCTTCAAAAAGCCGGTTTGTCCGTTACGGCCCTCAACGGCGACATGAACCAGGCTTCGCGGGAGAGCGCCGTGGAGCGCCTCCGTAACGGGGAACTCAAGATCGTGGTGGCCACCGACGTGGCGGCGCGCGGTCTCGACGTGGAGCGCATCGGCCTGGTCGTCAACTACGACATCCCCCAGGATCCGGATCCCTATGTCCACCGCATCGGCCGCACCGGCCGCGCCGGCCGGCAGGGGAAGGCCTTCCTGTTCGTCACCTCGGCGGAGAGACGCTACCTCCGGGCCGTGGAACAGGCGACCGGGCAGACCATCGCTCCGGCCCGGATCCCATCGGCTTCGGAACTGGAGCGGAAACGGGCCGAACGGTTCCGGGAGCGGATCGGCAGCCTTCGGGCCGGGCAGTCGCTCGATTTTTACCGGGAGTTCGTGGAGCGGTTGCAGCAGGAGATGAATCTCTCCGCGGCGGAGCTGGCGCCGGTGCTGCTCTATCTGGCGCAGGGAGAGCAGCCGCTGCAGGTGGCGAAAAGCTCCCTGGATGCTCCGCCGGCCCCCCGTCCCGTGGCGAAGGCCGCCGTCGCGGCGCGCCGTGAACCGGAACGCGGGGCGGGCAAGAACCTCCGCCCCAAAAAGGACGCTTCTCCGCGCCCTGTTCCCGGCGCCCGTTTCAGCCGCTACCGGCTGGAGGTCGGCAAGCGCCACCACGTCAACGTCGGGGATATCGTCGGGGCCATCGTCAACGAGGGGGCGATTGAAGGAAAGAGCATCGGCCACATCCGGCTCTTCGACGATTTCAGCACCGTGGAACTCCCCGAAGGGATGCCCAAGGACGTTTTCCATCATCTGAAGAAGGTCTATGTGCGGCAGCGGCGGCTGAACCTGAGCCTGATCAACGGCTGATCGTCTGAAATCAAGCAGAAAAGGCCTTGCGGGTTTGCCCGCAAGGCCTTTTTTAATAATAGGCGCCGGTTTCGGCCCCCAGGTCGATCATCCATGGGGGGGAAAGGCCTGATTGGCCAGATTCGGAATCGGGGCGCGGCCATCAGATCGGCGGGAAGATGGGATCGGAGAGGTTGGGGCAAGGGGGCGCGGAAACGACCGGCGCGGTGGCAAACACCCTTTTGTGCGACCGGTCCATGACCGCGGCCAGGGCCAGATGGCGGCCCCAGGGGCTGTAGAAGCTGCCGTTCAGCAGCACCCGGTTGAGCAGGTAGAGCCGGAAGGCCTCGAAAACCCTGCGGTCGGGGGGGCGGGCCTGAGTCCAGAAGCCGTCGAGTTCCCCCTGGAAAGTCAGCGGCGCGAAATCGTAGACCGCCCGGCCCAGGGTGATGACCGGCCGGCCGTGAAACAGCGCCGAGGTTCCCACCGTGCTGTTGGCTAGCACCACCCCTTGGGCGTTTCGGAGCAGCTGGGGGAGGTTGCCGTAGTGGAGGAACCGGACCCTGGGACCGATGCCGAGGGCGTGGGCCTCGACGGCCAGCAGGTTGGCGTAGTTGACGGCGCCGTTGTCGAGGGGATGGTTTTTGAAAACCAGCAGGGTGTCGTCGGGGGCGTGGGCGGCGAAGGAACGCAGCACCCGGGAGAGGAATTCGGCGACGCTGGTAAAGGGGGAGTGGCGGCTGATCTGGGCGTCGCTGTCCAATTGCAGGCAGGCCAGATAGTAAGGCTGGCCGCTGGAGGGGAGTTCCTGGCTGAGACGCAGAGTGCGGCGTTTGCGGACCGGATAGCAGGCCATCCGCTTGAGCCAGAGACGGGTTTCGTGAAGCGGGTGCAGGGGGCGGTGGCGGAGATAGTGATGGAAGCGCTGCCGGAGCCGGATCTTGTGGGCGTAATGGCGGATGCAGTACCCCACCTGCCAGCGCATGGCGGGGCCGACCGTCTCGAAGTGGGGTTCGCTCAGAGCGGCGGCGGCCTCCAAATAGAAGTCGGCGTTTTTGGGGAGCGGCGAATAGCCGTTGACCCCGTTCTGTTCCAGGGTGATCCAGTCCGGGCGCAGGTAGCCCTCTTCAAAAACATGGACCCGGATGTCGGCCAGCCGGGCCCAGGCGATGGCTTCCCGGTGCTGGGGCCGGCAATCCCCGAACAGCACCAGATCGGAGATGCCCCGCTGCCGCAGCAGCTCTCCGCAGAATTCCGGCCATTCGGCAGGGGGCGCCCGGAAATCGAGGGCTTCCCGGCCCAGCCAATCGCAGACATCGCCGCCGTGGAAGTTGATCCGGCAGACGTCGTGCCCTTCCTGGGCCAGGAGGCCTCCCAATTGGCGGAAGAAGGGGCCGTGGGGTCCCTGGAGAAAGAGGAAGGAGCGTTTCATGCCATAGGCCTTGAAGAAGATGCGACCTGATATCTGGTGCGGGTTGCCATTGATTATAGCCAAAAATTTTCCGGCTTCAGGTTTTTCCCCGATCCCCCTGGCGCAGGGCCTGAAAAAAGCGGATCAGCCGCGTGGTCAGCGACGGCCCGGGGACTGAACCGGGCCGGGCCGCCAGCCACTCCAGCAGATGTTCCGGAGAGCCGATCCGCCGGGTGCGCGGATCGACATAGACCGGATAGAGGATCAGGGCGCCGGCGGCCAGTTCCTCGATGGTCAGTTTCCGCCCACGGGCCGGGGCCGGAAGCTGGTCCTCGGTCAGCCCCCACCCGGCGTAGAACGGCAGGCCGTAGGTCACGACCCTGCGATTCCGCAGCAGCGCTTCGAAGCCGGTCAGCGAGGTCAGGGTGTGGACCTCGTCCACCTCCTTCAGCAGCCGATCCATGGAAACCTCGGCTACGACGGCGTCGCAGAAGCGGCGCGCCTCGGCCTCCGGCACCGCGCCGCGCCGGTTGCCGGCGGCCACGTCGGGGTGCGGCTTGAAAACGATGAAGGCCTCGGGCCGTTTCTCCCGCACCCGTTGCAGCAGCTCCCGATTGGTGGCGATCCAGGGCGAGCCGAGCCGGATCGAGGCGTCGTCCTCCACCTGTCCCGGCACCAGGACCACGGTCCGGCCTCCGGTTGCCAGGTCCAGGGGTTGTCCAGAGCCGATATTATACTTGGTTGCTCCCTGAGTAACGATAAAATTTATTAATGACCGGGCACGGGCCAGAAGACCCGTTGAAAAACGGGTTTCGCGCAGCAGTTCCTCAAGGCGGCTGGGGCGGCCGGCGTCGTAATAGATGCCGAGGTCGTCCAGCACCAACGACCAGGGGCGCACCAGGTCCGATCCCAATCCCGCCGAGCGCACAAAGGCATCCTCCACCCGCATCATCGCCACCCCGGCGGTCTCGGCCCGCTTCCGCAACTCCGGGGTCTCTTGCGAGGCCCACAGGGTCCAGCGGGTTCCCTGCTTCGCGGCTTTTTCGAGGGCCTTTTTGGGGCCGCGGACGAAAACCACCTCTTTCCGGCCGGTGCCGATGAAGTCGGGGAGGAAGCGCCGTTTCCAGGGGGAGACGCCGCCGCAGACCGTGGCCCCCCGGCATCTCAGCCAGTGGCGGCGGCGGTCGGAGAGCAGCGCGATGATGCGCTCGATCTCGCAGCGTTTCCCCGTGAGGGGATCGACATAGCGCGGATAGAGGAGATAGGCGGCGGCAAACAGCTCCTCCAGGCTCCGCTTTCGGGTGCGGCGGGGGCAGTGCAGCTCGTCTTGGGTCAGGCCCCAGCCGGCGTAGAAGGGGAGCCCGAAGCAGCGCACCCTTTTGCCGGCCAGCAGCGCCTCGCAGCCGAGCAGGCTGGTGGCGGTGTAGACGGTGGAAACGCCGTCCAGCACCGCCCAGGGATGAAGATCCTGGGCCAGGAGCCGCAGCCGGGGATGTTGCGGCAGGGTGCCGAAATAACCCCCGCGGTGCCCGGCCGCCACCTCGGGGTGGGTCTTGACCACCACCTCGGCATCGGGGTTTTCCGCCAGCGCCGCCTCCAGCATCCGGCGGAACGAGCTTTCGTCGGCGAGGCCGCCGCTCACCGAGGCGTCGTCCCGGGTCTGGTCCACCACCAGCACCCGCTCCATGTCGGCATCGCTCCAGGGCGAGACATCGGGGGCGTGGTTGTACTTGCTCAACCGCTCCGCCGCCAGCCAGGCTCGCACCGAAGCCGAGCGTTCCAGAAGCTCCGGCGTCTCCCAGCCCCCCTCCTGAAGCAGGTTTTCCAGCAGCGACGGCCCCCGGGCATCGTAATAGATCCCCACCGGGTCGGCCACCAGACTCATGGGCGGCTCGCCGTCCCGGCCAAGCCGCAGCGAACGCAGGAAGCCGTCTTCCAAGGCGATGTAGGGGAGCCGGTGCCGTTCCGCGAAGGCCCGCGCTTGGGCCGCGGTCGGCTTGTGCCCCCAGCCGAGCACGGCGTCGAAATCTCCTCGGCGCCAGGGTGCTTTGAAGCGGATCGTTCCGCACTCGGGGAGAAAAGCTTGTAGATGGGGAATTGATAAGATGATCTGTGGAGAAAAAACTGCGACAGTATTCAAAATGCGGTTTTACTCCTCAAGTCACTGTTGTCTCAAAATCTGATCCAAAAAAAGTTCGGGAAGCCTTCTTGTGATATAGTGTGTTTGCCAAAAAATCCAATAAAAACGATAGGGTTAAATTCGCAACGGATTGCGGTACTATGAAATAGCAGTGGGAGTCTCAAAAACACCGTTAGACAAAAAGAGGATTAAGAAAACATTGTGAAATATATGAAAAATCAAGGTCGCGAGAAAATTTATTAGAAGCTACACAGTGTGTAGCTGGAACTTTTTGCCACCATGTAGCTTACTGCGGGGTGGCTCATTCTTGCGAAAAAATAGAACTAATTGCCTTCTGGCCGTTTAAGTTGCCAAATCACTCCCAAATCAGCCTGCGATAACATTGCTCACGGATTAAGGTTAAATATTCAACAATTTATACAACTCTTGTTCATTTTTTTGAGATAACAATGTGTTTAGTGTATTCATATTGTCTGAACGCTGAATTTCCTCAACCTTGCGTATCTCTAATTTTCTCTCATCAATTCTATAAAAAAAATACCCCAAGTTTCTAAAGAATCGCTCAAAATATTCAACTTTTGACCGAAACAAAAATTCGGAAATGATATCTGGTTTAAAGACGCGGATTGTGTTTTCTGCGCCTTTAGTAATAAGATGCTCAGCGCCTTCGGCGTCAATTTTAATTAGGTCCACCCTAGGCATTCTCATTGACTTGCAAAAGCTGTCGAAAGTAATTGTATTAATTTTCTTTTTTACAAACACAGGCCTGTCAGAGGAATTTTCCATAAGGGACGATCCTGTAGACAACACAGTATCACCTGCGTAAATATTAATTTCAGCACTGCCATCCGCATCGGAAAGAGCGATATTAAAAGCTGACAAATTTCCCAGATTATTAACAGTCTTATTTATAAGTAATCTTGAATAGATTATATCAATAGGCTCAAAACTAAATATTTTAGCCTTCCTGTTTTGAATTGCTGCGGCCAACCCATAGAGGCCGGTATATGCGCCTACATCAAAAATGGCAGCACTTTTTTTTGCTAAAGCAAGCCAAACTTTAAGACTCATAGGCTCGTATGAGTTTGGGCCATTCCAAAAATAAGCTTTGGCAACATAATCATCATTGTTCGAAAGCATTAAAAATATTGGACATTTCTCGACACTTATTTCAATGTACCCGTAAAATGCAGGTGCCTTGGAAGTATTGTTTGGGAAAAAAATCTCGCTAGATTGCCATTTCTTCGCTAGAGCCACGGCTCGCAGTTCAATTGCCTTTTCATTTTTAATATCAATTAAGTTTTTCATATATCTACCCAATAATCATTAATTTATTAAAGTCATTATACGTTAAATATGGTCTTAAAAAAGATCGTTGGCTACAATTCACTAATTCCCCACCCGCCCTTTCAAATTCGCGTGACGCATTGACAATATTGATCAATTGAACGCTTGTAAAGGCATCCTCAAGCTGAGGCTGAGTTTCATTATAAAATCGTGGAGATTCCTCAGGGTAGCGCAAGTCGCATCCAAGCAAATAAACCTTTCTGGAACCAAGGTGCCAGGCTAGTTGTATGGCCAACATAGTTGTTGTACATCCGAAGAAAAAACCTGCCGACAGGTTTTTTGAGAACCCATCGCGAGAAATTGCCGGAGTGTAATAAGTCCTATTTTTCAAAGAAGGGTCATCGAACTCTATCAGGTCTTGCCTGAGAACTCGGATGGTGTATGGTGAGAGTTCAGTTGTCGCCCATTTTCGTTTGCTTTGATTAGTAATAAATCGAGCATCAGAAACCACATAATATTGACTAGAAATTTGGTAACGCTTTTCCAGCATAGTTGAAGCGTTCATGCCAATAACAATTTCATTTTTTAGCAACGTAAGATCATTGTTAAGAATTGATGGACCATTGGCTAATATAAAAATGCGCCTGCCTTCTTCTTTATCACGGAGTTGCGATATGCCATTAAAGAGCGCGTTGATATGCAGCATCAAATACCTCAACCAGTCTGATTGGGTCACAATATTTCTGGAAGTAATCGTAATTGAATTTTTGTAGTCTATTTGAATCTTCGTAATTTTCGGCCAAGCACTCTATTGCCGATCCGATTGTGCTTTCGTCTGCATAGGTGAAGGGGGGGGGTACCCCATCGCAAAAGTTGCCAAATGTAGTTTTTGCAAAATAATCTGCGCGATTAATTACAATGTTACCCGCGCATAATCCTTCTAATGAAACTTGGTGAAAGCCGCCAGTTGTTATTTCGTCGATTGTTACGTGGCACCCTCTCCGCACTTCAAAAAGAGTTTCAGGTGAAATAAAACTTTGTGGTTTGATAATTTCGATTTTTCCAAGCGATTTGAGCGATTCGAGGACATCATTTAGGACATTTGAATTTTTGCTAGTCCATCGACCTACATGCGAATGAGTTGGACTAAACATTACTTTGAGCCGCTCACCTGGTTCGCGTAAAGTAACACTTGGTGGTGACAATATAAGATTTGGAACAGGCAGGTAAGATGGATATAATCGCCCCAGATACTGTCCTACAACAAGTCTAACCCTAAAGTTTATTAGTGAGTCATAAGACCCACGATCAACGTATAAAGGGCCCTCTCGCAACGGTGAATGTACTTGATATACAAATAAAGCTGATTGATTAAGTCTTGTTATCCAACTTAATTTGTTATTAGGAAAATAATTATGTATATGAATTACGTTTGCAGTACTAATATATTCTTCAATATAAGCAGTTGTAAAATCATTTAATAACAATATTTTATCCAGGAACTTGTTCGCTAAAGGGCCTTTTTGGGGATAATCTGATAAGGCCACAGCGAGGGCATTATGTCCTTTCATGCGCTGCGCCCATGCAATCTTCCCCGGAGCACCAACCAAGGGGGTAGGTGTTATATGAATTATTTTAAGAGCGGACATCAAAAATAACTCCATCAAAAATGCTAAAAGACAAAAATAGCGACATTACACCCGGGTCTCGAATCCGATCCAATAAGCTGCGATACCGAAGATATATAGATTCAGATACTGCGAGCTCCGTTGTTGCGTCGCCGAGTTGATCATAGAGTTCAAACATGTTGTTGAATTTTGGAGAAAAAGAATTTTTTACACGAATTAATGCCTGATGATAACGCACATCAATGGATAATAATTCATCGCGGCATAAATAATCAAATCCAATTATTGGCAATAAAGCATCTGGTGATTTTGGTGACCCTTCCATTATGGCGCGGCGTATGGCGTTAGGCAAATCGGAAAAGTTGTTCACTGTAATTATCCTTCGGAAGTTATTTTCGATTGACTTCCGCTTTGCCTCATCAACAATTATTAATACATCTGTATGCCATGGGTCAGGTGAAATAGAATTAATATCGGTAAGAATAACAATTGCGCGCTGTCTTGTGCCACTACAGCGTAAGGCCTTTACTAGGTTTGGGGGCGCATCAAGAAAAATTATATGGTCAATCAAAGATATAGTTTCTTTCTCCTTTTTATAAATACGATCTAGCAAATCTGAAACATGTTCTGAATGGTTAACTGAAAAAATTCCAGTTTGGAGAAAAGGCGGCCTGACATAACGAAAATCTGTAAAATTATTTAATCCATTCTTGATTAAGGTGGCTTCAAACTCTCGTTCTTCGCTGTAGAAAAAAGCAGTTATAAGCCCAACAGGGGCTTCTGGCGGCTTTTGAAATTTAATTACACCAAATTTGCCAATATTTGAAAATAACATTTCCTTCTTCGCTGTGACTGGATGCTCTAATTCAACGGTGGATGATCCTAATTGAGTGCTTGTTGTATTTATAGAAACCTGTTTTGTGGATGACCCTGTAACTAGTTTGCCAACTTTTGAGTCTTTAAAAAATAAAACGGGATCACGGAGCATTTTTTTCAACTTCCTCTTCCATCGTGGCTGTGTGTTTGGGAGTTCCATTTGGGCTCTCTTTTTTTGTTTTATAAACGAATGAATTGTATTAAACGCTATATTTTTAAGGCTTTCTGGCATGTGATTGCTGAATTTGCCGGATAAGGCTGCCTCATGCCCACTCAAATAACAATCATTTAAAATTTTTAAAATACCAATTCCTTCTGGTAGGTTGTAAGGGTGTGATAAGGCATGTGATATGGCGGCCGCATATGCATCAACATCCCATGGGTCAATAGCCTGGACTTTTGGTGAAGGCGCGTACTCACAAATTCCAAGATGAGCCCAAGCAATAATTGGCACCCCAGCCTGCAATGCCTCTATACCCACCATGGAGGCGGTTTCATAAATACTTGG
This sequence comes from Deltaproteobacteria bacterium, assembly GCA_016926265.1. GTDB lineage: Bacteria > Desulfobacterota > Desulfuromonadia > Desulfuromonadales > JAAYDE01 > JAAYDE01. Next base: position 8,024 of record JAFGOW010000074.1, on the reverse strand, counting down.
AATTATTACGACGTTGGCTTTAGCGTAAATTGCGGCCTTATCCCAATGAGCGCCATCAAGCAGAGAAATATTTTTTGGTAATTTTTTAGGGATAGTGTTGTCTAGAATAGTAACAACAGTGAATTGTGCGCGAGGGATTTTCTTTGCAAATTCAACTAACCAATGAACACCCTTCAATGCATGCCATCTGCCTACAAAAAGCACATTATTCAGATTATTTTTAAAATTACGCGAGTACTTAAAATTAAAGGGTAACGCTGGATTTGGGTAGCAACTTGCTAAAAAGGTCATTCCAAAAAGTTGCCTACTTGCTAAAATAGCCGACATTGAAGGTGCAGAAATATGCTGTGCCCGAATTAACTCCTTCTTTTCCAACTCAAATACTTTTTGACAAAAAAATTCTCCCTGAACTAACGCACCTAAATTTTTCGAGCAATGAAGCCGAATATGAAGATATGCATTATTATTTGGTATATTTGCGGTAACTGCGCCTGTTTCAGGTGCTTCAACAATAATCCTACGGCCCTGCTTTTTTAACAAGGTGATTTCAAGTGCGAGGCGCTGACGGAATGTATTTAAATCCTCACACTTGATTTTTGATAAAACCATGACATCATTTTTCCGCGCTCTTAGAATTTCAGCAGCATTAGATGTATAAGTGCTGATCCCGCTGTCAAAGCGCCCAATAGGATCGACCAAAATGTACAGTGTGTCCATTGTGAGTCATTTACAGATTTGTGGAGGCAATTGATTCTTTATCGAAAGCGAATAGGCCAATAATTCAAGACAATCCCCGAGTTAACTGGGATTTGATAAAAATTGCCATTTAAAACTTTGCAAATTTATCGGTACCCTTTTAAAAGAGGGGCTCTTTGCCCCTACAGATCCAGCACCACCTTGGTCGCCACCGCGATCTGGTAGAGGATCTGGGAGATATCCTTCAGGATCTGCATGTTCTTGGTGTCGAAGCGGGGCAGTATCAGCACCTGGTCCCCCGGCTCGATCCGGGTGTCTCCGGAGGGGAGCACCTCGCCGTTGGTTTTGGCCACCAGGATGTGGCCCCTGTCGGCGCGGTCTGAAAAGCCGCCGGCGACCCGGATATAGTCGCGCACCGTGGCCTCTTCCCGGAAGACCACGGATTGCGGCATCATCACTTCGCCGCTGATCAGGATGACGTCGCTTTTGGCCGGGATCACGATGATATCGTTGTCTTCGAGGTAGATGTCGTTCAATCGGCCGCCGTGGCCGACCACCACCGTTCCTTCGGGCTGCACGGCGCGGACCTTGGTCACGAACTGGCTGATCAGTTCGGCCTCGCGGACCCGGATGTTGGCTTCATCGACGCTGGCCGAGGTCGCCGTCAGGGCGCTCTGCTCCAGACGGCGCAGGGCCTCCGCCAGGGCTTTTTTCTGACGTTCGGCGACGCTCCGGCGCTTGATGTGGATGCCCTGGAGGTTGGCCAGTTCCGGCTCCACCGGGATGTGATGGAGCAATTCCAGCAGCCGGGTGTCCTTTCGGACCGGATAGCGGGAGGCGCCGACGATCGCTCCGGCGGCGGCGACCATGATGGTGTCCCGCGGGGTGTCGGCGTGAAAATGGACGGTGTCGCCGTCGAGGAGCGCCATCTGGCGGAAATCGGCCAGGGTCAGGTAGGTGTTGTAGGGGGCCCCGTTGCGGGTGCCGACGATGCTGGCGTGGGAGACGTTGTGGAGCGGCGCGGCGAGTTCCTGCAGCTGTTCCCCGGTAACTGTGACGGTGGCAGGAAACTCAAAGCGGGCCTGGTGCCGCGCCTGGCCCTCGGCCAGCACCACCGAGCCGCGCCCCTCGACCAGGATCACGTCCCCCTCCTCGAGGCGGGGCCGGGGCAGCGCCCCTTCCAGGATGAAGGGATAGAGATCGACCTGGGCCAGGATGCGGCCGTTGCGCAGGACGCGGATGTTCCGGTAGCTGCCGCGTTCCGGATCGATGCCGCCGGCCTGGTCCAGATAGTAGAGCACCGAATCGGTCGGGCCGCCGGCGTAGCGGCCGGGACGGGCCACGAAGCCGGTGACGAAGACCGCCACCGGCTGGGTGTTGATGAGGTTGGTGTAGATCTCGACGTTGTGGGTGAAGACCGACTGGAGCTTTTCCTTGACCAGTCGGGCCAGATCGCCGTGTTTAACGCCGGCCACCGGAACGGGCCCGACCTCGGGCAGGAACAGGTTGCCGACGGCGTCGACATCGAGGATGCCGTCGAATTTGTGGGCGCCCCAGAGGCGCACGGCGACCCGGTCGCCGGGCATGACGACGTAATCGGCGTTGAGCTCGTCGAAGGTTCCCTTGGCGAAATGGCCCTGAAACAGCTCGAAGCCGAAAGGACGGGGACCCTCCGGCTCAACGGTCTTGGGGAGGGGCGGTTTCGGGGCGGAATCTGGGGCCGCCCACAGAAAAGAGGGAGATCCCAGCAGTATCAAGAAAGCCAGCAGAATCTTTGAAATTCGCATCTCAGAACCCCGCGTGTTCACGAATGGCGGCGATGACCAGGGAAACGATGGCGAAAAGCAGGGCGGTCCCCGCGAAGGTCAGGAAGGTGGAGAGCAGTCGCCGGGGATAGAGGGACTCCTCCGGCAGGGTCGGCTCGGCGAAGGCGATCAGGTAGCGGCTTTTGCTTTCGGCCCGGATTCGCGCCACCTCCAGCGAGGAGAGCGCGGAAACATAGAGCTTCTCGGCGAACTCTCGTTTCACCAGGAGGCGTTCATAATCGCTGACCACTTCGTTGAGAACCCGGCTGTCGCCGCCGGTCAGGCGTTTCTTCTCCCTGGCGACCTGTCCTTCCAGGGCCTGGATGCGGGCCTTGAGGGCCACGATTCGGGCGCTGTCCTCCCGCAGATAGGAACGCGACTCGGCCAGTTCGGCGCGGGTTTTGGCGGCCTCTCCCTCCAGGCCGGCCACCAGGGTCAACAGGGCCCCGGCGGTGACCTCGGGATTGAGATGGTCGCTCTGGTTCCGGAAGCCTTTGAGCGCCTCCCGCGCCGCGGTGACCCGTTTTTCGGCTTCCGTCAACTCCTGGCGGGCCAGCTCCAGGCTGTCGCGCAGCGCCCGCTCCCGGATCCGGTTGACCAGCTGTTCGCATTCTTCGAGGATGGTCCGGTTCAGAAGTTGCGCCATTTCGGGGCTGAAGGCCCGGGTTTTCAGATCGAGGATGCCGCTGGTCGGATTGAACCCGACCGCCGCCACGGAACGGTAGTACTTCAGGAATTCCTCCGCCGTTGGATCAGCTTCCAGCCGTGAAAAAAAATCGGCGGCGCGGTTTTGAAAATGCTCCTTCAGCTTCAGCCGCTTGTCGAGGGCTTCGAGCAGATTCATCGACACGATGTAATCGGCCACCACATAGGCGTCGGAAGCCGTCGATCCGCCTCCCTGTCCCAGCAGGCTCAGCAGTTCGGAACCGCCTCCCCCCTCCGGACTGCGGATCGAAAAGCGGGCCTCCGAGACATACATATCGGTCGCCCAGCCCCCGAAATAAAAAGCCGCCAGCAGGGTCGGCAGGCCGACCAGCGCCAGGAATTTCTTTTTCAGCGGCCAGGCCGCCAGTCGGGACGGCAGCTTCAGGATGGCGGCGCGGAACGTGGCCCAGGTCACTATTGACACCTCTGCGGAGCGCTCATCAGGCTTTCGTAATGATGGATCGCGGAGCCGACGTCATCGAAGGGGATCAACCGCCCCTCTTCCAGCACCGCGGCGGCGTCGCAATGCTCCCGGATGGTGTTGGCGCTGTGGGAGACCACCAGCAGCGTCGAACGGTCCTTGCGGCGCCGGAACTCCTCCTTGCTCTTGCGCTGGAAGCTGGCGTCGCCCACGGCGGTCACCTCGTCGATCAGATAGTAGTCGAAATCGATGGCCATGCTCAGGCCGAAGGCGAGCTTGCCTTTCATCCCCGAGGAGTAGCTGTTGACCGGCATCTCCATGTAATCCCCCAGTTCGGCGAACTCCTCGACGAAGGCCGTCACCTTTTGGATATCGGCCTTGTAGATGCGGCAGATGAAGCGCAGGTTCTCGCGCCCGGTGAGGCTGCCGTGGAAGCCGCCGGAAAAGCCGATCGGCCAGGAGACCCGCCCCTGGCGCAGCACCTTGCCCGAGGTGGGGAGTTCGGCGCCGCCGATGAGCTGTAGCAGGGTCGATTTGCCGGCGCCGTTGCGGCCCAGGATGCCCATGTTGCGCCCCGGCGGGAACGAGGCCGTGACGTCGTCGAGGACCGTCTTGACCCCTTTCGTGGTGCGGTATTGTTTGCAGAGATTGACCAATTGAAGCATTTCAGATCCGGTCCAGATACCTTCTCGAATACCGTTCCAGCAGCAGTCCCAGCGCCGTCGCCGCCAAAGTGAAGCCGACGACATAGGGGGGATCGACGAACGGACTGGCGTATCCCGAAAAACCGTCCCGCAACCATTCGATGAGATGGGACAGGGGATTATAGAAAAGGATGTTTTTCAGGTAGGCGGGGCTGGCCTCCACGGAAAAAAACAGGCCCGAGACATAGAATAACAGCCGCACCACCATCGGCACGATCCGCCCCGTGGTCGGCCACATCAGATTAAGGGCCGAACAGAGGCAGCCGAGCCCGAAGCCGAGCAGCAGCGTCAGGGACAGCGCCGCCAGGATGAGCTCCGGGTTGGGTGCGGTCACCCGATAACCCAAGCCATAGGCGGCAATCAGCAGGATCAGCATGACGCACAGGTACATGGCGCCGTTGAGCAGGGTCCGCGCCGCCAGCAGATCGAGCGGCAGCACCTGGGGATAGGTGAGCAGCGCCCGATTGCCGCCGACGGCGTTCAAATTGCCGCCGACCGCCTCGGAGAAGAGATAGAAGGGAATGAACCCCCCGATCAGGAAGGTGGCGGTCGACAGTCCGGGTGGCGGCTGAAATCCCGCGAGGTCGCGGATAACCCAGAAGATTGCGATATTATAGGCGACCTGGATCGGCGCCCACAGGTAGCCCAGTTTGTGGCGGCCGAACAGGGTCTTGGTTTCCCGCAGCATCAGGGCCCAGACCACGATGGCCTGGTTTTTCGCCGCGGTCCGGATGCCGTTCAACGGTTGTCTCCCGCCACCGGACGGCCCCAGATGCGCGGCGCCAGGAACCAGTCCCCATCCTTTTCCTTGCAGACGGCGATGGTTTCCCCCGGCGGCGTCGCGGCGAGGACCCTGGCTCTGCGGCAGGAGTGATCCAGCGCCGAACGGTAGTTCTTCTCAGCTACCACGGTGACGCCGAGGCCGAATTCCGGGTCGTCCAGCACCGTTTTCTCCCCCTCGGCGGCGTTGCCGACCCAAGCGGTGATGGAGCGGGGATCGGCCATGGGGCTTTCGGGTGGGGATGCGAGGGGCCTGCGGCCGCCTTCACCCGTCGGGGAGCAGGATGCGGTCAGGAAGGCGCAGGCCAGCGCGGTCGCTGCCAGAAGAACGCGGGGAACGGCACTGGCCCCGGTTCCCTGACCGTTGTCTGTTTCAGCCGGAAAAAAGGTCATTTTTCCTGCACCTCTAAAGGACTGATCGGCTTTTGAAGGGAATCGCTTTGCACAATCAAGGCGGAAAGTTACCCCAAACGGGAGCAAACCGCAACAGGAGAGAGTTTTTTTTCGGCGAGGGACGGGATTCGGAAAAAAAAGAGGCCGGCTGAATCCAGCCGGCCTCCCCGATCAATCGTGGTGCCCAGGACCGGAATCGAACCAGTGACACGAGGATTTTCAGTCCTCTGCTCTACCGACTGAGCTACCTGGGCGGGCGCTCTTGGTATATAGCGGAAGGGCTTGGTCCTGTCAAGACAAAACAATGGGAAGCGGCTTGCGCCCTGAACCGGTTCTGCTACACTGGTCGAAACCCGCGGGGCTGTTGGCATGGCGCCGGACCGGGGTTTGTTGCCGAAACGGGGTTCCTGATGAACGATAAAAACCGCCGTCTGGTCGTCATCTCCAACCGCCTTCCCCTGGCCGTTTCTAGGGAAGAGGGGGAATGGCGGATCCGGAAGAGCGCCGGCGGGCTGGTGAGCGCCCTGCAGCCGGTGGTCAAGGACCATCACGGCCTCTGGATCGGCTGGCCGGGGTGCGGGGACGAGGCCCCGTGCCGGGCACTGCTGGACGATTTCAGCGGCCGCGAGGGCTTCTCTCTGGAGGGGGTGCCCCTCTCCGAGGAAGAGGTGGAGCGCTTCTACTGGGGCTTTTCCAACGAGAGCCTGTGGCCGCTGTTTCACGATCTGCTCGGCTATTGCCGTTTCGATATCGAAAACTGGCGCTCCTATGTGGAGGTCAACGGGCATTTTGCCGAAACGGTGGCCAAGGCGGCCCAGAAAGACGATTTGATCTGGGTGCAGGATTACCAGCTGATCCTGGTCGGGCAGGCCCTGCGGAATCTCGGTTTCGCCCAGAACCTGGCTTTTTTCCAGCATATCCCTTTTCCTTCCCTCGATCTTTTCTGGCGGCTGCCGTGGAAGGACGAGATTCTGCGGGGGCTGCTGGCCTACGATCTGATCGGCTTCCAGACCAGCCGCGACCGGCGCAACTTCGTCCATTGCGTGGTGACCCTGGTGCCGGGGGCGGAAGTGCTGCAGCGCCGCCGCCACATCACGCTGCTCAAGGTGGGGGAGCGGCTGGTCACCGTCGGCCATTTCCCCATCAGCATCGATTACAATGAATACAACAACCTGGCCCAATCCCCGGAGGTGGTGGCGGAGGCCAAGTCGCTGCGTTCCAAATACGGTGATCACAAGCTGGTGCTGGGGCTTGACCGGCTCGATTACACCAAAGGGGTGCCGGAGCGTTTTCTGGCCTTTGAGCGGGCGCTGGAGAAGTATCCCGAGTTGCAGCAGCGGATCACCCTGCTTCAGGTGGTGGTGCCGAGCCGCAGCCTGATCCCCGACTACCGCAACCTCAAGGGGATGGTGGAGCAGATGGCGGGGCGCATCAACGGCCGCTTCGCGGTTCCCGGCTGGACCCCCATCCAGTACTATTTCCGCCACCTGACCCAGACCCAGCTGCTGGCCCATTACCTTTCCGCGGAAATCGGCCTGGTGACGCCGCTGCGGGACGGCATGAACCTGGTTTCCAAGGAGTACTGCGCCGCCAACGTCAACCTGAACGGGGTCCTGATCCTGAGCGAGTTCGCCGGCGCCGCCGAGCAGCTGGGGAGCAGCGCGCTGCTGGTCAACCCCTATGACATCGACGGCACCGCCGACGCCATTTCCTACGCCTACGGGATGAGCGCCGAGGAGAAGCGCCATCGCATGCTGCGGCTGCGGATCGCCATCTCCCGCAACAACGTCCACCGCTGGGCGCGCAATTTCCTGGAGGAGATGAAAAGCCCCCGCTGACGGAAATTGACTCTTGTTTTTCGGTGCTGTTTTTGCTAAACCATCGTCTATCTGTTCCCAAACCAACTGGATGCCGGCTGGCGACATGACGTATTATTCCGGGACTTTTAGCGGTTTTTGTTTTTGGCGCGGCTTCTTTTTTAGGCCGTCCGTCCCGGAATCCGTGTTTTTCGTCAACCGAATCTAGCAGCGAAGGCAACGAAGAGAGCGGAAACCATGGGCGGACCATCCGGGTCTTTCCGTGGTTTTTTTTGTTTTTCAGCTGCAAATAACCGTCGGGAAGCCCTCCGGCGGTTTTTTGGTTGTCAAGCCGCCGCGGGGAGTCCTAGAGTGAAAAAGGAGCGTTTATGATCATCGTCATGAAAAAGGACAGTACCCCAGATGAATTGAAGGAAGTGGTGCGGCGGATCACCGAACTCGGCTACCATCCCCACATCATTCACGGCGAAACCCGCAACGTGATCGGGGCGGTCGGGGACGAGCGGGGAAAGAAGGTGCTCCAGTCCCTCGATTCGCTGCCCGGCGTCGAGAACGTGGTGCCGATCCTGAAGCCTTACAAACTGGCCAGCCGCGAGGTCTCCCCCCTCCCCAGCGCCATCGATGTCGGGCTCGGCGTCCGTGTCGGCGGCCCGAAGCTGGTGGTGATGGCGGGGCCCTGCGCCGTGGAGAGCCGCGAGCAGAT
>JAFGOW010000073.1 GCA_016926265.1 Deltaproteobacteria bacterium | reverse complement strand
GGCAAGGGGGTCGGCGATCTCGGCTTCGATCAGCTCCGGGACCGCCGCCATCTGGCCCATCACGGCATGGTGGTGGTGCAGATCACCCTGGAGCGGGGGGGCGAGAAGCTGCTCGGCGAACCGGAATTCCACACCCGCGGCTTTATTCCCGAGGAGGAAAAGGAGTATTATGCTCTGGCGGGGGAGGTGGTCCGGGAGCTGGTGGCGGAGCAGAATCCCGATTTCGTCGGCGACAGGGAACTGCTGCGGGAGGAAGTCCGGCGCCGCCTGCAGCGTTTTTTCAACCGCACCCTCCAGAAGCGGCCGCTGATTCTGCCGCTGATCCTGGAACGCTGACGGCGTTGCCGTCGTCTTGGAAATTTTTTGCGAAGGCGTCAACGCCAGCACCGCGAACCTTTTAGATCGGTAAACCATCCATGTCGATGCTCCATGCCTTGTTGCTCGGCCTGATCCAGGGCCTGACCGAATTTCTGCCGGTCTCCTCCTCCGGGCACCTGGCCATCGCCCAGCACTACCTTCCCGGCTTCCGGCAGCCGGGGGTGCTGTTCGACGTCCTGCTCCACCTCGCCACCCTGCTGGCGGTGGTGCTCTATTTCCGGGCCGACATCGCCAAGCTGGCCCTCGCCCCGTTCCGGACCGGAACCGAGGCGATCCTCTACCGAAGGCTCCTGGGACTGCTGATCCTCGGCTCGGTGCCGACCGCGATCATCGGGCTGACCTTCAAGGATTTTTTCACCGCCATGTTCGAGCGGGTGGCGGTGGTCGCCGCCATGCTGCTGGTGACCGGGGTGCTGCTGTTTCTCTCCGAGCGGCTGCGCCGCGACGGCCGCACCGCGGAGCAGCTGACCCGGTCCGACGCTCTGCTGGTCGGGATCGCCCAGGGATGCGCGGTGATGCCGGGCATCTCCCGCTCCGGGGCGACCATCGCCACGCTGCTGATCAAGGGGGTGGAGGGAGAGACGGCGGCCCGCTTCTCCTTCCTGCTGGCGCTGCCCGCGGTCTCCGGGGCGGCCCTGCTGTCGCTCAAGGATGTGTCGCGGGTGGCTCCCGCCGAAATCCCGGCCTACCTGCTCGGCATGGCGGCGGCCTTCGGCATCGGGCTGCTATCGATCCATCTTCTGCTCGGGGTGATCCGCCGACGGCGCCTGGCGGGTTTCGCCGTCTATTGCTGGCTGGTCGGCGGGTTCTTCCTGCTGACCGCCCTGTGACGAGGAGCGATACGACATCATGGCCAAACCGACCACGGAATCAGGGGCCGCTCCTTCCTTCCTGATCTACCTGCGCAAGGAGCTGTCGGCCCTGGCCTGGCTGGCGCTGAGCACTTTCCTGTTCCTCATCCTGCTCACCTACAGCGCCGCCGACCCGTCCTTCAACAACAACCTCCATCCCGACAGGATCGCCAACGCCGGCGGCCTGATCGGCTCCCATCTGGCCGATCTCCTCTACCAGGCCTTCGGTCTGATCGGCTTCCTCTTCCCTGGTGCCGCCCTGGTGATCGGCGGCAAACTGCTGCGGCTGCGCGACCTGGAGGTCCGGTTCCACAAGATCGTGGCGCTGGGCGCCCTGATCTTCTCCCTGTGCGGCCTGCTCTCGCTCCGGTTCCAGGCGGTGCGGATCGGCCATCTGGCACTGCCCGAGGCCGGCGGCGCCTTCGGCCACCTGCTGTCCAGCCTGTTGAGCCGCTACCTCAACCACTCCGGCGCCCTGCTGGTGCTCGGAGTGACGTTTGTGGCCTCGTTTCTGGTCAGCTTCCGGTTTTCCCTGCTCTGGTTTTTGAAAAAATGCCGCGAACGCTGGCAACTCTACCGGCAGCACCGCCGCGAGCGGCGGGAAGAGCGGGAACAGGAACGGGAAAGGCAACGCCGCGAGGAGCAGAAGAAGGCGCCGCTCCCCGAGGCCCAGCCGGAGCCGGCCGCTGTTGCCGAGGCACCGCGCATCGTGGCCGAGCCGAAACCGGAGCCACCGCCCCCTCCGAAAAAGAAGAAGGCGGCCCCGGAGCCGCTGCCCGAGATGCTGGAGCTCCCGGAAACGCCGGGGGTCTACCAGGCGCCGACCCTGGCGCTGCTGGAGCATGAGGAGCCCAACACCCCCCCCCAGAGCCGGGAGTCGCTGATGGAGAACGCCCGGCTCCTGGAGCGCAAGCTGCTCGACTTCGGCGTCGAGGGGAAGGTGGTGGAGGTCAAGCCGGGGCCGGTCGTCACCATGTACGAGTTCCTTCCGGCCCCCGGCATCAAGGTCAACAAGATCGCCGGGCTCCAGGACGACCTGACCATGGCGCTGCGCGCCCTCTCGATCCGCATCGTGGCCCCGATCCCGGGCCGCGGCGTGGTCGGCATCGAGATCCCCAACCAGATCCGGGAGACGGTCTTTCTCAAGGAGATCCTCGAAGCCGGGGAGTTCCAGCACTCCGACGGCAAGCTGCCGATGGCACTCGGCAAGGACATCTTCGGCCACACCGTGGTCGCGGATCTGGCCCAGATGCCGCACCTGCTGGTGGCCGGTGCCACGGGCAGCGGCAAATCGGTTTCGATCAACACCATGATCCTGTCGCTGCTCTACCAGGCGGCGCCGGAGGACGTGCGCTTCATCATGGTCGACCCCAAGCGCCTCGAACTCTCGATCTACGAGGGGATCCCGCATCTGCTGCTGCCGGTCGTCACCGATCCCAAAAAAGCCGGCCTGGCCCTGAGCTGGGCCCTGCGGGAAATGGAGCGCCGCTACCGGCTGCTGAGCGACAAGCAGGTCCGCAACATCGAGGGCTACAACAAGAAGATCGCCGCGGAACCGGCGCCCCCGGAGCCGGAAGAGGAGGAGATCACCTTTCCGGAGGTGGACGAGAACGGCCAGCTGCTGCTCCCGGCCCGGGCCCAGGAAAAGCTGGAGCACGGCCATCTCCCCTACATCGTCATCATGGTCGACGAACTCGCCGACCTGATGATGGTGGCGGGCCGCGAGATCGAGGAGTCGATCACCCGCCTCGCCCAGATGGCGCGGGCCGCCGGCATCCACCTGATCCTGGCCACCCAGCGCCCCAGCGTCGACGTCATCACCGGCCTGATCAAGGCCAACTTCCCGACCCGGATGTCCTTCAAGGTGGTCTCCCGCACCGACTCCCGGACCATCCTCGACATCATGGGCGCCGAGGCCCTGCTCGGCAACGGCGACATGCTCTACCGCCCGCCGGGCAGCAGCATCCTGAAGCGGATCCACGGCGCCTACGTCTCGGAACGGGAGGTGGAGCGGGTGGTCGCTTTCCTCAAGCGCCAGGGGGAGCCGGAATACGACGAATCGATCCTCGACGCCTACGAGAACAGCGACGGCGACGAACCGGGCACCGACGCCGAATACGACGAGCGCTGGGACGAGGCGCTGGCCTTGGTCGCCCGCAGTCGCCAGGCCTCGATCTCGATGCTCCAGCGCCACCTCCGGGTCGGCTACAACCGCGCCGCCAGAATGATCGAGCGGATGGAAAAGGAAGGGATCATCGGCCCCTCCGACGGCACCAGCAAGCCGCGCGAGGTCTTCATCCAACCCATTGAATCGTAACGGATTTTTATCATGGGCGGTGCGCCCCCCAACGGCGAACGGAGAACCCTGGACAACTGCCTGCGCAACTTGCGCTCGCTGCCGGGCTGCGCCGTGGAACTCCTCCCCGGCGACGGGGAAGGGGGGAAGCTGCTGACACTGCGCGGCGCCTGGGGGGAGGTCACCTTCCGGATCCATCTCCACCTGCGCCTGACCCCGAAGACGGCGCCGCTGGTGCGCCACCAGATGGAGGAGGAGACCGACCCGCCGCCGCTGCTGCTGACCGACTTTCTCCCCGAAAACCTGGCCCTGCCGTTCCGCGCCCGGCGGCTCTGCTTCATGGATGAATGCGGCAACTGCCACCTGCTGCGGATGCCGCTCCATATCGAGATCGCCGGCCGCAAGCGCCGACTGCCGGCCCCGCCCAAGGGGCGGCTGTTCCAGGGCAACGGCCTCAAGCTGATCTTTCTGCTTTTGGCCGACCCCGAAGCCGTGGCCTGGGACTACCGCCGCCTGGCCCGCCACGCCGACATCGCCCTCGGCGCGGTCGGCTCCCTGCTCGAAGCGCTGCGCCAGCAGGGCTTTCTGCGGGGGAAGAACCGCCGCGGCCGCCGTCTGACGAACCTGACCCAGCTTTTGGAGCGGTGGGAGATCGGCTACCGGGAGACGCTGCATGACAAGCTGCTGCTGCACCGCTGCCGCCTCCCCGAGGGGGCGAGCCCGGCCGATCTGCCCGGCCTGCTGAAATCCCAGGGCCTGATGTCCGAGGTTCTGATCGGCGGCGGGCTCGGCGCCCATCTGCTCCTCGATCACCCCGAGCCGGCCGGCGCCGCCCTCCACCTGACCGGGGACCCGCTGAGGCTGATGCTGCGGCTGCGGCTGGTTCCGGATCCGGAAGGGGAGATCGACCTTCTGGCCCGGTTCAGCCCGGCGGACGAATGGCGCGGCTGGTCTCCCGAAGGGGTGCGGCTCGCCGATCCGCTGCTGATCCACGCCGAACTGGCCGGCCGCGACGCCCTGACCCCGGAGCTGGAGCACCGCTTTTCCGAGCACCGGCTGCTGCTGCGCCAGCCGGATTCGGAGGGCTGACAGATAACTTCCGGCGACCCTTGCCGTGATTTTTTACCGCAAAGGTCGCAAAGGGGAAAAAGCTGTCCTTTTGACCATGGAATGGAAAATTTGGATCCCCGACAGAATCGCTCGGGGATGACAAAACACGAAATACGAGCCTGTCATTCCCGAAGGTTTTTATCGGGAATCCAGGGGTCGGGTGTTTTGTGAGCCCGGCAGGCTGTTGGAAAATGGGGTTGAAAATCTTTTGCCCCTCAGATTTTCACCCCCATTGTTGACGCAGCCGGAATGCCGGTGCCGGTTCGGGTGGATTTCATGGAGCGGCAAACTGTTTGACCGCAGGGAGTTTT
>JAFGOW010000072.1 GCA_016926265.1 Deltaproteobacteria bacterium | reverse complement strand
AGATCGTAGTTGATGACGTGGGTCACCCCTTCGATGTGCAACCCCCGGGAAGCCACGTCGGTTGCCACCAGAAAGGTCAACCGCGCTTCCTTGAAGTCGTCGAGAATCCGCATCCGCTTCTTTTGGGGAATGTCGCCGGAGATGACCGCCGCCCGCAGATCGTTGAGCTTGAGCCTTTCGCCGAGAAAATCGGCCTCCCCCTTGGTATTGACGAAGATCAGCACCCGCTCCGCCCCCGTCTCTTTCCCCAGCAGCCCCAGCAGCAGCGGAAATTTCTCCCGGCGCCCAACATGATAAAGGATATGGTCGATCCGCGCCGCGGTCACCTGCTCGGGCTGGATCTGCACCTTTTCCGGCATGTTCATGAACTCGTAGGCCAACTCCATCACCCGGCACGACAGGGTGGCGGAAAAAAGCATGTTCTGCCGCTTTTCAAAGGACGGGAGCTGACGCAGGATATAGCGCAGGTCCTTGATGAAGCCCATGTCGAACATGCGGTCGGCCTCGTCGATGACCAGCGCCTCGATCTGACGCAGGGAAAAAACCCGCTGTTTGGCGTAATCGATGAGCCGCCCCGGCGTCGCGACGATGACATCGACCCCTTTCTGCAGGGCCTGCCGCTGCTCCTGATAATCGATGCCGCCGAATACCGCCTGCATCCGGATCGGGCAGAAGGCGCCCAAGCCCTTGGCGTCGGAGCAGATCTGCGCCACCAGCTCCCTGGTCGGCGCCAGAATCAGAGCGCGGGGGTGCGACCCGGGCTCCCCTTTGGAGGCCAGCAGGCGGGTGAACAGCGCGATAAGAAAGGCGGCGGTTTTGCCGGTGCCGGTCTGGGCCTGGACCGCGACATCCTTTCCGGCCAGGGCCAACGGAATGGCGGCCTCCTGAACCGGGGTGAGGTCGGTGAATCCGACTTCGGCGATACCCCGCAGGACCGGGGCTGGCAATGCCAATTCGATAAATTTCATGATCTCCATCCGTTAAATTTTTTTCGATCTTACACCATTCGGCGCCGGATGGTGCCGGAAAAAATCGGCCCAAGGGAACCTTGATTTTTCGAACCGGAAGAGGTTATGCTCGGGGGCAATGCCCCAAGGGGGAAAATCAACTTCATTACAAGGAGGTTCAACATGGAAATCTCTCAAGTCACCCAGAAGATCCTGGCCGCAAAAGAAGCCAAAGGATTAACCTTCGCCGAACTAGCCAAAAAGGTCAACCGCAGCGAGATCTGGACCACCGCTCTGATCTACGGCCAATCCAAAGCCACCAAGGAAGAAGCCAAGGCACTGGCCACGGCCCTCGGCCTCGGTCAGGACGTGGAAGCCTTTTTCAGCGATTTCCCCGCCAAGGGGCTCGGTCCCGTAGTCCCCACCGACCCCCTGATCTACCGCCTCTACGAAATCGTCCAGGTCTACGGCTTCCCCCTCAAGGCCATCATCCATGAAAAATTCGGCGACGGCATCATGAGCGCCATCGACTTCACCATGGAAGTGGACAAGGTGGAAGATCCCAAAGGGGACCGCGTCAAGGTCACCATGTGCGGCAAGTTCCTCCCCTACAAAGTCTGGTAATTCACAGGCGACCCAAGGAATGAAAACCGGCCGTCCCGTTCGGGGCGGCCGGTTTTTTTGCGACGTTCCTATCCCATAAAACCGAAAACGCCTCTAACCCAGCTTTTCGATTTCCTCTTCAACCTCCTCGGCCCCTTCCTGGTAGAATTTCTGCTCCTCGGGATCCAGTTCGTAAAGCAGGCGCAGAAATTCGCCGGCGTGAACCCGCTCCTCGTCGGCGATGTCCCGAAGCACCTCGATGGCGAGCTTGTGATCGGTTGACTCGGCCAGCTGCATGTAGAGCTGGATCGCCTCGTATTCGGCGGCGATCATGAAGCGGATGGCGCGAATGAGTTCCTGGTCGGTGAGTTTGCGGTCATGGGCGAGCCCCGAAAACGGGGATCCGAATTCCGGCATCTGAACATCCTCCTCAAAAAAAGGTTAATTGAGACAACGCCGTTTCGCTCCGGAGGGGCTTATCCCCCCCTGCGACGGCGGAAAAAACAAATTTTTTTCGTAACCGTTCAGCTCCATTTAAAAACATAAAACCTGAGGCAACATTTTTTCAGGTCTTCTTCTTCAGCTTGACCGCGGTGCCGTAGGCGAGCAGCTCGGCGGCGCCCTGCATCACCCCGGAGGTCGTGAACCGAAGGCAGACGATGCCGTCGGCCCCCTTTTTCTGGGCATCAGCGATCATCCGATCCAGGGACTGCTCCCGGGACTCGGCCAGCATCTTGGTATATTCGGTGATCTCCCCCCCGATCAGGTTGCGGAGCCCGGCCATGATGTCCTTGCCGACATGCCGGGCCCGGATCGTGTTCCCCTTGACCAGCCCCAGGGTTTCAATGATTTCGTAGTCGGCGAACTCGTCCTGCGTCGTCACAAGCATGGAACCCTCCTATTTGTCGACAGTCCTGGAATAGTGGTCGTCCTCTTTGCTGGCCAGCCGCTCCTTGACGACCTTCGCGAACAACAGCCCGATGCCCCCGAGAGCCAGCAACCCAAAGAGCCCGAAGGGAAAGGCGGCGATAAACCCGGCCAGCATCCCGACCAGCCAGCAGCCGGCGAAAAGGCCGAGCAGAATATAGCCAACTTTTTCCATGGTTGCGACTCCCAGAATAAAAACGAGAAAAGGGTTTCTCAAAGAATGGGGCTCAAAAACCCATTTTGGAAAACTCCAGGGGAAATTTTCCTTTCAGGGCTCGGCAATCTCGTCCCCAGGTTCCGAAGGTAAAAACAACAGGTCCATTCCGATATGGAGAAAAACTGTCCTTCGGAATTTAGAAAATTTCCCGAAGCCATTCAAGAAAAATTTCCGGCTCGGCGTTCAAATGATGTTAAAATCCCAGCCGTTTTTCCAACAGGAAGTTTTATCCACCGGGGCCATTCCCCGAACCGGCTGTCTGCCATTTTCGTTTTATGAGATATCGTCTCCTTCGTTACGGAATCGCCCTGCTCCTGGTCATCGTGATGACCGCCCTCGCCGAATTCAGCGGCGAGCCGGAAATCATCTTCCCCGAGATCCTAGCGCTGGCCGTGGGATCTTGGGTGGCGGATAAACGCCCCTGGAAAACCACCCCCTTCAACCTGTGGCTGGCCCCGACCCTGGCGGCTTTGTTCGGCGTCCTCCTGATGCGCTACACCCCGGTCCCGAAGGGGGTCATGATCGTTTCGGCCTTCGCTTTCGTCGCCCTGCTTCTGACCCTGACCCGCTCCACCCTGATGCCATCCATTTCCGCCGCGATCCTGCCGATCCTGATCGGTACCCGCTCCTGGATCTATCCGATCTCCGTCTGCTTTCTGACCGCAATCGTGGCCCTGATCGCCTGGATCCTGGACCGCTCGGGAAAGAAGGCTCCTCTGCCGGTCCATCAGGGGACACCAGGGATGGACATCCACCCTGGATGGATCTTTTGGTTCTGGTGCCGGTTGCTGATCGCGGTCGGGGCACTGGCGTTTGCGGCTTTGGCTTTAGGCATCCCTTTTCTGATCGCCCCACCGCTGATTGTCACCTTCGTTGAATTCTCCCACCGCGGCAGTCCGCTCCGCAAATACCCGAAAAAGATCTTCCTGCTCCTGAGTTTGGCGGCCTGGATCGGATCAGCCTGTCATTCGACCCTGGCCCTGGGGTGGGGGTGGCCGTTTTGGCTGGGTGCCGCCGTCACATCCACGGCGCTTTTTTTCTGCTATGAATCTTTGGGAATGCTGTTTCCGCCGGCTGCCGCCATCGCTTTGCTCCCCACCCTCCTCCCCCCGGCCCTTCTGCCCTATTATCCCTGGCAGGTCATGGCCGGAACCTTGATGTTTCTCATGACATCCCTTCTCCTGTTCCGCCCGGAACCGATTAAGAAGGATATTGCAACGGGTTCTTCCTGACGGCCTGTCCAAAATGAGCGATATGGGCTAAACTGGGTCCTCGATTTTTTCAATTGGGAAAGGAAAGAGGAAATGAACCGGACCGAGGAGGGCAGAACCATTTTCATCACCGATTTCGATCTGGGACGGCTGGAAAACCTGCTGAGGAAGATCGATAGGGGCCAGTCGCGGGACACCCCGCATCTGGATGAACTGGAGTTCGAGCTGGGGCGCGCCGAGATCGTCGAGCCGAAACAGATCCCCGCCGATGTGGTCACCATGAACTCCAGGGTGCGGCTCCACGACCTGGATACCCAGGAGGACAAGGTTTACACCCTGGTTTTCCCCCATGACGCCGACCCGAAGGCGGACAAAATCTCCGTTTTGGCGCCTATCGGAACGGCGCTGATCGGTTATCGGGTGGGAGAGGTCATCACCTGGCAGGTCCCCGGCGGCACCCGCAGGTTCCAGGTCATGGAAATCCTCTACCAGCCCGAAGCGGCCGGGGATTACCACCGTTGAGCGGGCCGCTCCGGCTTCGGATTCCACTGACCGGGAAGGCCCCCCACCGCTTTGCCGACACCGCCGCCCCGGTTTCAAAAATCGAAATCAGGACCGCTTTCATGGCCTCGGTGGAGACCGGAGGAACGGGAGCCGGGCTCACCTATTCGAAGCTGCTCCAAGGCGGGTTGAGTTCATGCTCGCGCCCCAGTTGGCTCAGAACCTTCCCCACCACAAAATCGATGACGTCGTTAATGCTCTTGGGATGGAAGTAGAAAGCAGGCACCGGGGGAACGATGGCGGCCCCGGCCTGAGCGACGCGTTTCAGGTTTTCAAGGTGGATCAGGCTCAGCGGCGATTCCCGCGGCACCAGCAGGCAGCGCCGTTTTTCCTTGAGGGCCACATCGCAGGCGCGGGTGATCAGGGTATCGGAAAAACCGGTGGCGATGGCGGACAGGGTTTTCATGGAACAGGGCATCACCACCACGGCCTCGAAGCCGGAGGAGCCGCTGGCCATCGGAGCAAAAAGATTTTTGTCGTCGTATTCGCAGAACCGTTCAAGATTCCCGGCGCGGCCCCGTTGCATGAGAAATTCCCGCAGCGGTTCCTTGCCCGATGATCGAAACGACAGTTCGTGAACCATGACCGACCAGGCCCGCGTCGAGACCACTCCCGCCACCGCCTCCCCCTTGCGGAGCAACTCCTCCACCAGCCGGATTCCCAGGATCACCCCACTGGTGCCGGTAATGCCGACGACGATCATCTTGCCACCTCCCTGCCAGGGTCAAGGCCGCCGATGGTGATGGCAGCCGGGATTGACGATATGGGTGCAACTCCCGGTGTTGAAAAACTCGATCAGGTTTTGGGCCGCCCGTTCGAAAAGGTCATCCCACACCTGCTGGCTGCGGCTGGCGATGTGGGGGGTGCAGAGGAAGCATTCGTCGGGAAGGGAGAGCAGGCCGAAGGTGTCTTCTTCCGGGACGCGGGGATAGGGGTTGCTGAGGTAGTAGCCGTCGAAAGCGGCCCCGCGGATGGTTCCGGAACTCAGAGCCTCCCGCAGCGCGTGGCCGTCCACCAGTCCGGGCCGCGCCACATTGATGAGCAGGGCGCTCTTTTTCATTTGGGCCAGTTCCGAGGCCCCGATCATCCCATGGGTGGCCTCCGTTTCGGGCAGCGCCAGAAACAGGGCATCGCTTTCAGCGAGGAGAATTCGGAAATCGACAAACCGGGCGCCGAAATCCTCTTCGGCCTGGGGCTTGCGGGTACGGCTGGCATAAAGGATCGGGGTCCGGAAACCGTGGTGAAGAATCGCGGCGATCCGGCTCCCGACATGACCCATCCCCAGGATTCCGATCTTCATCCCCTGGATTTCGAAATTCATGGCGCGAAAGGGCATGCCGGCCTTGAGGGCATTATTTTCCCGGACCAGAACCTTCCGCAACGCCAGCAGAAAGGAGACGGCATATTCGGCGACGGCGACCGCGTTGACGCCGGGAGCGTTCATGACGGCGATTCCCCGCCGGGTGGCGGCCTCCTGGTCCACATAGGTACCGACCCCGACGCCGCAGAAGCTGATGGCTTCGAGGCTGTCGGCCTGTTCCAGAAGCTCGGCCGTGAAACGAAAACGGGCGCCGATGAAAAGGCCGTGAATCCCTTTCAGTGCCTCGGCCAGACCTTCCCTGGACGGTACCAGGGACAATTCGAAACCGGCCTCCTGCAGTTTCTTTTTAAAAGGCTCGCCGAGATCGCAGGCGATGAGAATCCTTTTGGCCATGCCGCCTCTCCGTCGGAAAAAATCAATTTATTCCAATAAAAATAATGGCCTCGGTGGAACGGATCAAAAAAATAATACCCCCTTCCACCTTCAAAAAAGGCTATAATGACACCGTTTGAAGCCCGTTCTGCCGCTCTCTCAACACCTTAACGATATCCAACTTTACCAGCAGATTAAACACCTGCACAGGAAAACATCCATGACCCCCAAAAAGCTAGCCGCCGGAGACACCATCGATTCCCGCTGCACCCGCTGCCGTGAAATCACCAATCATACCATCGTCGCCATGGTCGAAGACCGGGTCGCCCGGGTGGAATGCAAGGTCTGCGGTTCCGTCCACAATCACAAGGCGACCGCGGCCCCCAAAAAGGCCGCCGTCAAACCCGCCAAAGCACCCAAGTCAACCACCTCCAAGGCCGCAAAATCGGATCCGAAAGCTGCCGAAAGGGCGGAATGGGAATCCCGTTGCGGAGCCTTTGAAGGGACACCGATCCCCTACCGCATGACGGAAAAATTCAAGGAGGAGGACTTCCTGGATCACCCGACTTTCGGTCTGGGATGGGTCAAGAAGGTGTCGGCGGCCGACAAAATTCTGGTTCTGTTCCGCGATGGGATCAAACTCCTGCGTTGCCGGAACTGAGAGCAATCCGTTGGCGGCTGGAATTCCTGTGTACAGGAGGAAAAGGGGGAACGGGTGCCGCTGAATGACACCTTTGGTCGGGGCCGCTGACAAAAAAACCCCCGCGCAGGAGGAGGGAAATAGCACGGGGGCAACAAAAACGGTTTTTATTTATTTTGTGCAGATTGTAAGCAAATTCCGGGCCACTTCGTCCGCCCCCTGGGAGCGCCGACCGAACTCGGCCACGCGCTCCCCAAGGGCCACCCCCCAATGCCCACTCCACCACCTTGAAACAAGGACGCCGCCATGAAAAAAACCGGCCTTTTCATCCTCCTCGGAGTTCTGACCGCGTTGGCCGCTACCCTCTTTTTCAGGAATCCCGCTCCCCCCCGGCAACCTCAGACTTCCCTGCAAAAAGTCGGTACCCCGGCGCCACCGCAGGCGGTGCCGTCGAACCTTCTCCCTCACTCGCTTCCGAGCATGGAACCGGTTCAAAAACCCCTCCCTTTGCTGGAGAACGCCGACGAGGAAGGGCAGCAATGGCTGGCCCGGCTCTTCCCTCAGATCCGCCTGGAGGAGGTTTTCTTCCTCGATCATGTCATTGAGCGTCTGGTTCTTTTGGTGCACAGCCTGACGGAATCCAAACTGCCGCTCGACAAAGTTTCCCTCCGCACCGCTTCGGGGCCGTTCCGGGTCCAGACTGAACCGGAGAAAATCTTCATCAGCGCCGAAAACAGCCGGCGTTATGCCCCGTTTACCCGGTTGGCGGAGCAACTCGACAGCGACACCGCCGTTGCCGCCTACCAGCGCCTCTACCCCCTCTTGCAGCAGGCCTATGAAGAGCTGGGCGTCTCGACCGGCACTTTTCATCAGCGCCTGCTGGAGGTGATCGACCATCTCCTGGCGACACCCGAGGTCAAAGGACCGATCGCCTTGGTTCAGCCGCATGTTCTCTACCAGTTCGCCGACCCGGAACTGGAAGCCCTCTCCGCCGGTCAGAAAATCCTGCTTCGGATCGGGCCGGAAAATGCCGCCGCGGTCAAAGGAAAACTCCGGGAGCTCCGCAGCAGGCTGGTCCGCTGACCCGGGCCGCCGCAGCCCCATTCAATACCCCTGCGCCGCCTCCCAGTCGTCGGAGAAGAGGTCGTCGATGCCGATGGAGATCCCCGCCTCCAACCCGTCCCCTTTGTCGACCACCACATCGTCGATGAGCACCGCCGTCACCTTGCCGTCCTTGAGCACCACCTTGAGAAGGTGGCCGTCGACGTCGGTCCGGTAGATGATGCCGGTCCGGATCCGCTTCATCGCTTCGGTGATCAGCATGAATCCCCTCCCGCGGCCGGGGTCTGGCGCCAGCGACAAGGTTCCGGCACCCGACGATGATGATCCTGGAAAACGCCCGTACGTCTTATCAGATTCGCATCACTGTTGCCGTTCCATCCGCTGCCAATTCTGGTTGCCGCCGATGTTGGGATTGAAATCGGAGCGTTCGCTGAAGACGTAATCGCTGCCGTTGGTCCAGGCGTTGTTCATCCCGGTCGGCAGCTCCACCTTCCAGTCGTTGACCGGATCGCGGTAGCTGTCGACGCCGCGGATCGCCTCGCTGTAGTTGTCGAAGATCCGGTCCTGGGCGGCGCTGCGGCGTTGATAGCTGTCCATGATCATGTCATCGACCTCGCTCTGGGTGCGGCGGATCTGCTGCATCCGATTGAAAATCGCCTGCTGCTGCCGCAGCTGTTCCCGGGTGATGGTGGCCGCGAGCCGGGTCCCGGCCACGGCCCAGTTCGGGTTCTCCCGGTAACTGCCCATCATGATCTTGAACAGCCGCGCCTCGTCCTCCATCCGCTCTCGGGGCGCCCGGAACGCCTTGACATTGGGGATCCAGGTAATGGCCGGAATCTGGCCGTACATCCCCTGGAAGTAGGCGATCATGAAGCTGACCGTGGCGGTCAGCTCCTCGACCATCCTCTGCCCCTGCAGTTGATATTCGATCTTGATGTGGCCGGCGTCGGCCCGGAGTTCATAGGGAAAAGTGAAGGGGGAGATCTGGCCGAAAATCCCCATGTGATAGGAGACAATGGCATAGGTCTCCTGGGCCAGTTCCGGCAGCGGCCCGCTCTCCAGGACCTGGACCTGGCTGACGCCGGAGCGGTAGCGGGGGAGGAAGACGTTGCGGAGATAGCTGACGGCATCCATCGGCTGCGCGATCTCCGCCCCCCCCTGGGCATAGGAGGCCTGGAGATTGGGATCCTGGGACCAGAAAAAGGTCCGGTGGGGATACTGCTCGAACCAGGAGCGGCTGTCGGGGCTGCTGACCTGGTAGCCGATGCTCGCTTCGGCTGGGAATTTCCGGGTATCCCAGCTCACACCGCCCTGGAAGCGCCAGCCGTGGGGAACCAGCAGGCAGAAGGCCTCCATCCCGAAGCCCTGTTGGTCGATGACGCTCTGGCGGTGGAACCGCTCCGATTCGGCCCCCGACACCGGCGACCCAGCGACCAGGACCAGCAACAAGCCGAAAACCACCGCGGACCAGGATTTGAGCATCGTCTTTCTCCCTTCATAAAATATTGTAACTATTCAGCTTCATCCAAAAACATAAAACCTGATGCAACAGGGATAAAAGGGATGGTCACAAAAAGTAAATGGTTTTCCCCAAACTCCACTAGGTTTTGATCAGGTTTTGATTTGCTT
>JAFGOW010000071.1 GCA_016926265.1 Deltaproteobacteria bacterium | reverse complement strand
TCTCCGGTTTCGCAGGGGAGATTCCACCGCGACGATGTCTACATGCCGCTCACCCCGATGTTCCATGTCCATGCCTGGGGGCTGCCCTATGTCGCCACCATGATGGGGGTCAAGCAGGTTTATCCCGGACGCTACAATCCGGCCGATCTCCTCGAGCTGATCCGTTGCGAGCAGGTCACCTTCTCCCACTGCGTCCCCACCATCCTGCACATGCTGCTCAAGAGTCCGGCCTGCGCCACCGTGGACCTTTCGGCCTGGAAGGTGATCATCGGCGGCGCCAGCCTGTCGCGCAGCCTCTGCCTGGAGGCCATGCAACGGGGGATCGACCTGTTCAGCGGCTACGGGATGTCGGAGACCTGCCCGATCCTGACCATCGCCCACCTCCAGCCCGGGATGCTGGATGAAAGGCCCGAGGCCCAGGCCGAGGTGCGGTGCAAGACGGGGCTGCCGCTCCCCCTGGTGGACCTGCGCCTGGTGGATCCCGGGATGAACGACGTCCCGCGGGACGGCCAGAGCAGCGGCGAGATCGTGGTGCGCAGCCCGTGGCTGACCCAGGGGTATCTGAAGGACACCCGGAACTCGGAAAAACTGTGGGAAGGGGGGTGGCTCCATACCAGCGATGTCGCCCATATCGATACCCAGGGGTATGTCAAGATCATCGACCGGACCCGGGATGTCATAAAGATCGGCGGCGAGTGGGTTTCGTCCCTGGAGCTGGAGGATATCCTGGGCCATCACCCCGCCGTCAGCGAGGTGGCGGTCATCGGCCAGCCGGACGAGCGTTGGGGGGAGCGGCCGCTGGCGCTGGTGGTCGTCAAGCCGGAATTCGCCGATCGGGTGAACGAAAAGGCGCTGATGCATTTCGTCCAGGAGTATGCGAAAAAGGGGATGCTGTCGAAGCAGGTGGTGCTGCTCAGGGTCCAGTTTGTGGAGTTGATCGACAAGACCAGTGTCGGCAAGGTGAGCAAGCTGGCGCTGCGCCGGAAATACCTGCCGGAGGATTCCGTCTGAAAGGCCGATCGCGGCCGACTCAAAACCGGCGCCACGCAACGGTCCGATCTGTTTGGAAATGGATCGGGCCGTTGCGCATCTCGGCAACGTCCGGGCCGGCGACACTGGCAACCTCGACGGCACCGCAGGCGGTCCCGATTCTTTTCTCCCTTACCGAAACGGGGTTTGGCCAATCATCCCTCAAGCGGGGATTGACCGGAACCCCCGCACCAGTCAGACAAGCGAGTAACTCTGTGCTACATTTGAGAGGATGTCAGCCCCGGAGGAGAGATCAACAGGATGGAGACGGCAACCGGCAAGGTCCGCATCGGCATCAGCAGCTGCCTGCTCGGCATGAACGTCCGCTACGACGGCGGCCACCAGCTCGACCATTACCTGCGCGACACCCTCGGCGCCTGGTTCGAGTATGTGCCGGTCTGCCCCGAGGTCGAGATGGGGCTGCCGATCCCCCGCGAAACCCTGCGCCTGGTGGAGCGGGAAAACGGCATCCGCCTGGTCTTCTCCCGTTCCGGGGAGGATGTCACCGACCGGATGCGGACCTGGGCTGAAAACCGGGTCCGGGAACTGGAACGGGAGCGGCTCTGCGGATTCATCTTCAAAGCCAAATCGCCGTCCAGCGGCATGGAGCGCGTCAAGCTCTACGACCGCAACGGGGTCCCGGCCAAAAAAGGGATCGGGGTTTTCGCCGGCATCTTCATGGGCCACTTCCCGCATCTGCCGGTGGAGGAGGACGGCCGTCTGAACGACCCGAAGCTGCGGGAGAACTTCATCGAATCGGTCTTCGTCTTCAAACGCTGGCGCGACCTTCTGGACAGCGGCGCCGACGCCGCCGGGCTGGTCAATTTTCACACCCGGCACAAGCTGCTGCTCCTCAGCCACTCCCCGGCGCTGTACCGCGAGCTGGGGCGGCTGGTGGCAGAAGCCGGGAGCCGTAACGGAACGGAGCTGCGCCAGGATTACCAGGCGCTGCTGATGAAGGCGATGCGGACCCCGGCGACCCGGGCCAGACAGGTCAATGTCCTTCAGCATCTGCTCGGCTACTTCAAGAAACAGTTGAGCGCCGAGGAAAAGCAGGAAGCGCTGGAGCTGATCGAAGGCTACCGCCGCGGCGACCTGCCGCTGATCGTGCCGATCACCCTCATCAATCACTATGTCCGGAAATACCGCGACCCCTACCTCGCCGGCCAATTCTATCTCCAGCCCCACCCCATCGAGCTCCAGCTGCGCAACCACGCCTGACGGCGCGGACCAAAGCCGCCAGGCCACCGACGCTCCGGCGGGAGAGGCGGGACGTGTTTTAAGGAGGTCCTCCATGACTCGAGACTTTTTTCCCAAAAGCCGCATCGTCGTTGTGGCCGCGGCCCTGACGATCCTTTGCGGCTGTCCCCGCCCCGACCGCGGCCTGGCCCCGCTGGAGACCGTGAACCAGGTCGATCTGCAGCGCTATCTGGGGACCTGGTACGAGATCGCCAGCTACCCGACCCGCTTTCAGAAAGGCTGTGTCGCCACCCGGGCCGACTATGCGCTGCGGCCCGACGGCCTGATCCGGGTCGTCAACCAATGCCGCAAGAACGCTCTCGACGGCCCGCTGCAGAGCGCCGAGGGGAAAGCCCGGGTTGTCAATCCGCCCGCCAATTCCCGCCTCGAGGTCTGCTTTTTTTGGCCGTTCTGGGGGGATTACT
The DNA here is from genome assembly GCA_016926265.1 of Deltaproteobacteria bacterium. GTDB lineage: Bacteria > Desulfobacterota > Desulfuromonadia > Desulfuromonadales > JAAYDE01 > JAAYDE01. The sequence continues at coordinate 5,610 of JAFGOW010000071.1, read as the reverse complement.
GGATCATCGACCTCGATGCCGACTACCGCTGGGCCGTCATCGGCCACCCCAGCCGCGACTATTTGTGGATTCTGAGCCGCACCCCGACCCTGGATGAGGCTCTCTACCGCCGGCTGCTGAAAACGCTGCCGGCTCGGGGCTACGATCCGGGCCGGCTCCAGCGCACCCTCCAGGTCCGATGACAAAACCGAAGGCCGTAACGGGATTGTTGCAAAAATTGCAACTATTCACCTTCCCAGCAAAAGTCAAAAGAGCCTGGACGTGTCGTCCCTGGGCTCGCCAAAAATTCCAACCCCTGGATTCCCGATAAAAACCTTCGGGAATGACGGGCTGTCATGGTGTTCTGTCATCCCCGAGCGACCCTGTCGGGGATCCAGATTTTCGTCTCCTTCCATGCGTGTCCACCCCAGCCTGGAAGTCGGATAGCTCCCCTTTTTCTCACTTCTTGGCGCCCTTTGCGGCCTTGCGGTAAAGATCACGGCGAGGGTGAATCGTTTCCAAAAATTCCGACTCATTCCCGTATAAAGGAGTTACAATAGCTGGCACGATCCGCTCTCAAGAAACAGTTCTTCCCCCGCGGTTCGGAGACAATCCACCATCGGAGCCACACGATGAAAACAGCCTGGCCTTTTGGATTTCTGCTCGCCGCTTTGCTCTTGCCTAGCGCCCTTTCGGCCGACATGGGGCAGGTCCACACCGATCCGGCCCAGGTTCGCGAGACCTCGCAGAAGGCGATCCTGCTCCACAACGGCGTCGAGGAAATCCTGATCCTCGGCACCGATCTCGAGGCCGACCGACCGCTCGGCCTGATCCGCTTCATCCCCTTCCCCTCCGAACCCCAGATCAGCCTGGCGCCGGCTGCGGCCTTCGACAACGCCGCGGCCCTGCTCAAAAAGCACCGTCTGCTGTTCCTGGAAGCCTCCAAGGGCGGTGGTGCCTCGGAGCAGCCCGTCGAGCTGCGCTTTCAGGCCCGGCTCGGCGCCCACGACATGACCCTCATCAAGGTCCACGATCCCTTGCAGTTCCGGGCCTGGATCAATGACTATTTCGGAAAACGACGGCTCCCCCAAAAGCCCGCCTACCCGGCCGCCGAGACCCTGGTCGCCGACTACGTCCGGCGCGGCATCCCCTTCTTCGTTCTCGACTATGTCGAGGTCACCAGGGAGCTCCGCACCATCGAACCGGTCCGCTACCGGTTTGCCAGCCGCCAGCTCTACTACCCGCTCAAGACCTCCAACACCTTCGGCGGCCAGGGCGGCATCGACCTGATCCTGCTCGCCCCCGGCACCTTGTGCCAGCCGTCGCTGGGCGCCTACGACACCTGCCTCGGCTTCACCCATTACGGCGACCGCTGGCAGGCGAGCACTTCGGCCGAGCTCGCTCGGGAGGAGGTCGCCCTTCTCGATTCCGAGGCCGGGCCGCTGTTCGGCGAGGCCCCGGTCTTCATCCAGATGGTCTCCTACCGGGGGGATTATGCCTTTGACCGGGACATCCTGGCCGACGTCGGCCAAGCCGTGCCCCACGCCATCGGCCATGTCCAGCAGGAGCCGGGGCCGCCCTGGGCAATCCCGATCCGGGAGATCATCCGCGAAGCCGCTCCTCAAAAAGCCGACCCCCGCTGCGGCCTGGCCCCGGACCCCGGACCCTGCAAAGGGCTTTTCAAAAAATTCTATTTCGACCCCCAACAGGGGAAATGCCGGAGCTTTTTTTACGGCGGCTGCCAGGGGATCGTCCCCTTCGAAACGATGGAGGAATGCCAAAGCCGCTGCGAGATCGATTCTGGCCCCAAGACTCAGCCACCCAAAACGGGAGGAGCCCTGCCATGAGAAGCCCCTCCATTCTGACCAGAATCGCCGTTACGACCCTGTTTTTTGGTTCCCTTCTGGCCCTCCCGGGGGGCGCCTTGGCCGCTACAGAGCCCGGCTTCGTCTCCGTTAGGGGGGATTTCTTCTCCTGCGATCTTCCCCAGGGCTGGTTACGGGAAAACCCGGAGCCCGGATCGCAGCGATCCGGGGTCCACGGCCTGATCCTCACCCATCCGGCGGCCGAAGGGGTTCCGGCCCGGCTATCCGTTCATCACTTCGGGGCCGGGAACCCCCTCTATCCCTCCCCGGAGCACTTCGTCGAGCGCCACTCCAAGCCGCAGTTGGTCCTCGGCGCCAAAGACCGCTACGGACCAGTGACGGAAACTGTCGTCGCCGGCAGGAATGCCAAAACCTTTGAGCGGCACCACGGCGAATTCGTCGCGGGCCATCGACTTTCGGCCGAACCGCCGCCGAAAGACGACGGCCGCGTTTACGAGAGCCGCGAGCTGATGGCAAAACGGGTGCCGGTCATCGAGCGCTTCGTGGTGGTCCCTGGCGACTCAGGGTTCTATGTCCTCGGCTATTCGGCCCCGGCCGACTATTTCCAGAAATTTCTCAACCGCTTCGAGCACCTGACGGCCACCTTCAGGCCGCGGCGTTAGTTACCGAGTTTTCCCAAAAAAAGGATCTGGACACCATGAGCACTATCGGGGAACGAACCCGGGATGAAATTCGTCAGCTGCCGCGAACCATAGCCCGCCTGTTGGGCGGGCTCGCCGCGGCCTTCGGTTTCGGTTGTGCGGCGTGGCTTGGAACCCACGGCGACCCGGCGGGGAATCTTTCCACCGCGTTGCTGGTGGGGGCGGCCGGAATCGTGGTGTTCGTCCTGAGCGGGCGCCAAAAGGTCCGGCCCACGCAGAAAGCGCCCGCTGCCGTCAGGGCGCGGGTGAGTTCCCTGGCCTGGTCCTTGCTTTTGGTCTTTGTCGGGCTGTTTCTGGCCGTCACCTGGTGGCTGACCGGATAAAGCAAAGGGAGCGCCGAGACCTTGGGCCGCCGCCCATCGGTGAGCCTTTTTAAACGGAGCGGTAGCTATTCACCATCGCCATGATCTTTTACCGCAAAGATCACAAAGGGGGATGGAAAAAAGGTGGTTCCTTTACGTCCTTCGTGACCTTGAGTGAGCGCAGCGAACCGGCGGTGTAAACCAAACCCTTTCCTCACGCGAAGACGCGAAGGCGCGAAGAAAGACCAAAGCTAACCGAAACCGAATGGAGTTTGGGCAAAACCAGTAACCATTCACCATCCCTTTTATCCCTGTTGCATCAGGTTTGTAACCAGTCAGCCCCAAAAACGAGACAACTTCGACCTCTGATTAACAGGGATGAAGGGGATGAAAAGGGTAACTGCTAAAGCAAAAATCCAAACCTGTCAACACAGAGCACGCGAGAATCCGAAGAACGACCCTGAACCGGGTTGGTTATGCCCTTTTCAAAAAGATTTTCCACTGGGTTTCTGTGGCCTCCCTGTTTAGGGGCCGGAAAAAGGGTTAAGTCCCCCCCCATCCCTTTTATCCCTGTTGCATCAGGTTTTAAGTTCTTTGGTGAAGCTGAACAGTTACTCAGGTTTTTTGTTTTTTGATGAAGCTTAATAGTTACGCGGAGCGGAAGATATGCCGTCACATCCGAATCCCAGCGCCGCCGGAAGCCGCCGCCATCCCCGGCTGCTGCCGCTCGTCATGCTGACTTTGGCGTTCCTGGTCTTCCAGCCGGCACCGGCCCGATCCTGCCAGATCGAATACAGCGACTGGCTGATCAGAGCATTTCGGAGCCAGGGGATGTCTTTGGACAAGCGGGTCGGGAACTTCTCGAACCTCGCCGAGTGTCAGGCGGCCCTGCGCCAGGCGGTGGCCCAGTCCGGCGACCCTTCCCTGGCCAACAACATGCGTTGCGTCAACTGCGGCAACGGCCCGTCCAGCAGCGCCCCGCAGCGCCCCGCGCCGACCACGGGAGCCCGAAATCGTCGTTTGCGGGGCACTGCGCCGGCGCCGGCGCCGAGCCCCGGTGACGGACAGGCGCAACGGGATTTCGAAGCAGGAAAAAACCAGCTGCTCCGGGGCCTTAAGGGAGGAGGGAGCGATACCGGCCTGGCCCTGAAGGGTTCCGGCGCCGCCAGCCCGCAACTCGCCCTCAAGACCGGCCGGAAGCCGGCGGCCGACCCGGTGGTCCGCCAGGAGCAGGACGATTTCGACCGGATGCAGGCCCAGTGGCTGCGCAACCAGCAGGAGCTGATCCGGCAATCGGTGGCCCACAACCGGAAATGGCGCAACGAGGCGCTGGACTCCATCCAGAGGACCAAAGTGCCGAATCCCGCGGCCCGGCCCCAGGCGATGGACGACCTGCAACCGGGGGACGTGCTGCTGATCGGCCCCGACGACTCCTTGATCGCCGGCGCCATCAAAAAAGCCGATCCCCTCTACCGCGCTCTGGACTACTTCGCCGCCGGCCGGGTTTCGGCGCCCAAGGCCGAGCAGGGGAAGGCGACCCATGTCCTGACCTTCGTCAAAAAGGTCAAGGGCAAGATGCTGTTTCTCGATCACACCCTGGAGGGGAGCCGGATCCTCGACGAGGAAGCGCTGACGCAGAAATACGGCAACCGTTCCCTCTACATCGCCAAGCCCCAGGCCAAGATCGACGGCCGGAAGCTCTGGGAAGCGGCCCGAGAGGCGGCGTTGAAGAAAAAATCGGATTACGGGCTGGTCGGCGCCAGCGTCGTCTGCTCGGAGCGCGCCGCCATCGCGGTCGCCAAGGCTTCGGATCTGAAAATGGACAAGGAGCAGCACGGCTTCGGCCTCGGGCCGGTGGACATCACCCCCAGCGATTTCTTCGACGAAAAGCATGTCGGCAAGTTTTTCCTGATCTCCACCCAACCGATCATGCTGCACAGGTAGCGATATGCCCTGGAAAACTCTCCTATTGATGCTGGCTATTCTGCTGGGCTGCGATACCTCGGCGCTTTTCGCCCAAGGGCGGATTTCCGCCCAGGCCCGGCGCCATTTCGACCGCGGCACCGCCGCCGTGGAGACCGCCGCCTCGCGCCAGGACCTGGAAGCGGCGGTGCGGGAGTTCGAGGAAGCCTCCCGCCTCGCCCCCGACTGGCCGGATGTCCATTACAACCTCGGCCTGATCCGCGGCCAACTCGAGGATTTCGACGGCGCCATCGCCGCGTTCCGGCGCTATCTGCGGCTGGTGCCGCAGGGCGAAGACGCCGAGGCGGTCCGGACCCAGATCAACAAGCTGGAGTACCTCCGCGACAAAAAGGCCGAAAAGGACCGGATCCCGGCCCTGCTGGAGGGAACCTGGAAGGGGTTCATGGCCTTTTGCGGCGGGCATCGATCGGAACTGGAATTTATCAGGGAAACAAACGGCCGAATCTCCGTCGAGCTGATGTCCGATTATGACTCCAGCAGCGGCCAGGCCATCGACCTGCAACGGGTACCCGTGAGGATTGCCGGGGAGGCCGTCAGCTTTTCCTTTCCCAGCACCTTTTTCTTCACCGCGCGCAAAACGAGGCAGTGCGACATCCTTTTCAGGCTCAACCTTGGAAAAAGCGGCGGCCTGAAGGGGACGATTTTCCAGGACGGCCGCCCGATACGGGAGATTCAGTTGAAAAAACGTTGAATTTTAGTAAGGATTCAGTTTCATCTAAAAACCTAAAACCGGATGCAACAGGGATAAAAGGGATGGTCACAAAAAGTAAATGGTTTTCCCCAAACTCCACTAGGTTTTGATCAGGTTTTGATTTGCTT
>JAFGOW010000070.1 GCA_016926265.1 Deltaproteobacteria bacterium | reverse complement strand
GGCCCTTCGTGGTCTCCGTCACCGTCGAGGGGAGCGTCGCCGCGGAGCATTTCGTGGCCCGGCACGGCGCCTCTCCGGGCGATGCCGTCTATGTCTCGGGCACCCTGGGCGACAGCGCCCTGGCTCTCCATCTGCTGTCGGCCGGCGTGGCGGCGGATCCCTTCCTGCTGGAGCGCCACCACAATCCCCAGGCCCGCACCCGGCTCGGAACGGAACTTGGCGCCAGGGGGATTCCCTCGGCCATGATCGATCTCTCCGACGGCCTGCTGTCGGATTTGGGCCACATCCTGGAATGCTCCGGAGCCGGGGCGCGGGTGGAAGAGCAACGGCTTCCCCTCTCCAGCCCCTTCCGCGCCGTGCTGCAAAACGCCCCCGACCTGATCCGGCTGGCGCTGGCGGGAGGGGAGGACTACGAACTGGCGTTTACCGTCCCTCCCCAACGGGAAAAGGAGATTCCGGCGCTGGTCCAAGATGTCGGCCTTTCTTTGAGCCGGGTGGGGACCATCACCGCGGCCTCCTCAGGTCTGGAGGTCGAGGCGGCCGACGGCCGCCTCTATCGCCCGGTCAAAGGGGGTTTCAACCACTTCAGCGCCTGAGGGCGGCTCCCCGCTTTCCAATCCTCTCATAGGATTCATCCCCGGATTTTTCCCTGGGCGCCAATCCGTCGCGGCCGAAGAATTTTTATTTTCTCCTCCGGTTCGGGCATCCGAATTGCTTAACCATTTAATTTCAAAAGGACCCTCCTGCCCCTACCGCCGTCAGTCCATCCCATTCCCTGGAGAAACGCATGCGCGTCGGCATCGCTTACAAATATGTCTCCGGCCTCATCATCGTCATCGGCTCCATGGTCGGCGTCAACTATCTGGTCCCCAGTCTTGGCATCGCCAGCGAGTGGCAGCAGTTTTTCACCCATGCCGTGGCCATTCTGATCGGCCTGATCCTGGGCTGGTTCTTTTCCCGAACCTTCACCGGCAACATCCGGCTGCTGACGGAAGGGGCCGAACGGCTCAGCAACGGTGACCTGTCCGGCCCGGTCCGGCTGCCGCCGACGGTTTTCGAGGACGAGACGGGGGATCTCTCCAAGTCCCTGAACCGCACCATGGAAAGCCTCGAAGAGCTGGTGCGCTGCATTCAGACCACCTCTGACAAGGTGGCCGCCTCGGCGCAGCGGCTCTCCGCCACTTCGGAGGAAATCACCGCTTCGGCCACCGAGGTGGCCGGCACTTCGGAACAGATCAGCCACGGCGCCGAAACCCAGGCCCGGATGGTGGAACAGTGCTCCCAGTTCATCAAGGAAATGGCCATTTCCAGCGAGTTCATCGCCACTTCCGCCACCAGTGCCACCGTCTCCGCCAAGGAAGCCGCCCTGACCGCGCAGCAAGGAGGCGAAGGAGCCCGCGCCACCATGGGGAAAATGAAGCAGGTCCTGGACGACGTGGAACGGAACAGCCGGCAGATTTTCTCCTTCGGGAAAAAGGTCCAGAAGATCGGCAAGATCCTCGAAGTCATCACCAGCATCGCCCAAAAAACCAACCTGCTGGCCCTCAATGCCTCCATCGAGGCGGTGCGGGCCGGGGAATACGGGCGGGGATTCGCCATCGTCGCCGAGGAGATCGGCAAACTTTCCGACACCACCGGCCTGTCCGCGCAGGAGATCCGGAACATGATCGAGGAGATCCGGGAGGAGAACCAGATGGTCGAGGAATCCCTCAAGGAGACGGTGGAGCGGATCAATACCGAAAAGAACGCTCTCGACACCACCAGCCAGGCGTTCAACGACATCATCAACACCGCTCTGGAAACCCGTCAGAAAGCCGAAGCCATTGCCGGTCTGTCGGAAAATCAGAGACGGGGCGCCAACCAGATCGTCGAAGCCATCGGCAATATCGCCAAGGTGGCCAATGAGAACGCCGCCGCCACTCAGGAGGTTTCGGCGGCCGCGGAGGAGATGTCGGCCGCCATGCAGGAGATGGCCGAATCGGCCCAGGGGCTGACCCTGACCTCCGAAGAACTGCTGGCGGTGGTCAGCCGGTTTCGGCTCAATGACCGGAAAGCCGGGGAATAGAAGGTGAAGATCCTGTTCTGGCAGCAGGGGGACGCTTGTTATGGTCTGGATCTGGGCAGTGTCCAGGAGATCCTGGAAGCCCCATGCCAATTTCCTATCCCGCTGGCACCCGACTGGCTCGGGACGGCCGTCAATCTGCACAACCGCGTGGTTCCGGTGGCGGATTTGTCCTTTCTGCTGGGGACGCCGGCAGTTGGCGACGATTCTCGACTCCTGGTGCTGCGGACCGAGGCCGGCAGCCTGGCCCTGAAAAACATCGGGACCTTGAAAATCGCCGCCACCGAGGAGGGCGCGGAGGGAGCGGCCGGCCTGCTCCAGGGGGTTCTGGCCGTGAAGCCGCTCAGGGCTGCCGGTGCAACCGTCCTGCTCCTCGATGCTTCCGGTATCGTGGCGGCGGTTGCGGCCAAGCTGGCCCCAGGCCGGAGCCGTCCCTCCCGTGGCCACCGGCCGGAATCCCGCCGCGGCTGGGGAGCGGGGAACCTGATCCCGTTTCCGGGGCCGGAACCGTCGAACCAGTTCCCGCGGTCGGTGGTCTCTCCAGTCCCGGAAGGGGAGCGGCCATGAACCTGGAGAAATACCGGAGCCTTTTCTTTTCGGAGACCCGTGAGCATCTGCTGACCATCCAGAAGCTGCTCCTGGAGACCGAAGGTTCCGACGTCTTCGACAGCGGCCGGATCGATGCCCTGTTCCGCGGCGCCCATTCCATCAAGGGGATGGCGGCTACCATGGGATTCCCCCGTACGGCGCAGCTGGCTCACCACCTGGAGAACATCCTGGCCGAGTTTCGCAAGGAAAAGGTGGTTCCGGCGGAGAAGATCGAGCTGCTGTTCAAGGGGTTCGGCCTGCTGGGGGAGATTGTCGGCGTTCTGGAAGGGGGGGGGAAAGAGCCGGATATCGACCCCCTGTCTCAGCTCTCGCCGCGCCCGGCGGCGCCACCAAAAGCTCTGCCTGCCGGGGAACAAGCCCCCTCTTTTGTCCCGGCCAACCTCCCTTCCACGGTGCGGCTGCGGGTCGAGGCGCTCGATCGTCTCCATCATCTCGCCGGAGAACTTCTGACCACCCGGCATCTTCTGGAAAATGCCGCCTCCCTCAACCATCCCCAGGCGTTGAAAGAGGGATTGGAGGTTCTCGCCAGGCAGATTTCCGAACTCCAGGAACAGGTGCGGCGAGGCCGCATGCTGTCTCTGAAACAGATCACCGATCCGCTCCCCCTGCTGGTGCGGGACCTGAGCCGGCAACAGGGGAAAAGGATCGAGCTGCGCCTCGAAGGGACGGAACTGGAACTGGATCGTTCCCTGCTGGAAGCGCTGGCCGATCCCCTCGTGCACTTGGTCCGCAACGCTGCGGATCACGGCATCCGCGAGCAGGGGGTCATCACGATCACGGCGCGGCGGGAACGGGAACAGGCGGTCATTGCCGTCCGGGACGACGGCCGCGGCATCGATTGCGAAGCGGTGCGCGACAAGGCGTGCCAATTGGGCCTGATCCCCTCCTCCCAAGCGGCCGGGCTGGATGAAAAAGCCCTGCTGGAGCTGATCTGCCATCCCGGTTTCAGCACCGCTGCGGGGGTGAGCGACGTCTCCGGCCGCGGCGTGGGCATGGATATCGTCCGGGAGGCGGTCAGCGCCGTCGGCGGCCGGCTGGAGATCGGCCCCGAAAGAGGCCAGGGTGCCTGCTTCAGGATCACCGTCCCCCTCAACGTCGCCATCATCCATATCCTGGTGGTGCATTGCGGGAGCCATCTTCTCGGCATCCCCATAAACCGGGTGAGCCGGGTTCTGGAGATTCCCCGCTGCGAACTCGCCGCCGGCACGAGACTGACCCTTGCTCCGGCAGCGAAGGGGCGCCTGGAACCGGGGCCGGAAACCGCTCCCCTCTATTTTCTCGGGGATTTGCTGGGATTTTCCGGAGAACCGCCCGAGGGGATGTTGCCGGTGGTGATGAGCGAAAGGGGTGGGCAGCCTTTTGGTCTCATCGTGGAGCGGGTGAGCGGCCACAAAGAGGTTTTCCTGAGAAAGCTCCAGCCCCCTCTTTCCCTCATCGAGGGCCTGTTCGGGGCCGCCATTCTCGATGAGGGGAGGGTGGTCTTCATTCTCGATCCGCAGGAACTCGCCTCGATCCGGGAGCAGCGCCCCGGCTCGGCGAGAGCGAACCGGGGCGCCGTCCCCAGCCCGGAATCGGCTTCCGTGCCGTCGCCCTGATTTCGCCGCTTTCTGGAAACCCATCATTTTTCCCTTGCTTTCTTCCCCGGCAACTCCACAAAATCGATGGAAATTCGGACGGCTCCGCGACCAGTCAGGCGGCCCGAAGCCTTTTTCCTCGCCGCCGCGGCGTCCTGCCCAATCCGGCTTCGTCCTCGGGATCGGCTGCGCCGGCAGGTGGGGTTTTTTTGCCGCGCCGCCGGTCTTGTGGCCCTTTGACAAACGCCGGTTTTTTCGTCGTTGACGAGATTTTCCGGTCTTCTTTCAGGATGGGAACATCGATTATGAAATACAGCGCTTTGCTCTGGTTTTTATCCCTGACGGCAATTTTCCCCCCCGCCCTCTCCGGAGCCGCCCCGACGGGGGCGTCGCTCGATAAAGTCCTCGCCACCCTTGAACGTCCTTTTCAGACCGCGGGCGGGAAAGGCGCCGCCATCCAGGATTTCCAGGTCGATTTTCTTCAGGAGTCGGAGATCGCCTCGCTGGGGCGAAAGCAGCTCGCCCGCGGCCGGGCCGCCTTCAAATTCCTGGCGCCAAGCCAGAAAAAGCTGGTCTCACCGCTTTTTTCCTGGGAGTATCTCGAACCCCATCGGCAGCAGATCGTCTCCGACGGCGCCACGGTCTGGTTCCATGTGCCGGAAAATCAACAGGCGATCCGATCGGAGGCCGGCCGTTCGCTGACCGGCGATGAGCGCTCCAACCCGCTGCTGTTCCTCACCCGCATCGGGGAACTGAGGCGGTTTTTCGAGATCGGCTGGGCCGCTCCGCGGCGGGATGAAAGCGGTGATTATCGATTGACGCTGACGCCGCGGGAGCCGTCCCCGCTGGTCCGCTCGCTGCTGTTCGTGGTGTCGCAACAGGCGGTGGCATCGAAAACCTCCAAGCTGATTTTTCCGTTGCGGGCCGTTGTTCTGGTCAACGTCAACGGGGACCGGAGCCGAATCGATTTTTCCAGTCCCCGGATCAACCAGGGGCTCTCCAATGAGAATTTCCGTTTCGCCCCTCCGGAAGGGACCGACATCCTCACCCCGGAGCAGTTCAGCCGGGCCTTCCAAGGCAATCCCAAATAGACTTTGCTTCAGGGCGACAACATGTTATAGGATTCCGAGTTGCCTGGCGGAGACATCTTTCACCTTTTCACCCTGACGGATTCAGCTTGGAAAAATCGAAGATCTGCCTCATCAGCCTCGGCTGCCCGAAGAATCTGGTCGATTCGGAAATCATGCTCGGCCATCTGGCCAAGGATCGCTACGAAATCGTCATTGACGAAAACGAGGCCGACATCATCCTCGTCAACACCTGCGCCTTCATCAAGGAGGCCAAGGAGGAGTCGGTGGAGGCGATTCTCGAGGCGGCGGGCCGAAAAACCAACGGAAAATGCCGCCTGTTGGGAGTCTGCGGTTGTCTCCCCCAGCGCTACGTCGAGGAATTGGCGCGGGAGCTTCCCGAGGTCGATCTGTTCTTCGGGGTCGGCGAGATTCCCCGCATCGCGGAACTCCTGGAACAGGCGCGGGGCGGCGGCAAGCCGGTGGTGGCGGTCGGCGCTCCCCCCTTTCTCTATGACCATGCCACGCCGCGGGCCAAATCCTCCCCTTTTTACTCGGCCTACGTGAAGATTTCGGAAGGGTGCGACAACGACTGCTCCTACTGCATCATCCCTCAACTGCGGGGGCCGCTCCGCTCCCGGCAGATCTCCTCGGTGGCGGAGGAGGTCCGGGCGCTGGTGGCCCGCGGCGTCAAGGAGATCAATCTGATCGGGCAGGACCTGACCGCCTTCGGTCTCGACCGGGGCGGCAGGGAACTGGCCGCCTTGTTGCGGAGGCTGGTCCCCATCGAAGGCCTCCGCTGGCTGCGGCTGCTCTACCTGCATCCCGCCGGAGTCGACGAGGAGCTGATCGAGCTGCTGGCCGGCGAGGAGAAGATCTGCAAATATCTCGACATCCCCCTGCAGCACATCAATGACCAGCTGCTGGCGCGGATGAACCGCCACGTCACCGAACGCGCCCTCCGCGACCTGATCGCGGCGCTGCATCGCCGCATCCCGGGGATCACCCTGCGCACCTCGTTCATTGTCGGATTCCCCGGTGAGAGCGACGCCCAGTTCGGGCAGCTCCTCAGTTTCGTTCAGGAAGGGTGGTTCGACCGGGTCGGGGTTTTCCGCTATTCCCGCGAGGAGGGAACGCCCGCCGCCGACCTCCCCGGCCAGGTCCCGGCCCGCACCGGCAAAATCCGCTTTGAAAAATTGATGAAGGCCCAGAAACGGGTCTCCTTCCAGAAAAACCGCGCTCTGGTCGGGAAGATCGAGCCGGTCCTGATCGAGGGACTGAGCGAAGAGACCGATCTGTTGCTGCGGGGGCGCAGCATCCGCCAGGCCCCCGATGTCGACGGCCAGGTCTATATCACCGCCGGTCACGCCGCCGTCGGAGAGATCGTACCCCTGCGCATCACCGACTCTTCCGATTACGATCTGATCGGAGAGATCGTCGAGGCTCCATGCTCCCTTTCAACCGCCCGGTCCTGATTCTCCTGCTTGCCGTTGCGGCGGCCGTTTTCGGGATTCGCCAGTGGACCTCGTCCCGGCCGCAGGAGCTCCGGGAAAGCCGCATCCTGATGGATACGGTGGTGGAGATCACCGTCATCGGAGCCCAGGGGGGGGCGGCCCGCAAGGCCGTTGAAGCGGCGTTCCGGGAGATGGAGCGGATCGAAGCCCTGACCAGCTTTTTTCGCGAGGGGAGCGATCCCCGCCGCCTGGCCGCCGTAACGGGCGCCGAGCTGGCGCCGGAAACCGCTGAAATAATTGCTCTGGGATTGAAGGTCTCCGCGGCCAGCGGCGGCGCTTTCGATATGACGTTGGGGAGGCTGAAGGAGGTCTGGAAGATCGAGGGGGACCCGCCCCGCGTTCCGGAACCGGAAGAAATCCGGGAGGCGCTGGTCGGCAGCGGCGCCGATGCTCTCCGGCTGGAAGGAAGGCGCCTCACCAAAAAATTGGCGCGCACCAGCGTCGATCTGGGGGGGATCGCCAAGGGCTACGCCATCGATGGCGCCATTGAGGTGCTGCGCCGGGCCGGCATCCGGCATGCCGTCGTCAACGCCGGCGGCGACCTCCGGCTGCTCGGCGACCGTAACGGGCAGCCGTGGCGCATCGCCGTCCAGCACCCCCGGCAGCGGGACCGCTTTCTCGGCCGGCTGCTGATCGCGGATCTGGCCGTGGTGACTTCCGGGGATTACGAGCGTTTCTTCGAAAAAGACGGCGTCCGTTACCACCATCTCTTCGATCCCCGCACCGGTTATCCGGCCCGCGCCTCCCAGAGCGTCACGGTGCTGGCCGAAACCGCGATGCTGGCCGACGCCCTGGCTACGGCGGCCTTCGTCCTCGGCCCGCAAGAAGGGCTCGCCCTGCTGGAGCGGTTCCCCGGCGTCGAGGGGCTGATCGTCGGTTCCGACGGCCGACCGGCGACCACGGCAGGATTCGAGAAACGGATCGAATGGCGGTGAAGGCGATTCTCTCCCGCATGACCTTGTTGGATGGGGTCATCATCGCGGTGCTGCTGGCCGCTATCGGGTGTTCCTTCTATCTGCTGGGGCAGCGGCAGGAGGGCAGCCGGGTGGTGGTGGAGCGGGATGGGAAGGTTCTCTTTGCGGCCGCTCTCGACGAAGAGCGCGAAATCGCCTTTGCCGGCCCGGTGGGGGAGACGGCGCTGGTGGTCCGCAACCGCAAGGCCTTTATCGCCCGCTCCGACTGCCGTGACAAGATCTGCGTGCGGATGGGAGAGATCAAGAGAGACGGCGAATGGATCGCCTGCGTTCCCAACCGGCTGCTGATCCGCATCGAAGGGAACGACAAGGGCCGGGAACGGGCGTATGACGTTATCAGCCGCTGAAGCGGTCCAACTGGAAAAGATCCGGCGGGAGATCTTCCTGGCCCTGTTCATCGCCCTGGCGGTGGCCATCTACACCGTGGAGGCGCTGCTTCCCTCGCCGGTGCTCGGGCTGCGTCTCGGCTTCGCCAACATCCTGGCCCTGACCGCCCTGTTTCTTTACGGCGTCGGGGCCGCCTGGATCGTCGTGCTGGCTCGGATCTTCATCGGTTCCCTGCTGCTCGGAAACCTCTTCTCCCCTGGTTTTCTGCTCTCGCTCTCCGGAGGAATCACGGCCATGACCCTGATGAGCGCCGCCAAGGTGCTCGGCGGCCGCTTCATCAGCCCCATCGGGGTTTCGGTGCTGGGGGCGGTGGGGCACATCGCGGGGCAGCTGCTGGTCGCCTCCTGGCTTTTGGTCCGCCACGCCGGGCTCTGGCACCTCGCCCCTCCCTTCATGCTGGTCGCGGTCGGCACCGGGGTGGCCAACGGTCTGGCGGCCACCCTGCTGATCGAGACGCTGTGCCGCCACCCGGTTTTTCAACCGAGCGCCGCGGCCATGCGCAGCACCTCCTCGCGGGAGAAGGAGTAGACCTCCTTGCAGAATTCGCAAGTCACCGCGGCCCCCCCCTGTTCCTCGCCGAGCCGTTGCAGTTCCTCCTTCCCCAGGGTCATCAGAACCCTTCGGATACGGGGCCGGGAACAGCCGCACTGAAAGGTGACCGCGACGTTCTGCTCGATGCGGAACGGGAGCTCCCGGAAGACCTCCCCGAGGATGCCTTCGGGGGTCAGACGCTGTTTCAGAAGCGAGGTCAGAGGGGGTAGATCGATAAGGCGGCGCTCCACGGCAGCGATTGGTTCGGGATCCGCTCCGGGGAGCGCCTGGATCAGAAAACCGCCGGCGGCGGCCACCTCTCCTCCCGCTCCCAGGAGGATTCCCAGCGCTACGCTGGATGGGGTCTGCTCGGAAACGGTGAAGTAATAGGCCAGGTCCTCGCCGATCTCGGCGGTTTGGAGCCGGACCGAACCCCGATACGGCTCTTTGAGCCCCAGATCCTTGACCACATGGAGAAGGCCGTTGCGGCCCACCGCCCTGGCGACGGTGTAGCTGCCCGGTTCGGCAGGCAGGCCGCTGACGGGGTTTTTTACCGAGGCGCGGACCCGGCCGCCGGCATCGGTTTCAGCCAACAGCCTCCGCAGCGGGCCGTCTCCTTCGACGATCAGCGCCAGCCGCTGGTCTTCCTTCAGGAGGCCGCCGCACAGGGCGGCTCCCGTTGCCAGGCGCCCGACCGCCACGGTAGCCACCGGATCGGTTCCGTGGCGGCGCCGGATCTCCTCCGCCAGCAGGGTGGTGCGGGCCGCGATGGCGCGCAGGGAGCCGTCACGGGTCAAGAGTTTTATTAAATAATCTTTCATGGCTCCCCTCTCAGTTTTTTGGGGGAAAATTTTTCCGCTGGATTATTGCTTGCATGGGCTGATCATGTTGCATAATAAACGATAAAACAGGAAAGATGATTTTTTCTGAAAATTTCCTTTGGAGCGTGTATTAGGAGGGATCATGAAAATCATTCTCCCCGTGGCGGGCAAGGGGACCCGCCTCCGCCCCCACACCCACACCCGCGCCAAATCCCTGGTGCAGGTGGCGGGGAAGACGGTGCTGGAGCACATCATCCTGCGTCTGATCGATCTCCAGGCCGAGGAATACCTCTTCGTCACCGACGACAACGGCGCCCAGATCGAGGAGTTCATGAAGTGCCGTTTTCCGTCGCTGAACTGTTCCTACACCGTTCAGAAGGAGCGGCTCGGGCCGGCCCACGCCGTCCACATGGCCGCGCCCCGCGTGCGCCCTGGGGATGATCTGCTGGTGGTCTTCAACGACACCATCTTTGTCACCGATCTGAAGAGGATTGCCGAGCTCAGGGGCGACTGCGACGGCCTGATCTATTCCAAGGAGGTGGAGGATTACCAGCGCTTCGGCGTCAACGTCGTCGAGGACGGTTTCATCGTCGATATGGTGGAAAAGCCCGAAAAGCCGATTTCCCGGCTCGCCCAGGTCGGTCTCTACTACCTCAGGGACGGCGTCGATTTCATGAATCGCATCGCCGAGGTGATCGACGCCGGCGAGACGGTCAAGGGGGAGTATTTTCTGCCCTCGGTTTTTATGCGCATGATCCGCGCCGGAAGCAGGTTCCGCGCCCCCGAGATCGACGCCTGGCTCGACTGCGGCAAGCCCGATACCCTGCTGGAGACCAACCGCTATCTGCTCCAGGGGCACAGCGAGAACCAGGCCGAAATGATCAATTCGATCATTATCGATCCGGTTCATATCGGCTCCCAGACCCTGATCCGCAACTGCATCATCGGACCCAACGCCTCGGTGGCCCCTCACTGCCGCATTGAGGGGAGCATCATCCGCGACACCATCATCAATACCGGCAGCCACCTGAAAAACGTGCTTCTGGAACAGAGCCTGCTTGGGGAAAACGTCCGTTTGACCGGGCGCCACGCCAATCTCAATGTGGGGGATCATTCCCTGATCGATATCATGATGTAATTGCGGATCGGCCGGATCCGCCGGAGCGAAGAGATGATCAACAGACGATGGGGAAAACGTTTCAATATCCAGCTCAAGGCCCGTTACGGGGTAGAGGAATTCACCCATTTCGGTTATCTGGACGATATTTCCGTGTTCGGTTTTTTCCTGCGGAGCCCCCATACCTTCGACGAAGGGACCCAGCTCAAGATCCAGATGATGACGGCGCAGAAGCAGTTGATCACGCTGGAGGGGAGCGTTCAGTGGGAGCGGCGGCTCCATACCAGCATGGTCTGGATCGCCAAGGATGCCGGCATGGGGATCAAAATCGCCCAATTTCTGAACGGACGGGAACATTATGAAGCCCTTTGCGATCAGCTCTGCCGGCATCAGGCGGCCAAAAAAAATCTCCCTTCCTCCTCGCCAACGGCTTTGAGTAACGAGAAAAAATCCGGACTGTTGCGGAAGCTCCTGCGCCGCTGAGAGGAGCGGATCGGGTTTTCCCCAACAGGATCCCCGTTATCGTGAACCGGGTCGGCAAACGGCCCGGCCTGGTCCCGAATGCCAGACTTCAACCGGTTTCTCCCCTACCTCGTCACCCCGCTGCTGGGCGCCTTCATCGGGTATCTGACCAACGCCATCGCTCTCCGGATGATGTTCCGCCCCCTTCGGCCCTGGCGCCTGCTCGGGCTGCGCCTTCCCCTCACCCCCGGCATCATCCCTTCCAAGCGGCGCCAGCTGGCGGCGCGCCTGGGGCGCGTCGTGGGGGATCATCTGGTCACCTCCGAGGACGCCCTTCAACTGCTGGAGCGGGAAAACATCCATGACGAGATCCGGCGCACCCTGCAGGAAAAAATCGGGCTTCTTCTGGACCGGGAGCTTGGCCCCCTCTTCTCTCTGGTGCCGAACGAACACCGCGCCCGGTTCCGGGAGCTGATTCCGAAAGCGGGACGATTCGCGGGCCGGGCCGTTGCCGCCCATTTTGCTTCCGCCGACTTTGAACAGAGCCTGCGTCGGCACCTGGGAAGCCTGCTGGACGGTTTCCTGGCCCAGAACCTGGAAACGGTCCTGGCCCCGGAACGCCGCCGCCACCTGGAAAACGCCGCCGCCGGCCGTCTCCGCGTCCTGTTGGGCTCTCCGCGGCTGCAGGCCGCAATCGGGCGCTTCATCGACGAGCGCATCGACGACCTGATCCATTCCGACAGGCCGCTCAGGGAGTTTTTACCCGCGGACCTGGCCGACCTGGCCTTCCAGCAGCTGGAAAAAGAGATTCCGCCCCTCATGGACAAGGTCAGCGGCCTTCTCTACGACCCCGCGTTCCGAAGCCGACTGGAAAAGATCTGCCGCGACGGAATCCGGGGGCTGGTCATCTCCCAAAAGGGGCTGGCGCGGATTCTGGCGCTGTTCGTCAACCTGGAAAAAGCCTATGAGCGGATTCCGGAATTCATCGACAAAACGGGCGCGGAGGTGGCGCGGCTGCTGCGCGAGGAACAGCCCCGCCTGGCGGCCGCCGCCATTCTGCGCGAGCGCCTCGACGGGTTCCTGGCCAGGCCACCGGCCGCCTATCTGGAAAAAATGCCTTTGGCGAGGATCACCGCGACCCGGCGCTTCCTGAGGAACCGGGTTCTGCAACTGGTGGGGGACGAGAAGACCGCCGCCCAGGTCATGGCGCTGGCGACCCAGGGGATCGAACGGATCCGGGACCGGTCCTTTTACTCGCTGGGCCGGACCGCTTTCGGCGAGGAGAGCGTCGAAACGCTCCGGCAGGCGTTGGCGGACGAACTGCTGCTGCGGCTGCGCGCTCCCGATACCCAAGAGCTGCTGGAGAGGGTCGCGACCGACAATCTGGAGAGGGCGGTGTTCCGGAAATCTTTGGGGAAGCTTTCCTCCCAAATGCCGGCCGATCTCCGCGAGGAGCTGGAGGAAACGATCTTCCGGCAGTTGCTGGAGCTGCTCCGCAAGGAAACGCCGCGCCTTTTCACCACCCTCAACGTCAGCCGCATGGTGGAGGAGAAGATCAACTCCCTGGACATCCTCGCCATGGAAAATCTGCTGCTGGGGATCATGCGCGACCAGTTCAAGTACATCAACCTGTTCGGGGCGCTGCTCGGTTTTCTGATCGGCCTGGCCAACGTGGCGCTGATGCAGTGGCGGCCGTGACGGACAGGCGGTCGGCCCGGCGCGGCTCTGGCGGAACAGGCGATAGTGGGCTAGAATCATCCGCAATGGTCCAGAAAGGGAGTTTTGATCCTGCCGATGCCCAGAGACACCCTCTTTTCCGTCGAGAAAACCCCGCAGCCGCCCTTCGAATTCAATGACCAGGTAGCGGGGGTTTTTGACGATATGATCGAACGCTCGGTGCCCCTTTACCGGGAGCTGTTGCGGCGCCAGGCGGCGCTGGCATCCCGTTTTTACCGGGAAGGATCGCGGATCTACGACCTCGGCTGTTCCAACGGAAATTTTGGGCTCGCGCTGCTGGAGGCGATGGACGGCCGCTCCTTCGAGATGGTCGCCGTCGACAGCTCGGCGCCGATGATCGAAGCCTTCCGCAAGCGGCTGGTTCCCCTGGCCGGAGCGGATCGGATCGGCCTCAGGACGGCCGATATCCGGGAAGTGCCGTTGCGGGAGGCGTCGGTGGCGGTTCTCAATCTGACCCTCCAGTTCCTGCCGCTGGGGGAGCGGGACGGCCTGGTGGAGAGGATCCACGCCGCCTTGCGGCCGGGAGGCGCCCTGCTGATGACCGAGAAGGTCATCCACGCCGATGAAGGGCTTTCCGAACTGCAACGGGAATTCTATTACGCCTTCAAGCGGGAGAACGGCTACTCCGAGCTGGAGATCAGCCGGAAACGGGAAGCGCTGGAGAACGTTCTGATTCCGGAAACGGCGGAGCGGCATCTGGAGCGCCTGCGGCAGGCCGGTTTCAGAAAAATCGAGCTCTGGCTCAAATGGTTCAATTTTGCCTCCTTCCTGGCCGTCAAGGGATAGCCATGGACCGGATACTCCATGATTCCGCGCAGCTGGGTCTGGCCTCCTTCCAAGAGCCGCTGACCCGGCTGCTGGAACGCAAGGCCGCGGAAATTCAGGACCGCGATCTCAAGGGAAAGCGCTACCTGAAAGTGCTGGCCGGGCTTCCCGAGGCGGCGGTCTCCTCCTGCGACTTCGACCGGGACCAGATCCGCATCGGGGAACCGCGGGATCTCGACCAGCTCCAGCGGGAAAGCCTCCTCCAGGCGTTGCGGAGCCTGATGCCGTGGCGCAAAGGGCCGTGGCGGCTGTTCGGCGTCGATATCGACAGCGAATGGGTTTCCTGGCTCAAATGGGAGCGCCTGAAGGATCGGATCCAGCCTTTGGGGGGCCGCAGGATTCTCGACATCGGCAGCAGCAACGGCTATTACATGTTCCGCATGGCCGCCTCGTGGCCGGCCATGGTGCTCGGGATCGAGCCCTATCTGACCTTCTATTTCCAGTTCCGGCTGCTGAACCGATTCGCCGCGGTCCCCAATCTCTACTGCCTCCCCGTCAAGCTGGATGAACTGCCGCCGCTTACGGGGTATTTCGACACCGTTTTCTGCATGGGGGTGCTCTACCATCACCGCTCCCCCCACGACGCCCTCGCCCGCATCCGGGAGCTGCTCCGCCCCGGCGGCGAACTGGTCCTGGAAACCCTGATCCTGCCCGGCGACGGCGAAATCGCCCTCTCCCCCCGGGACCGCTACGGCAAGATGAACAACGTCTATTTCCTCCCCACCGTCCCCTGCCTCATGAACTGGCTCCGGCGCGCCGGCTTCCGCCGGCTGCACTGCCTCAGCGTCGCCCCCACCACCCTGCTGGAACAGCGTAAAACGGTCTGGATCGATACCGAATCACTGGAGGAATTTCTCGATCCGGGGGATCGCTCCCGCACCGTGGAAGGCTATCCGGCGCCGGTGCGCGCCATTCTGCTGGCCGAAAACCGCTGACCGGCAAAATCGTCCCGCGCGCACCGGTCTCCCACTCCAGGTTTTTGCAAAAACATTTTGAACTCAAATAAATTTGACTTTCGGTGTTTTTTTGGGTATCCTTTCTCAATCGGTTAGAAAAAAGGCTTTGCCGTCCAGACCCTACCCCGTTGATTATCTGAAGTTGAAATCAGCAGTTACCCGAATCGACCTTTTCTGAATTCAGCGTTGCGCGGATAAAAAGCCCCAAGAGGCGATGGTTTCGCTGTCATTTTGCCGGGTTGATTCTTCTTGAAACCTTCCGTCCTTAAAGGAGGTGACAAATGAATCACGACCAGACCAGCCGTTGCACGAAAGCCTCCGCCGTTTCGGCGATGTGGGGGAGAGAGTTCCGCAGCTATTCCGGGGCCACCCTGGAACAGATCCCACAGCTCAAAAAGTTTTCCGAGGCCGACCGCTTCGCGATGAAGGTGGTCTCCAAGGTACTCCCCTGCCGCATCAATCAGTTCGTCATCGAGGAGCAGATCGACTGGGAGCGGGTTCCGGAGGATCCCCTGTTCCAGCTCGCCTTCCCCCAGAAGGAGATGCTCTCCCCCGAGGATTTCGAAACCATGGCCGCCCTGGTGAAGAACCAGGCCGACGAGAAAACCCTGAGCGAGGCGGCCTTGCGCATCCACGAGCGGCTCAATCACCATCCGGCCGATCAGACCACCCTCAATGTGCCGCAGCTCGACGGCATGCCGCTGCCGGGGATGCAGCACAAATACGATCAGACCGTGCTGTTCTTCCCCAGTCAGGGGCAGACCTGCCATTCCTTCTGCACCTACTGTTTCCGCTGGCCCCAATTCATCGGCGCTTCCACCCTCCGGTTCGCGGCCCAGGGGACCAATTATCTGCTGGCCTATCTGCGTAGCCAGCGCCAGGTCACCGACCTGCTGGTCACCGGCGGGGATCCGATGGTGATGAAGACCGAAAGCCTGGCCCGAATTCTGGAGCCGCTGCTGGCTCCCGAGTTCGACCATATCGATTCGATCCGGATCGGCACCAAGGCGCTTTCCTTCTGGCCCTACCGCTTCGTCGGCAATGCCGACGCCGACGCGTTGCTGCGGCTGCTGGAGAAACTGGTCCGGGGCGGCAAGCATGTCGCCATCATGGCCCATCTCTCCCATGCCCAGGAGCTCCGCCCGCCGATCGTCCAGGCAGCCGTCAAGCGCCTCCAGGGCGCAGGCGCCGTGATCCGCAGCCAGTCGCCGATTCTCCGCCACATCAACGATTGCCCTCAGGTCTGGGCCGAGATGTGGCGTCGGCAGGTGCGGCTCGGGATCGTTCCCTACTATATGTTTGTCGCCCGCGACACCGGCAGCCGCCGCTATTTCGAAATCCCCCTGGTCCGGACATTGGAGGTCTACCAGGGCGCTGTCAAGCAGGTCTCCGGGCTGGCCCGCAAGGCGCGCGGCCCTTCCATGAGCGGCGGGCCGGGGAAGATCGAGGTGCAGGGGGTCGCCGAGATCCAGGGCGAAAAGGTCTTTGTCCTGCGGTTTCTTCAGGCGCGCAACGCCGATTGGACCGACCGGCCGTTCTTCGCCCGGTTCGATCCCGAGGCCTCCTGGCTCGACGACCTGCGCCCCGCTTTCGGCGACGAGCGCTTTTTCTTCGAGGAGGAATACGCCGCCATGCGCAGTGAGGCGGCCGCTTCCTAGGGATCAACCGGAGAAGGGGCCGCAGGCGGGAAATGCCGCTCGCATCCTTCTCCGGATTCCGGCGGCAGGGGACGGCGGGAGGTCAGCGCGGCGGGCGTTGGGGCACTTCGATCCTTCTTTTGTCGGCATCGGGCTGGCGCCGGTAGAAGATGGCGATATGCCCCACCATTCCCACCATTTCGGCGCCGGCCGCCTGCTCGATGACCGCGACGATGCCCCGCTTTTCCTCCCTTCCCTTGAAATCGTTGAACTTCACCTTGATCAGTTCATGCTTTTCCAGCGCCTCGTTCAGGGCCGCGACGACGGTCGGTGAAAGACCGCCGGCGCCGATCAGCACCAGGGGTTTCATGGCATGGGCCAGGCCTTTCAGATATTGCCGCTGGTAGCCTTTCAGTTTTTCCATGGGGTATCGCCTCCTTTGCCTTGAGGGGTTGCTCGCTCGCCGGTGACGGCCGGCCGTTTCCGGAACTCCCGCCTTGAAGCCCGACCATGCCACAGACTCGACCGGCTGGCAACAGGCAAAGCGCTCCGCGGCCCGCCGTACGGTGAGGGGGGAGGGGTTGCATTGGGGCGGATTTCCGGTTTAATTATCTTACCGTTGCCGCGCCACGACGGCTTCTGCCAGGAACGTTTTTGCCATCTCCTTGCCGCGTCGTCCCGCCTTTCCGAGAGACAGGGCACATGCCGGTTCTGCCGCGTCTGTTTAAAAATTCGGTGCGCTGGAAACTGATCCTGATGATGGTCGGCATCGGGGTCCTGGTCTCGGTCCTGTTCGGGATTGCCTCCGTTTTCACCGCCTTGTCCGATTACCAGGATGAGTCCCTGGCCGGGCTGAAGGGCACCGCCCGAGTTCTCGCCTACCATAGCGCCGCCGCCATTGCCTTCGAAGACCGGGAAGCCGCCGCCGCCACCCTGGCGGCGCTTGCCGCCACCCCCAGCATCCGCCACGCCTGCCTGATCGTCATGAGCGGCAGGGAGTTGGCCGAATACGGCCAGCGGGATCAGGAGAGCCAGAGGTTTCACGATTATTTCCAAAACCTGGGAACAGACGACAAGACCCGGCTGCTCAAAGAGCTGATCTCCTCCGGCCACGAGGCGAAATGGAAGGAAGGGCTGCTCCGCATCTACCAGCCGGTGACCCTGAGCGGGGAGGCGATCGGGCTGCTGAATCTGACCGCCGATCTCAGCCCTTTGCTGGAGAAGTTTCAGTGGAGGCTCTTCAACATCCTGATTGCGATCCTGATCCTGATCCTGCTTTCCATTTTTTGCTCCTTCGTGCTGCAGCGGATCATCACCACCCCGCTGTTGGAACTGGCCGGGGCCATGGGGACCGTTTCGGAAACGGGCGACTATTCCCTGCGCGCCGAGAAGCGGAGCGATGACGAGATCGGCCGTCTTTTCGACGGCTTCAACCGGATGCTGGAGGAGATCGGAAAAAACCAGCGGGAGCTCGAAGACCACCGCGACAACCTGGAGCAGATGGTTAGCCAGCGGACCGGGGAACTGGAGGTCAGCCTCGAGAAGTACCGTCAGGCCAAGGAGGCCGCCGAGCAGGCCAACCAGGCCAAATCCCGCTTCCTCGCCAACATGAGCCATGAGATCCGGACCCCCATGAATGGCATCCTGGGGATGACGGAACTGCTGCTGGAGACCCACCTCGACCACACCCAGCTCAATTTCGTCAAGAACATCCTCAGTTCGGGGGAATCGCTGCTCTCCATCCTCAATGACATTCTCGATTTTTCCAAGATCGAGGCCGGTTTCTTCTCCCTCGACCAGACCGACTTCGATCCCCGTCTGCTGATCGACGACGTGGCGCAGCTGTTTGCCGCCCAGGCCCATTCCAAGGGCCTGGAACTGACGGTGTCGGAGGCCGAGGGGGTTCCGACCAATCTGGCCGGGGATCCGCTGCGCATCAAACAGATCATTTCCAACCTGGTCGGCAACGCCATCAAGTTCACCGAAAAAGGAGAGGTCGATCTCCGTGTCGATGTCGAGCGGCAGGATGAAAGAAGTGCCCGGCTCTGTTTTTCCGTCACCGACACCGGCATCGGAATCCGGCCCGAGGAACGGCCGCGCCTGTTCCGCCCCTTTTCCCAGGCCGACGAAAGCACCACCCGCCGTTTCGGCGGCACCGGCCTCGGCCTGGCCATCTCCCGCAAATTGGCGGAGCTGATGGGAGGGGAGATCGATTTTGACAGCTGGCACGGGTCGGGCTCGGTGTTCCGGTTTGCGTGCGATTTCGAAAAACGGCCTTCGATCCGGGCGGAGACCCCTTCCGAGAGAGTCCCCATCGCCGGGATGAAGGTCCTGATCGTGGACGACAACGCCACCAACCGGATCATCCTCGATCATCGCGTCTCGGCCTGGGGGATGGTGCCGACCTGTTGCGAGAACGCCCTGAAGGGATTGCGGGAACTCGGCGCCGCGGCGGAGCGGGGCGAACCCTTCGGGCTGGCGATCCTCGACATGAACATGCCCTACATGGACGGCCTGGAGATGGCGCGCCATATCCAGCGGATCCCTGCTTTGCGGGCCACCCCCCTGGTGATGTTGACCTCGGTGGGGGGGCATGTCGATCCCGCGGAGATCCGGGAAGCGGGGATCCTCTCCTGCCTGGCCAAGCCGGTGCGCCATGGCGCCCTGTGGCAGACCGTGGTCGATATCTTTCATCCCGCCGCGAAACCGGAAGGGCCGACGCCCCCCAAGGAGACCGCCGGGGCCGTGCAGCGGGGGATCAGCGCCCGCATCCTGCTGGCGGAAGACAACCCGATGAACAAAGAGGTGGCGCTGGGGGTGCTGGGACTCTTTTCCTGCCGGGTCGATGTCGCGGAAAACGGCCGCGTGGCTTTCGATCTCTGGAGTGAAAATCCCTACGACCTGATTCTCATGGATTGCCAGATGCCGGAGGTGGACGGTTTTCAGGCGGCCCGCATGATCCGGACCGCGGAGGAAAAAACCGGCAAACGCACCCCCATCGTCGCGCTGACCGCCCACGTGCTTCCCGAGGACCGGGAGCTGTGCCTGGAGAGCGGGATGGACGATTTCATCTCCAAGCCGTTCAAAAAGGATCAATTGTTCGATATGCTTCAGAAGTGGTTGGGGACGATGCGGTTCGAAAAGAGGCCTCAGGCCGAGGCGCCGGAACCGGAACGGGAACTGCATGGAGTCCTCGACGCCAAGGCGCTGGACAATATCCGCTCCCTGGAAACTCCCGAGAATCCCGATGTGCTGAAGCGGGTGATCGGGCATTTTCTCCAGGAGTCCGGCGAGCTGGTTAAAAAACTGCGGGACCAGATCGGCGCCGGAAATGCCGGCCAGGTGCGCCGGACGGCGCACTATTTCAAATCCGGCGCCGCCAATCTTGGCGCCAAGACCCTGGCGGAGCGCTGCCGGGAGCTTGAAGAGCTGGGGAAACTGGGGACTCTCGAAGGGACCGAAGGACTGGTTGCGGAGATCGAAGCCCTGCTTCCCGCTGTTCAGGCGGCTTTGCGATTGGCCCAAGGAGAGGGACCGTGACCGGTGACAGCCTGATCGATGCTCAAAAGGCCCCCCTGGTGTTGGTGGCCGATGACGACTTCTCGGTCCGGCTGCAGGTGCGAGCCGCCCTGGAGAAGGCCGGGTTTGTGGTCGCCGAGGCCGCCGGAGGGGAAGAGGCGCTTGCTCTGTTTGCGCAGCAGCGCCCGGAGATGGTGCTGCTCGATGTCCTGATGCCGGGGATCGACGGTTTCGAGACCTGCCGCCGCCTGCGCCGGCTGCCGGGCGGAAGCGATCTGCCGGTGGTGATGATCACCGGTCTGGACGATTACGAATCGATCCATCATGCCTTCGAGGCCGGCGCCACCGATTTCATCGCCAAGCCGATCAATTGGGCCATCCTTGGTTACCGGGTCCGCTATATTCTGCGCTCCGGGCGGATCCTGAGCGCCCTGAAAAAAAACCAGCAGCGGCTGGCCCAGGCCCAATCCATCGCCCGCCTCGGGCACTGGGAGCGGGATCTGGCCAGCGGCGGCTTCGCCTTCTTTTCCGAAAACCCCGCCGGCTTCGGCCTCTGCGATCCCTGTCATTTCGAGGCCCTGTTCGCGAACATTCTGCCGGAGGACCGGGCGCAGGCTCAAAAAACCATCGAGGAGGCCTGCCGCGGGGAGCGCCCCTTCAGCATCAACTACCGGGTGCGGCTGGCCGGCGGGAAAGAGCGGATCATCCACAATCAGGGAGAGATCGTTCTGGATGAAGTCCGCCAATGCCGTTCCATGGTCGGGACGGTGCAGGACATCACCGAGATCAAAAAGGCCGAGGAACAGATCCGGTATCTGGCCTCCTACGATCAGCTTACCGGTTTGGCCAACCGCGCCCTGTTGCGAGAGTTCTGGATGGAGGCCAAGGCCCAGAGCCTCATAACCGGGACCAAGGTCGCCGTCCTCTGTCTCGATCTGGATCACTTCAAGCGCATCAACGACACCCTGGGGCATGCGGTCGGGGATGCGGCTCTCAAAATCATCACCGCGCGGCTGAAAAGTGTCCTGCGGCAGAGCGCTTCCATCTCCTTTTCCGGCATGGAGGCCTCTTCCTATATCCTCTCGCGGCTGGGGGGGGACGAGTTCGCGATTCTGGTTTACGGCATCAAATCCCAAGAGGATATCCCCGAATTGGCTTACCAGATCATGCAGAACGTGGATCGCCCGCTGATGATCGTAAACCATCGCATCGTCATGTCCACCAGCCTGGGGATCAGCGTCTTTCCCGAGGATGGCGACGATATCGATATCCTGCTCAAAAACGCCGACATCGCGCTGTTTGAGGCCAAACAGAAAGGGCGCAACACCTTCCGGTTTTTCCGGCAGGAGATGAATGAGGCGGTCAAGGCCAAATTCGAGCTCGCCAACAGTCTTCAGAACGCCTTGGAGAACGGGGAGTTCGTACTCTATTACCAGCCCCAGTTCAGCGTCCGCAACGGCCGCCTGAACAGCATGGAGGCGTTGATCCGCTGGCGGCACCCCGAATGGGGGCTGGTGCCGCCGGGCCGCTTCATCCCTTTTGCCGAGGAGAGCGGCTTCATCTATCAGATCAACCTCTGGGTTCTGGAGGAGGCCTGCCGCCAGGCCCAGGAATGGGTCGGCAAGGGGCTGCTCGACGGCTTTCTGATGGGGGTCAACCTCTCCGGGCGCAACCTCGATCTGCGGCTTCTGAAAAACTCACTCCACGGCATCCTGGAGCGGACCGGCCTCGATCCCCGCCGCCTGGAACTGGAGCTGACCGAAAACGTGATGATGGAAAATCCCCAGGAATCGGTGGCGGTCCTCAACGAACTCCGCGCCGACGGGATCAGCATCGCCATCGACGATTTCGGCACCGGCCACTCCTCCCTGAGCCATCTCCAGACCTTTCCCCTCAACACCCTCAAGATCGACCGCTCCTTCGTTCAGAATCTCGAAAAGGGCCGCAAAAACGTCGATCTGCTCTATTCCATCGTCGGCATCGCCAAAAGTTTCGGTCTCAAGGTGGTCGCCGAGGGAGTGGAGACGGAGGAGCAGCTCAAGGTGGTGCGGCGCTCGCGGGTCGATGATCTGCAGGGCTTCCTGTTCAGCCCTCCCATTCCCCCCGAGGAGATGGAGCAGGCGTTGATTTCCAAAAGATTCGAGGTTTCCTGAGCGGCAATTCTTCTTTTCCACCCCTGGAGGAAAGCGTTGAAACAGCCATCGGCAGGGATTCAGGCTTTGCTTCTTCCGGGTTTTTTCCTGCTTTTCGTGAGTTTCGGAGCTTTCCCGGGGCTGGCCGCCGGAGCCCCCGACTACACCCGCCTGAGCATCGAGGAGCTGATGGAGATCGAGATCACCTCGGCGGCCAAGAAGCCGCAGCAGCTCTCGAAGGCCGCGGCGGCGATCTTCGTCATTACCGATGAGGATATCCGCCGCTCCGGGGCCACCTGCATTCCCGAGGTCCTGCGCATGGTGCCGGGGCTGGAGGTGGCCCGCATCGACGCCAACAAGTGGGCGGTCACGGCGCGGGGCTTCAACGAGCAGTTCGCCAACAAGCTGCTGGTGCTGATCGACGGGCGCACCGTCTACTCGCCGTTTTTCTCAGGGGTGAGCTGGGATGCCCAGGATACGCTCTTGGAGGATATCGACCGCATCGAGGTGATCCGGGGGCCGGGAGCCGCCCTTTGGGGGGCCAATGCCGTCAACGGCGTCATCAACATCCTCACCAAGAATGCCCGCGACACGCAAGAGGGGCTGCTGGTCGCCGGGACCGGGACCGAGGAACTCGGCTTCGGCAAACTGCGTTACGGCGGCTCGCTGGGGGAAAACAGCCACTACCGGGTCTGGGGCGAATACCTCAACCGCGACGACGGCGTCTATGAGAAGGGCGGCGATGCCGACGACGAGTGGGACAAGGTGCAGGGGGGGGGCCGCCTCGACCACCAGGCGGGAAAGGAACACCTGACTCTGCAGGGAGATATTTTTTACAGCGAACAGTTCATTACCGTTAATCAGACCGGCTTGACCTCTCCCTTCAACGAAATGACCGGCTTCAAGTCCACTATGCAGGGAGGCAACGTCATCGGCCGCTGGAATCATGACTTCAGCGAAAAATCGAATCTCAAGCTCCAGCTCTATTACGACCGCAGCGACCGCGACCAGGGGTTCATCCACGAAATCCGCGACACCGGCGATATCGACCTCCAGTATCGCTTTCCCCTCCTGGAGATCCACGACGTCATCGTCGGCGCCGGCTACCGGGTGACCCACGACGACATTTCCTCCTGCTATTTCAGCACCATCGATCCGGACAGCCGCACCGACGAGCTGTTCAGCGCCTACCTCCAGGACGCGGTCACCCTGATCGAGGAGGAACTGCTGCTGACCCTGGGAGCCCGCTTCGAGCACAACGACTACAGCGGCTTCGAGGTCCAGCCGACCATCCGCCTGGCCTGGACCCCGACGCCGCGGTTCACCCTGTGGGGCGCCGCCTCCCGGGCGGTGCGCACCCCGTCCCGGAGCGACTACAGTACCCGGGCCAACTTCATGGTCATCCCGGACATCGGCGGAGGGATGCCCGCCGTTATCTCCATCTTCCCCAACGACGACCTCGATGCGGAGCGGGTTTACGCCTTTGAAGCCGGCATCCGGATCCGCCCGGCCCCCCAGCTTTTTCTGGATGCGACCGCCTTTTACAATGATTATGACAATCTGCTGACCTTTGTTGCGCGTCCGCCCTTTGTCGAAACCTCCCCGGAACCGGCGCATCTGGTCATCTGGGAGCAGAAGGAAAACGGCGGCGACGGGCAGACCTGGGGGTTCGAACTGGCCCTGGATTGGCACCCTCTAAAGTGGTGGCAGCTCAAAGCCGCCTATACCTTTCTGAGGATGAACCTGGATCCCGGCGAGGGACGGTGGGATCACGAGGAAGGTTACAGCCCCCGCCATCAGATCTCGCTCCAGTCGCGGCTCGATCTCGGCGACAAGACCACCTTCGATCTGTGGCTGCGCTACGTCGACCATCTCCCCGACCTGGACATCCACAGCTATTTCGACCTCGATGCGAGGCTGGCTTACCAAGCCACCAGGAATCTCGAAATTGCCCTGGTCGGCCAGAATCTGCTCGACCGCCGCCACCCGGAATTTACTTCCATTTTTTCGACGGCCCTCATCGAAACGGAACGGGGTGTCTACGGCAAGCTGACGTGGCGGTTCTAACCCCCGGGGGCGGAGGATTTGGCCGGACGGCAAAATTTTAACGAGATGAAGAAACTACCTTGAAGACCCGAATCCGACTCGTGATCCCGATACTGCTGTTGCTGCTCGCCCCGGCGGCGCTGTCCGCCGAGGCGCCAAGGGCGGGCGCGCCCGAACAGCTTTCTTCCGAGCTGCTCCTCAAGGCGGCCTACATCTACAACTTCGCCAAGTTTGTGGAGTGGCCCGCCGCCAGCTTCAATGCCCCCGACT
>JAFGOW010000009.1 GCA_016926265.1 Deltaproteobacteria bacterium | reverse complement strand
TTATTTGATTTGATTCCAGCGGATACTGACGAAATTAAATTGCCGCCATTCCGCCCGCTATTTCATCCTGCGGCAAGCTCGACCCAGGGTGCCCGGAAACGGGATGGAAGACCTTTTAGTGCCTGGCTTGAATAATTGAAAAACCAACGGTGGAAACCCAATTTTTTCCCAAGGCCCTCTGATCCTCGCTTTCCCTTCCTCCCCTGGAATTGGCTTTGACTTTCTTAATCCCGATTGGGCGAATTCCGGAGACAGTTTGCTAAACGATTATTCGTTTCTTTGGGTTTTATAAACTGTCCCCCTAACTCGCACAGACCGCGTCATCCGCCAGAACATCGGCTTCGCCCTGGCGGTGAAGGTTCTTTTCGTGCTGCTGACCCTGTTGGGTACTGCCTCCCTGTGGCTGGCCATCGTCGCCGACATGGGGGCCTCGCTGCTGGTGGTGGCCAACGGCCTGCGGCTGCTGCGAGGGGAGGGGGGTTAAGGGGAGGGGAAGGGTCGCCTTGTGGCAATAACGGCCGTTTAAGTCTCCCTGACCGCGGGAGGAGGGGTCAGTTCCGCCCTGATCTTGGGGAGACAATCGGAAAAATTCTTCTGCAGATAGCACAGAAGTTTTTCGCGGATTTCACAGCGCAGGTCCCAGGCGACGGATGCATCCGGGGCACTCATAAGGGCGCGCATTTCAATGGCCTTGTCGCTGCTGTTGGTAACCTGGAGGCCCCAGGTTCTGCCGTCCCATTTTTCCGATGCCTGCAGCAGGCGATGCAGCTCGGCGCGCACGGCATCCACGTCAATGGCATAGTCGGCGTAGAGAAAGACCGTCCCGAGAATGTCGGCGGAGGTCCGGGTCCAGTTCTGAAAAGGTTTCTGGAGGAAGTGGGAGACCGGCAGCACCAGACGGCGGTGGTCCCAGATGCGCACCACGACATAGGTGAGGGTAATTTCCTCGATGCGGCCCCACTCCCCTTCGACAATGACCACATCGTCAAGGCGTATCGGCTGGGTGACGGCGATTTGCAGTCCGGCGATGAGGGTGGCGAGGCTTTGCTGGGCGGCAAAACCGATCACGATTCCCACTACCCCGGCAGAGGCCAGCAGGCCGATACCGACCTGGCGAACAATTTCGAAAGTCATGAGAATGGAGGAAAAGGCGAATATCACGATAGCGATAAGAGCGAATCGGACGATGATGTTTACCTGGGTGTGAACCGCACGCGCCTTGAGGTTGTCCCGGGTGCTGATATCGTATTTGCGGAGAATGTAATCCCGCAGGCCGTTAATCTGGGTGACGAGCAGCCAGCCGCACCCGGAAATCAGGCCGATGCTGAGAACGTGGGGGATCAGTCCTTGAAAATCTCCAGGAACAGGAGTGTGTCTTATGGCCACAAGGGCAAGCAGCACCGGGATCAGAACCCACAGGGGGGGACGACAGCGTTTGAGGAGAATATGGCTTAAACCATCCCCCTCCTGCCTGGAGAGGCGATTCAGTATCCAGTTGAGAATGAAGGTGATGAGCAGACCCAGGAAAATTGCGCTGATGGGAACAAACCAGTAATACATCGTGTCTCTTCCGTGAAAACAAGGGGAATCAAAAAGATGAATCACCCCGATTCTAACAGATAGCTTCGGTAACAAAAGGCCGGCCATGCTCCTTTCGATGGTTCGAGGTCCAGCCCTGATAGCTTTTCAAAAACAGCCGCCCCAGCCGCAGGAACAGGCCCTGGCCGAGTTTGATGGCGCTTTTGGGGCAGCGCTCCTGGCGTCCCAAGCAGCCGATGCGCGTCCATGGAGGTCAAGTCTTGTGTCTTGCTTTGGATCCAGGGGATAACCGCCGTTTTAATTGCCGGCATTCCGCCCGCTATCTCATCCTTTGGCAAGCTCGGCCCAGAGTGCCCGGAAACGAGAGGAGCGGAGGGCTTGCGGATCGCTGGGAAAATTGATATCCAAAGGAGCAGTCCCCGCTCCATGAAGGGGCGTAAAACAGGGGCGGAAAACCGTCGGGAGAAATTCCATGGAATCCGAAAGCTACCGAATCGTGCTGCTGGGCATCGAAGCCGGCCAGGACCCGCAACAGGTGAAGCAGCAACTGGCCCAGGGCTTCCGCTCCTCAATGGAAGAGGTGGAACGGCTGTTCGCCAAAATTCCGGTTGTTGTCCGCTCCAATCTGGACCGGGAAACGGCCGACCGATACCGGGAGGCCATTGCCAGAGCCGGCGCCAGTTGCCGAATCGAGGCGATGAAAAAGTCCGGAAAAGCGCCGGCAGCTCCAGCGGCAACCGCAACCCCTCTCAAGATCTGTCCCGGTTGCGGTTACCGGGCGGTAACCCCCGATGATCCGCTGATAACGGCCCATGGCGGTCTTGGGGAATGCCCCTCCTGCGGCATCATCGTGGGGAAATACCACCCGGCCAAAAACCAGACCCAGGCAGTTCCCCCCCCTTCACCGGCGGCCGGCAAGGTCAAAAAGCGCTCGCCCTGGTTCTGGCTTGGCGCGGTGGCCGCGGTACTGGCTGCTCTGGTTCTTTTGGGGGCCATCGCTCAATTCACCCTCTGCAAAATATCGTTGAGCCGTTTCATGACCCAGGTCGGCGCTTTTGACCGCAAGGGTTATGCCCTCGACTCCCAGCAAAACCTGGCCGAGGCCATCGGAGGTTTGCACCATCTGTACAATGTCGCCGCCGAAAGCAACCCTTTGTTCTCCTGGAGCCGGTTCAACCCCGACGGCCGCTTCGGAAAATTTTATGACCAAAAAACGGTGGAAACCATGATTGCGGAATTGACCGCCCGCCGGGAAACACTGCTCAACGAAATGCGCGAAGCCGCGGACGATGGGAAATTATTCGATTACCCGCTCGATCGGATCGACGGCAACCTGCGGCAATTCGAATTCTGCATCGTCCGGAAACTGGAGCGGATGACCTCCCGCCGCCGCGGTATCGAGAAAGCTCTGGAGAATCTGGCGGTGGCGTCGGGCAACGTCCGCAGCTGCCGGGGAATCCGGGTCGGACCGCTTCCGGAACGGCTCAAACCTGAATATTATGGGGTTTCCGCAACCGAGCCGGCTACCGGCAGCCGAGACCGGCAACCCAGCACAGGAAGGAGTTATGCGGATATCATGAAAGAGCGGGGCCCGATCCTGAACGGGTTGCGGGCTTTGCAGGGGATCCGCGACAACTGGCGTGGAAAAAACCAACTCGGCGGAAGCGGGTTTCCAACCAGGGAAGAAGTTGTCAGCGCCCAGGGGGAAGGCGCTTGGCCTGGGGCTTTGGGATCCCCTTTCATCCCTGGCGCGGAATTTTTCTTTCTGGCGGATGGAACTCCCGCCTGCCGATACAAAGGAAAAATATTCACCCAGGAAAGCAGAGAATTATATGAGGTGGGAGATCTGTGAGAGGCCCGCGGAAAACAGGAATTGCGTCTCTTAAGAAAAAAGCGGGGATTCTGAGCGGCGCGGTACCCTCGGCGGCGGCAAATTCTGTCTTGCATTTCAGGGGACAAGCGGGCCACGAAGGGGCTTTCATTGTCTCCCCGGTTTCATCTACATCTCTGCCGGGAAAGCCTGATTCCTGCGCTTCGGGTCTTGGCCGGTAAAAAGATTTGGCGCGCCGCGAGGGATTCGAACCCCCAACCCTCGGATCCGAAGTCCGATGCTCTATCCGTTGAGCCAGCGGCGCGCAGGCCTGGTCTAAAAGGTCGAACCCCCATCCTTCCGATGGGAGGAAAGGAAGGGTCTTCCACCTTTTTCTGAAAACGGTAGCACATCCTGCCGAAGGGTTTCAAAAAATAATTTCTTTGGGCCACCCCTCTTCCCTTGCCGGGTTTGAAACGCCTTGCCCGGGGAACCGGGGGAGCGGAAATCCCTGGCGGTGCTTCACTGCGGGCAAAAGGCCGGCACCCCTTCGCTCAGCTTCAAGGCGCGCGCTTCTTCGAGGGTCACGTTCAAGGCCGGCCGCGGATCGCCGAAAGTGTTGCCGTACTCCCGGACCTTGGTGATGAACACCGAAACGGTGGGATCGTAATAATCCCTGGCTGCTTTGGCGTTACGGCAGTAATAGTCGCGCATGCTGCCGTGGGAGAGCAGACGGTCGTCGGTCCCGACGGCAAGAATCGTTTGGGTCGGGGCCTTGGCCAGTTGCAGCCATTTGTGGATTTCCCGCATCATCGCCTTTTCGGTCTCGGTGGCCGATCCGTCGTTGAAGTTCACCTCCTCAAGCATCCCCCCGAGATCCTCCCGCGCCACCGATTCCAGGCCGGCGAAGGGGATCACCAGTCGCAGGAAGAGGCAGTCCCGGTCCGGCGCCTCCTTCCCCAGGCCGGCACAGAGGGCCGCGCCTTTTTCGGCGGCCTGGAACAGGGCGTCGACCCCCTCGGAACCGCCGCTTTTCCAGTAGGCCGTTGAGGCGATTCGGTAGTAGGCGATGGCTTCCGTCCGGTTGTTCGGCGCTGCCGCCAAGGCGTCGGCCTCCCGTCCGGCGTCGACCGCCAGTCCGATCAGATAGGCTGCGGCGTTGGTCTGATCCTCGGGGCGGGCCTCAACCAGGAGCCGGGTCAGCTCATTGTCGGTGCGGATGAGATCGGTGGCCCGCCGCACCTCCTGAACGGAAACGCAGCCCGCCAGCAGAAAAACGATCAGCCCCAAATGCAGTTGATTTTTCATGGTCGGACCTCCTTAAACGGATAGGGTTTCGGCAATGCGGCCGGCGGCGGGGATGAGCCCTTTGGCCATGACCGGGCCGATGAAAGTCCGGAACGCTCCCAACACCCCCGCGCTGCCGAAATTTTCCGGATGGGCCGCGGCCTGCTCCAGGATCGAACGCAGCAACAGTCCGGGGAGGTCGGGCTTGGCGGCCACCGCCGCCACATCGCCGGCCAGACCCTCCAGGGTCGCCGCCAGGGCCGCTTCCAGGGTTTTGCCGAACAGCACCGAGCCATTGGCGCGGCCGCCTGTCGCCCAGGCCTCTTCGGCTACTTCCAGAACCGATTGGATGACCTGCGCGGCCAGCGCTTTCCTGGGGTCGTCCAGGGAAAGCCCGAACAGCCTTCCCGGGTTGGCACCCGCCTGCCGGGCCGCGATGCCGGCGATCGTCGTCCATTCCTCGGGCGACAGCAGCAGATTGCCGTCGGCGGCCATGGCTGCGGCGATGCTGGCGAGGATCGCCTGCACCTCGGTGCGCCGGATTCCGAGCATTCCGGGGGACTCGGCAACCTGGGTCAGGACCACCCGCCCCAATTCCAGCAGTTGGGCGCGGCTGAAGGATTTCAGGGCGCCCTTGGGGGCGCCGTCGGCGGCCGTATCCCTGAGTGCCCCGCTCAAGCCGGCGGCCATCTGCTGCAGAGCCGTCAGGGCGACCTGTTCCCAAGGTTCGTCGGGGTTGAGCCTCGACAGCGCCGGAGCGTTTCGACCTACCGTTTCCAGGGCCATGGCGGCCAAGGAGACGCCGATCGGCCCTTCGAAGTCCGGATGAGCTTTCAGGGTGGCGGCGGCGCCCCCCAGAAGCTCCCGCAGCAGCGTGACTTTGACAGAATTATCTTCTCCCGTAAACAGCTCCGGACGTTCCACCGCGACGCCGAGGGCGGCCTGATAGAGGTGGATCAGGCCCGGTTCGCCGAAGGCTTCGACGATGTTTCCTCCTTGGGCCGAGACCTGGATCTGCTCGAACAGCGCCGTCGTCACCGCCCCCAGTGCCTTGTCGTCGGCGAAATTCTTTCCCAGGTAGCCTTCGGGGTTTTCCGCCAGCATCCGGAAGGCCGCCGCCGCCGCGGGTCCTGCCAGGGCGTCCACCAGCTTGCGGTAATCATATTGTTCCGCGACGGTTTCGGGGAGGCTGTCCACGATCGGTTTGGTGACACCGCTCAGCAGTCTGGCGATGTCCGCGTCACGAAATACCAGGGACGAATGGTCCGAAAGGGTCCCCAGGCCGGCGCGGAGGAAGATTCCCAGCACCCGGTCGGCAAAGTCGGCCTTGGGGCCGAAGGCCGCGGTATTGTCCGGCAGCAACAGGGAGAGGCGGGTGGCAAAAGCGGCAATCAATGTTTCGCCGCGGCCTCCGGCCCCGAGGATCGCCGGATGGGCCGCCACGAATTCCAGGCCGATATCCGCCAGGGTCAGGCCCATGCGGATCAGGGCGCTCGGTGGTTTGCGTTCTTCCCGCCACTGCTCGACCATGCGGCCGGCGGCGAGCATTTGCGCCTCATGCCGGGCGTTGTTTTCCTCCCGGCCGGCGCCGATCAGCTGGAGCTTGGCCTGGTGTTCCAGCATCCGGGCGTAGGCCTCGTCGATGGCCTCGGCCTGCGTGGTGGTCAATTCCTGGTTTTCGGCATCCCAGATTTCGGAAAAATCGCGGTTGCCGGCGGCCAGTTGGGGATTTTCGGTTAGGAATCCGGCCAATTGCACCTGGCGGGTGCCTGGGGGCAGTTCGAGGTCGGGCAGAAAAATCTTGCGGGTGCGGGCATGCTCGCCATAGAGGTCGGCTCCCGCCTGGGCGGCTCTCAGGGTCGCCTGGATTCCCAATGCCAGTAATATCGGATCCATGTTTTCTCCTCTTCCGGCGGGCTGCCGTAAAATCGTGTCTATGGTCTTTATGCTGCGGGGCCAGGGAAGTATAAAACCGGTTGCGGCTACCCTTGGTTTTCAAAATCCTCCCGCTTGGCCGGACCGGCCAAAATCTTGTTTTCAGCGGTCTGCTAAAGGTGCAGAGCCTTGGGGCCCAAAGAAGAGTCTGTGCCGGCGGCCGGGGAGTCGGTTGCTTCCGCGGCGGCATCGGCCAGGACGGTGGCGACGATTTCGCGGCGTTTTTCGGGATCGCCGTTGGCTTCCTGGCCGGACAGTCGGAATTCAGCCGAAGCGGTGGGCTGCTGGAGGCCTTTGCGGAGTTGGGCCAGACGTTTCGCGACATCGAACCAGAACGGCGCTCCCAAGCCGATGAGAATACCGGTGAGGGTCACGGTAAAGAGCCAGATCAAAAAGCCCCCGGGGTCGTGGCGGGCTGTTTTCAGAATCCGGCGCGGGGCGCCGAACCAGCTCTCGTCCACCTTCTTCTCCGGATCGGCTTTTGCCAGAGGCCGGCATGGGAGGCTGGCGGTCGCCCAGGCCTCGCGGCCTTGACCGAATGGGCAGTTGGGATAGAAGCCCCACCCCAGGGGCGCTCCCATGGCCGCCAGATCGATGAGTTGTTGTTGGACCTGGCGGGCTTTGAGGCGGATATCTTCCAGTTCCCCGACTTCTTCCGACGCAGCATGGAACTTCTTCAGGGCATCTTCGGCCTGCCGCTGACTTTCGAAAAAGGCCGGCTGTTTTTCAATCACCGCGGCCGCCAGTTCGGGATCGGTCCGGTAGGATTCGAAGATCCGAACCCCGTCGATGTTGGCGCCGATGGCCAGGCCAATGCCGATGGCGATCGACCAGAAATGGGCGAAATGCTTGAAGCCGGCCGAGACCGCGGAGCCGAATTCTTCATACTTGCGGGCCAGGCGGGTGAACTCCACCGTGACCGTGGCGCCGGCCTGCCGCGAGGCCGCTTTGACCCGGTCGTTTTCGGCCAGGCAACGGAGCAGATGCTCCAACGAGATATTCTCGAACAGTCCTTGCCATTTTTGGTCCCGGCCGTAGCAGGAAATGCCTTCCTCCAGGCTCCGGGCGGCGGGTCTGGTTGTGGCGATCTGCGCCGCCGCTTCGGCGGGGTTGGTGACAACCCTGGTGAAAAAGGCCCACCGTTCCTCGTCAGACAAGCCCAAAGGCCCCTCGCCCAGTTCCTTGTTGAGAAGCCTCAGCACCCGGAGCAGATTCTTCTTCCGCATCCGGGCGATCCGCAGGATGGTCTCCATGATGATTGTCACCACCGTTGCCAGAGCGGCCATGGTGAGGGCGAAAGCCAGCGTGGCATCGAGCAGCTGCATGAAACGCCTCCTTTTCTGTTTTAAAGAGGATGCGGGAGGATCGGTGGCGGTCTGGGGTGGTGGGGAACGGCGGAGGATTTGGGAACTAAAAAAAGATTAATTGGAATTTCGGCAGATGCAATAGTTTTCTTTGTGGCATTTGAGCTGGTTTGATTCCTCTGATGTTCAGCCTGGCGCGGAGAGGGGGCGCTGGAGGCTGAGGGGAAGGCGGATTAGGGTAAGGGGGGGGAGGAGGGAGCTCCGGCCCGGCAAGTCAAGGAGGGGGGACGGCAAGGCAGCGGTCTTGTCCCCATTCCGGCCCCGCCTTACGGGGTGATTTCCATTGGCCGGGAAAAGGGGGACCCAGAGGGGTTTTCCGTCCGCAGAGCGGTGCCGGTTGCTGACCGCTTCACCAGGCCTGTGGGCGGTATTTGCCGGGGCGGCACCCCGCCTACAGCCCGATGCCGGTCAGCTTCTCCAGCGCCTCCCGGTATTTTTCCGAGGTCTTGCGGATGATTTCCGGGGGAAGCGGCGGCGGCGGTGCCTGTTTGTCCCAGTCGAGGGTCTCCAGGTAGTCGCGCAGGAACTGCTTGTCGAAGCTCGGCTGCGGCCCGCCGGGGCGATAGCCGTCCAAGGGCCAGAACCGAGAGGAGTCGGGGGTGAGGGCCTCGTCGATCCAGATCAGCTTGCCGTCGGCGTCGAGGCCGAATTCGAATTTGGTGTCGGCGATGAGAATCCCGCGCCCTTCGGCCAGGGCGGCGGCTCGGCCATAGATGGCCAAAGTCAGGTCGCGGGCCTCGGCCGCCCGCTCTTTGCCGCACAGCTCCTCGGCTTTGGAGAAGGGGATGTTCTCGTCGTGGTGGCCGATTTCGGCCTTGGTCGAGGGGGTGAAGATCGGTTCCGGGAGCTGGCTGCTCTCCTGGAGTCCCGCGGGAAGGGGAATGCCGCACACGGTCCGCCGCTCCCGGTATTCCTTCCAGCCGGAGCCGGCCAGATAGCCGCGCGCCACGCATTCCACCGGCAGCGGCCGGGCCTTTTTCACCAGCATGCTGCGTCCCTCCAACTGGTCCCGGTAGCGGCGGACCGCGACCGGAAAATCATCCACCTCGATGGCTACGAGGTGGTTGGGCACCAGGGCTTTCATCTTCTCGAACCAGAACCGGGAGAGGCGGGTCAGAACCTCCCCCTTGCCGGGGATCCCCTCGTTCATGATGACGTCGAAGGCGGACATCCGATCGGTGGTGACGATCAGGAGATGCTCTCCGGCCTCGTAGATGTCGCGCACCTTGCCGCGGCTGTGCAGCTTGAGGTCAGGGAAATCGGTCCGGAGTACGATCGGTGTTGCCATGTCATCCCTCCTCGAGGATCTTCTGCAGGGTCGGGCTGATAACGATCTTGGCCTGCTCGTTGAGCTCGGTCAGCTTTTTGGCCATGTGTTCCCGCTGCTTTTTGGCCAGGGCGATGTTACGCAGCGTTTCCCGCTGTTCCGGGGTGAAATGGGTCAGATCGGCCGGTTGGGTGTTGGCGAGGACCATCAGCACCACATCCTCCTGGACGGCGACGGTCTGATCCAGCAGCGGTTTCTCCGGGGTCAACTGGAAGGCCAGGGGAAAAGCGCTGTCGACATTGCCGATACGGGGGATGAAAGGTTCGCTGCGGCGGCTGAAGAGGCCGGTGTTGGAGGTTTCGAGCTGCCGCTGCTGGGCGACCTCGGCCAGCGGTTTTCCCTGCCGGAGTTCCGCCAGCAGCTCCCCGGCCCTGGTTTGGGCCAGTTCGGCGGCTTTTTTGCGGCGGAAGGCTTTTTCAACCGCGTCCCGGACCTCGGTGAGCTCCGGGACGCGGCTGGCATGGCGTTCCTTGACGGCAAACAGGATCACCTTGTCGGAGAGGGCGACCGGCCGGGCCAGCTTTCCGTCCTCCAGGGTGAAGGCGCGCTCGACACTTTCGGGAAGGAGGCCGAGCTTGCCCGCCGGTTCGCCCCGCGCAAAGGGAGGTGTGTTCTGGATCTCCAGCCCGACCGACTTGGCGGCGCTCTCCAGGTTTCCTTCCTTGCGGTGGATGTTGTAGGCGTCCATCGCCTTTTCGAAGGCCAGCTCCCGGGTCTTTTCGCCGCTCAGGCGGGCTTCCACTTCCCCCTTCACGGCCTCCAGCGGCTTGAGGCCCGGTTCGACGTGCTCCAATTTTTTCAGGATATGGTAGCCGGCATCGGAGAGAATCGTTTCGCTGACGGCGCCGACGGCCAGCGAGAAGGCCGCCTGCTCCAGCCGTTGCGGCATGGCGCCGCGGGGGAAAAAGCCGAGTTCCCCCCCCCTGGCGGCGCTGGCGGTGTCGTCGGACATTCTTTTGGCCAGCTTGGCGAAGGGCTCGCCGGCCTGGATCTTTTTCAACGTCTCTTCCGCCTTGGCGCGGATCTTGTCGCGGGCCGCGGCGTCGGAGTCGGGGGGGATCCGGAACAGGATATGGGCCACCTTCACCTTCTCCTCGATCTCAAACAGATCGAGATGGCGGTGGTAGTATTTTTCAAGGTCTTCGGCAGAGATCACGATCTGGCTCCGGAAGACGGCGGGATCGAACTCCAGATAGCCGAGGACGATCTTTTCCGGGATCCGGAATTCTTCCTGCCGCTCCGCATAGAAAGCAGCCAGTGCGGCCTCTTCGACAACGACCTGCTGCTCGAACTGATTGGGGGAGAAGCGGAGGAAATCCAGCTCGATCTTCTCCTCCTGGAGGCGGTAGGCCTCCTCCACCTCCGATTCGGAGATGGCCACCCCCTCGTTGAATCGCTTTCGGACCTGCTCCACGATCATCTGCTCCTCCCGCCCCTTTTCGAACTGTTCCGGGGTGAGACGGCGGCTGGCGAGGGCCTTGATATAACGATCCTTGTCGAATTGGCCGTCGATCTGGAAGGCCTCGACGCGGGCGATGGACGCCACCAGTTCCTCCTGGGGGATCCGGATTCCGAGGCGTTTTCCCTCCTGAAGCAGGAGTTCCTGGTCAACCAGGGTCTGGAAGGTCTGATGCTTGAGGCGGAGCCGTTTTTCCAGTTCCGGGGTGAACTGCCTGCCGTACAGCTCGCGGTAAAATTCCGTCAGGTTCTCATAGGCCTGGCGGTAGTTGGCCAGATCGATGCGGGTGCCGTTGACCATGACCGCCATCTGGTTGTCTTCCCCGCCTTGATCCCCTTTGCCCCAGACCAGAAAGATGGTGCCGACGAAGGCGGCGATGATGGTCCAGAAGACGATCTGGATGATGACCGATTTCTGTTTTTTGCGTATCATGTCGAGCATGTCGAGGATCCTTCCCAAAAGCTCTCCCGAAAATGGTAATGAACGGTAAATATTAGACAAATCAACGGTTGTTTGCAATCCTTTTTTCTTGGATTGCCCTTGCAAAGCAAAATTCCTTTTGCTAATGTTATGGCTTATTTTGCATCTGTCAAAACGTAATTTTGCTGACAAGGAGACCGCCGCGACATGTTCGGATTTCTCAATGCCCTCTGGGGGATGTTCTCCAACGATCTGGCGGTGGATCTTGGCACCGCCAACACCCTGGTTTACCTGAAAGGAAAAGGGATCGTGGTCAACGAGCCCTCGGTGGTGGCGGTCCGCAAGGACGAAATGGGGCAGAAAAGGCCGCTGGCCGTCGGTATGGAGGCGAAAAAGATGCTGGGTCGCACCCCCGGCACCATCGTCGCCATCCGTCCCATGAAGGACGGGGTGATCGCCGATTTCGACATCACCGAGCAGATGCTGCGCTATTTCATCCAGAAGGTGCACAACCGCAAGAACCTGCTGCGTCCTCGCATCATCATCTGCGTGCCGTCGGGGGTCACCCAGGTGGAGAAACGGGCCGTGCGCGAATCGGCGGAGATGGCCGGCGCCCGCGAGGTCTATCTTATCGAGGAACCGATGGCGGCCGCCATCGGCGCCGGTCTCCCCATCACCGAGGCCTCCGGCAACATGATCGTCGATATCGGCGGCGGCACCACCGAGGTGGCCATGGTCTCCCTGGCCGGGATCGTCTACTCCAAAAGTGTGCGGGTCGGCGGCGACAAGCAGGACGAGGCGATCGTCAACTACCTGAAACGCAAATACAATCTTCTCATCGGGGAGCGGACCGCGGAACAGATCAAGATGGAGGTCGGCAGCGCCTACCCCGATGAGGATGGCACCGTCCGCTCCATGGAGGTCAAGGGGCGCGACCTGGTCACCGGCATTCCCAAAAACCTGACTATCGATTCCGACGAGATCCGCGAAGCCCTCTCGGAAACCGTCAACGCCATCGTCGAAGCGGTGCGGGTCGCCCTGGAGCGTACGCCGCCCGAACTGGCCGCCGATCTGGTGGACAAGGGGATCTTCCTGGCCGGCGGCGGCGCTCTGCTGCGCAATCTGGACCGCCTGCTGCAAAAGGAAACCGGCCTGCCGATCTATATCGCCGAGAATCCTCTCGATTGCGTCGCCCTTGGAGCCGGCATGGCATTGGATGAACTGGGCCTGCTGCGGCGGGTTTCCATCTCGTCCTGACGGGGCGGGTCTTTTTCCTTTCCGGCGCCCGGCCCCTGGGGCCGGACGGGGCAGGGCAATCGATGCTGGACTGGGTCAGAAAATTCCGCAAACCGCTTTTCATGGTCGCCCTGTTCCTCGTCGCCCTGCTGCTCTATTCCTATCATCTCCGCCACCGGGAACGGACCACCCTGTTTGAAAAAATGGTGTTGACCCTCACGGCCCCCATGCAACAGGGGGCCGACTATTTTGTGGACACCGTCGCCGGCTGGTGGCAGGGCTACCTGTGGCTGGTTTCCGCCTCCCGCGAAAATATGCTGCTGAAGGAGGAGAACCGCCGCCTTCGGGGCCGTCTCCAGGAACTGGAAGAGCTGAAGATCGCCAACCGTCGGCTGCAGAGCCTGCTCCAATTCCGCGACGCCATGGAGCTGCCCGCTTTGTCGGCGCAGGTGATCGCCGAGGACAGCAGCAGCTGGTTCCGTTCCGTGGTCATCAACAAGGGGAGCGCGGACGGTATCGAAGAGGGGATGCCGGTGATTGTCCCCGAGGGGGTGGTGGGGCGTGTACTCCGGGTTGCTCCCTATCAGTCGCGGGTGCTGCTCATTACCGACCCTTCTTCGGCGCTGGCGGCTTTGGTTCAGAAGAACCGGGCGCGGGGGGTCATCCGCGGCCAGGGGGGGTATCTGAACATGGAATTCACCCTCCGCCAGAAGGACATCCAGGTGGGGGATCTGATCGTCACCTCCGGAACCGGCGGCGTCTACCCCAAGGGGATTTCCATCGGCCAGGTGGTGCGGGTGGAGCGCCGCAGCTATGGTCTGTTTCAGTCGGTGACCGTGGTGCCGAGCGCCGATTTTTTCCGCCTCGAAGAGGTGCTGGTGCTGCGCCGGAGCCAACCGTGAAAGGGGCCCTGTTGCTTCTCGCCTTTGTTCTGGCCGCGGTGTTGGTGCAGACCTGGCTGTTCCCGCTGTTTTGGCCCCTCCCCTGGAAACCCGATCTGTTTCTGGTGCTGGTGGTTTATCTGGCCTTTTTCGGGGACTTTTTCCGGGGGGCCCTGATCGGTTTCGCTCTCGGCTGCGTAATGGATGTGTTCGGCGGCAACGCCCTCGGTCTTCACGCTCTGGTCTACCCCGCGCTGTTTTTTCTGCTCCGGATACTGCTTTCCGGCGTCAACACCGAAACCCTGTTTTCGTTTTATTACATGGTGGCCGTCGCCACCTGCCTGGAGGTTTTTCTTCTGGTTTTTCTGCGGTTTTTCTTCGGCGGCCAAAAGGGGCTGTGGGGGCTTGCGACACTGGGGCTGTTCCCCCAGACCGGC
Organism: Deltaproteobacteria bacterium; assembly: GCA_016926265.1. GTDB lineage: Bacteria > Desulfobacterota > Desulfuromonadia > Desulfuromonadales > JAAYDE01 > JAAYDE01. Next base: position 4,383 of record JAFGOW010000009.1, on the reverse strand, counting down.
CTCAATCTGCTGGGGGCTTTCCTGATGGTCAGGTTGCTAAGGGTGTTGAGGCGGGGCAGCGGTTGGCGAGCCGATCTGCCTGGCCCCCGAGTCGATGAGCTGGGGTTTTAGCGGGAGGCGGGGACAGTCGAGATGATGATCGCCGGGAAAAATCGGTTTTTCATCCTGACCGGGGGGGTGGTCGGGATTTTCCTGGTGCTGTTGCTGCGGCTCTGGAATCTGCAGGTGATCGACAGCCACCGCTACCGGGTGCAGGCCGAGGACAACCGCATCCGTTACGTCCCCATCCATCCGCCACGGGGGCCGGTTTTCGACCGCAACGGGGAACTGCTGGTGGGTAACCGGCCGGCTTTCAATCTGATGGCGCTGCCCCGTGAGGTGGAGGATCGTGAGCTGCTGTTTTCGCGGCTGGCCGCCCTGGCGGGTCTGGATCCGGCGACCCTGGAAAAGAACTGGCAGAAAGGAAGAAGGCAGCCCCGCTATCTCCCTCTGATGCTGGCCAACGATGTCGGTTGGGACCGGATGGAACTGATCGAGGAGAACGCCGTCGATCTCACCGGCGTCTTCATCGAGGTGCAGCCGGTGCGGTTTTACCCCCACGGGGATCTGGCCGCCCACGCCCTCGGCTATCTGGGCCAGGTGGCCGAAGAGGAACTTCAGAAAAGCGACTTCGAGGGGTATCGGGCCGGGGATTTCATCGGCAAGAGTGGTCTCGAAAGGGGGCTGGAAGGGTATCTCCGGGGGGAACCGGGAGACCACCTGATCGAGGTCGATGTCAAGGGGAAGAAACTTCGGATTCTCCGGACCAGGGAACCGAAACCGGGCCGGCAGGTCCATCTGACCCTCGACTGGCAGCTTCAGCAGGCGGTGGAAAATGCCTTTGGCAACGAGGCGGGGGGGGCCGTGGTGGTGGATGTCCGCAATGGCGAGATCCTGGCCATGGTCAGCCGACCCGGTTTCAACCCGGCCCATTTCGCCCAGGGGATCAGCGAAACGGAATGGTTGCAACTGCTCAGGGATCCCCGTTTCCCCCTCTCCAACAAGGTGGTGCATGGCCAATATCCGCCGGGATCGACCTTCAAGATCGTGACCGCTCTGGCCGCTTTGAAATCGGGGCTGATTCAGCCCGATCGGCAGGTATTCTGCCCCGGCGAGATCACCCTCGGCAACCGCCGTTTCCGCTGCTGGAAACAAGGGGGTCACGGCTGGACCGATTTCCGCAAGGCGATCAAGGAGAGTTGCGACACCTGGTTTTACCAGATCGGTTTCGAGGTCGGCATCGATCGCATTTCCGCCATGGCCTTCGCCCTGGGATTGGGACAACCGACCGGGGTTGATCTGGGTGGGGAGAAGGGGGGGCTGATACCGACCCGCGAATGGAAGCGGAAAGCGTTTCGTGAGGAATGGGTGGACGGGGAAACGGTCAACGCCAGCATCGGCCAGGGCTTTGTGCTGACCACCCCCTTGCAACTGGCGGTGATGACCGCGGCGGTGGCCAACGGCGGCACGGTTTACCGTCCCCATCTGGTGGCCAGGGTCGAGGATCCTTCCGGAGAGATTCTGTTCCAGGAGACTCCGACCGTGCGCAGCCGGGTCGAATTCAACGACAGGCAGCTTCGCGCGGTTCGCGAAGCGCTGGTGGCGGTGGTCAACGAGCGGCGGGGCACGGCCTGGAACAGCCGCCTGGTCGGGGTCCAGGTCGCCGGCAAGACGGGGACGGCGCAGGTCGTCAAACTGAAGGAAAAAAACCTCCAGACCCCGAATCAGGAGATCCCCTACCGGTTCCGCGACCATGCCCTGTTCGTAGCCTATGCTCCCGCCGAAAAACCGGAGATCGCCATGGCCGTCGTGGTGGAACACGGCATGCATGGCAGCCGCGCCGCGGCGCCTCTGTGCCAGGCGGTTTTCGCCCGTTATTTCGGGGCCACCATTCCGCCACGGGATGAGCAGAGCGGCCTGGAAGGGGATTGAGAGCGATGTTCGACCGACGGCTGCTGACTCATTTCGACTGGTTTTTCATCCTGCTGATCCTGCTGGTGGCGGCCATCGGCATCCTGAATCTGTTCAGCGCCACTTTCTCCTGGTCGTTTGCCGCCCGCGCCATTCATCAGAAGCAGATTTTCTGGCTGCTCATCGGGCTTTCCATCGCGTTTCTGCTCTGCCTTTTCGATTACCGCCATCTCAAGCACTGGGCCTGGTCCCTATACATTGGCTCGGTGCTGCTGCTGGGATGGGTGCAGCTGTTCGGGAAGGTCAGCATGGGGGCGCGGCGTTGGATCGACCTCGGCTTTTTCAACCTGCAGCCGAGCGAGGTCATCAAGGTCGTCATCGTCATCACCCTGGCCGGCTATTTCAGCAACCGTTCCTATCCCCAGGGGTGTGGTCTGCCCCAACTGGCGGTGCCGTTTTTGCTGCTGGCGGTGCCGTTTTTGCTCATCCTCCGGCAACCGGACCTGGGGACCGCGCTGCTGGTGGTGTTCATCGGCGTTACCCTGATCCTTTTTGTGCGGATCCGGTTCCGCACCCTGCTCTTTCTCATTATGGCCGGGGCCTTGACCCCCTGGGTCGGGTGGGCCTTTCTCAAGGATTACCAGAAAACCAGGATCCAGATCTTCCTCGATCCCGAAAGTGATCCCCTAGGCGCCGGCTACCACATCATCCAGTCGAAGATCGCGGTGGGGAGCGGCGGTTTCTGGGGGCGGGGGTTTTTGCACGGGCCCCAGTCCCAGCTCTCCTTCCTCCCCGAACGCCATACCGATTTCGCCTTTTCGGTTTTCGCCGAGGAGTGGGGCTTTGCCGGCTGCACCGTGCTGTTGGCCCTCTATTGCCTGATCATCGTCTGGGGGATCTACATCGCCTACCGGGCTTCCGATAAATTCGGGCGCTATCTGGCGGTCGGGGTGATCGGGATGCTGTTCTGGCATGTGGTGATCAACCTCGGCATGGTGATCGGGTTGCTGCCGGTGGTCGGGGTGCCGCTGCCGCTCTTTTCCTACGGCGGCACCAACATGGTGACGACGATGATCGGGGTCGGGCTGCTGATGAACGTCAGCATGCGCCGTTTCATGTTCTGAGGGCCGCGGCTCCGGCCCCGGCGCAGCGGGGTGGAGGGATTTTCCACATGTTCGCATGGGGATGGGAGGGCTAGCGCCTTTCCCGATTCCTGCGCCCGGCCTGGGGGCCGGATTTTTGTTTTTCAGCAACCTGCCGAAAATCAACCTTTCAGGTTCCAAGGGTTGGGAAGTCATTTAATGATCGACATCGAACAGGGATTGCGGGAACTGGCGGCCAAGGATCAGCTCCGGTCGCTGACGGCGTTGCCCGCCTGCGGGGGGACATTTGTGCGGGACGGCCGCACGGTCCTCAACTTCTCCTCCAACGATTATCTCGACTTGGCCGGCGACTGGCGGCTCAAGGCCGGAGCCGTGGCCGCCATCGAAAAATGGGGGTGTGGCAGCGCCGGCTCGCGCCTCATGTGCGGCCATCTGGAGCTGCACGAGACGCTGGAGAAGCGTCTGGCGGAACTCCTCGGTTGCGAGAGCGCCCTGGTCTTCGGCAGCGGCTTCCTGGCCAACCTCGGCGTGATTTCCGCCCTGGCGGGGCCGGGGGATCTGATCCTCTTCGACCGCCTCGACCACGCCAGCCTCATCGACGGCATCCGCCTGAGCGGCGCTAAATGGCAGCGCTTCCGCCACAACGATGTCGGCGAACTGCGCGCTCTTCTGGAAGCGAATAAGAAAAGGGAGGGGAGGGTCTTGATCGTCGTCGATTCCGTCTTCAGCATGGACGGCGACCTCGCTCCGCTGGCGGAGATTCATTCCCTGGCCGAATCCTTCGGCGCCTTCCTGATCGTTGACGAGGCTCACGCCATCGGGGTGTTCGGCCCTTGCGGCGGCGGCGTCTGCCGCCGTCTCGGCATCCGGGCCGATCTGATCACCGGCACCCTCAGCAAATCCCTGGGCGGCTATGGAGGCTTTGCGGCCTGCTCCGCCCGCCTCAGGGAGTGGCTCATCAACAGGGCGCGCCCTTTTATCTTCTCCACCGCCCTGCCTCCGGCCTCGGCGGCCGCGGCACAAAAAGCGCTGGAGATCCTTTTTTCCCAACCTGATTTGGGAAAACGGCTGCTCGACAACGCCCGTTTTTTTCACGGTCTGCTGGAGCAACAGAAACTGAAATTGCTCCCCTTCGAAAGTCAGATCATCCCCATCCTGATCGGAACCAACGAGCAGACGGTACGGCTGGCGGAATCGCTGTGGGCGGAGGGGCTTTTCGCCAAAGCGATCCGCCCCCCGACGGTCCCTCCCGGCAGCTCCCGGCTGCGTCTCTCCGTCACCCTCGCCCATAGTCGCGACCAACTGGCCGATGCGGCGGAAAAGATCGCCT
>JAFGOW010000069.1 GCA_016926265.1 Deltaproteobacteria bacterium | reverse complement strand
GCTGTTGATGGAGGAGACCAGATCCCGGTCGGGGATGAAATAGGGGGTCATGATCCGCACCCGCTGGCGGGCGCAGTCGAGGGCTCCCACCAGCAGCCAGCGGAGTTTTTCGAAGTCTTCGTTGGGTCCGGCGCTGATTCCCCGACAATAGGCGCTGCCGTCCTCCAGCGGCAGTGGGTAGGGGGAGGCACAAACCTTTTCACCGGTGGCGAAATGCCAGTCTTCGAGAAAGGTATCCTCGATCTGGCCGACCACCGGACCCTCAGCCTGAAAGTGGAGATCGACCACATCCCCCCGGTCGATTTTGGAGGAAAGCCAGCTGCGGCCGATATTGATGCCGCCGGTGAAAGCGATCCGGCCATCCACCGAGAGCAGCTTGCGGTGGTTGCGGAGATGGAGGTGAAACAGTCCCCAGGAAGAGAAGGGGGGGAGAAAGCGCGCCGTGTGGACCCCGCCTTTATCCAGCAGGGAACGGGCGGAGGGGAAGGAATAGCGCTCCCCCAGGGCGTCGGTCAACACCCGAACCTTGACCCCGCGCCGCTTGGCCGCCACCAGATCGGCGATGAATTCCCTCCCCACGGGGTCGGTGCCGAAGATGTAGGTGGCAAGGTAGATGGTTTTTTCGGCTTTGGCGATGGCCTGCCGCATGGCGGGGAAGGCTTCTCTGCCACTGATCAGCGGCCGCAGCCGGTTGCCGGAAACCAATGGGCGGCGGGTAATGGCGTTGGAGAGTTGCAGCAGCGGCGCGAGGTTGGCGGCCGGAAAAGGGGGTACCGGATCGGGGGAGAGGATAAACTCCCGGGAGGCCGGGGTCAGCCACTGCATGCCGCGGCCGCTTTGCTGCCAGCTCCGGGCCCGGGTGCGGATACGGTTGACCCCCAGCAGCCAGTAAAGGCCGAAACCGATACCGGGCAAAAAGAGACAGATCAGAATCCAGACCAGGGCCGCCCGTGGGTCACGCCGGAAAAGCAGGGCGTGGCCGGCGGAAAAGAGCGCCGCCGCCAGCAGCAGCGCCCCAAAAATCCAGCTTAGATATTCCAGCAGCATTTCGCTCCGGACCGCACGCTATTGGTTTTCCTCCAGGAAACGCTCGGTCTGGATGGCCGCCATGCAGCCCGAGGCGGCGGCGGTGATGGCCTGGCGGAAATGAGGATCCTGCACATCGCCGGCGGCGAAAACGCCGCGGATGTTGGTCTCCGTGCCGTGACCGGTCAGGAGATAACCGCGCTCCTCCATTTCCACCTGTCCTGTGAACAGGGTGGTGTTGGGGAGATGGCCGATGGCGACGAAGAGGCCGTCGCAGGGCAGTTCCTCCTCCTTGCCGTTGGCCACGTTCTTGAGGCGGACGCCGGTCAACCCGTGCTGTTTGTCGCCGCGAATGGCGCTCACCACCGTATCCCAATGGAGCGCAATCTTTGGATTGGCTAACGCCCGTTCCTGGAGCGCCGGAGAAGCGCGCAGAGCGTCCCGGCGGTGGATGACATGGACCTTTTTGGCGAAACGGGTCAGGAAGGTGGCTTCTTCCATGGCGGTATCCCCGCCGCCGACCACCGCCACCTCCTTGTCCCGATAGAAAAAGCCGTCGCAGGTGGCGCAGACGGAGACCCCCTTGCCGTACAGCTCTTTTTCGTTGGGGAGGCCGAGCAGGCGCGGCGAGGCGCCGGTGGCGATGATGAGGGCACGGCAGCGATAGATATCATCCCCGGTGTAAATCTCGAAAGGGGCCTTTTGAAGTTTGACCTGGGTCACTTCGCCCGCCAGGAAAAGGGCGCCGAAACGGCGCGCCTGTTTCTCCATCTCCTCCATCAGCACCGGCCCGTCGATGCCTTCCGCGAAACCGGGGTAGTTCTCCACTAAGGTGGTGGTGGTGAGCTGTCCACCCGGCTGGGCGCCGTGGATGACCAGCGGCTCCAGGTTGGCCCGGGCGGTGTAGATAGCGGCGGTGAGTCCGGCCGGACCGGAGCCCAGAATGATGACGTCCCGTATTTCTTTATCCTTGTTTTGCATTAATAGCCTCCTTGTACTGTTCCTCGGCATGATAGGACGACCTCACCAGGGGGCCGGCCTCGACATGGGCGAAACCGATTTTCAGTCCCGCACCTTGGATTTCTTGGAATTCATCGGGTGTTAGATAACGATGGACCGGCCAATGATTCCGGGTTGGTTGCAGATACTGCCCCACCGTCAGCAGCCGGCACCCGTTGGCCGTAAGCTCCGCCATGGTTTCCGTCAATTCTTGGCGGGTTTCCCCAAGACCGGCCATCAGGCCGCTTTTGACCGGGATATCGGGGCGCAGGTTCCGGCAGCGGGCCAGCAGCTCCAAAGAGCGCCGGTAATCGGCCCCGGATCGTACCAGGGGATAGAGGCGCGGCACCGTTTCGAGGTTGTGCCCCAGGAGATCGGGGCCGGCCGCCAGGATCGCCTCCAGAGCGTTCCAGTTACCGCCCAGATCAGGGATCAGCAGCTCGACCCGGCAGGCCGGCGCGGCTTGACGGATTTCTTTGACCAGCGCCACGAAGGCGGCGGCTCCCCCGTCGTCGAGATCGTCGCGGGTCACGGAAGTGACCACGGCGTATTGCAGCCCCAGCTCGGCGACGGCCGCGGCCACCTTGGCCGCCTCGGCCGGATCAGGAGATATGGGGCGGCCGTGGGAGATGTTGCAGAAGGCGCAATCGCGGGTGCAGAGGTTGCCGAGGATCATGAAGGTGGCGGTTCCTTGGCTCCAGCACTCCCCCCGGTTGGGGCAGGCAGCGCTAGCGCAGACGGAATGCAGGCCTTGCCGACGGTGCCAGTTTTCGATGCGGGCAGCCTTGGCCCCTCCGGGGAGGCGGATTTTGAGCCAATCGGGCTTGCGTCTTTTTTCATTCATGCTATGGCACTTTGTCGGTATCGGAGCCGCGGTTCAAAGACAAGGCCCGCACGGTAATCCGTCCGGGCCTTGAGATGGAGAGTTCACATCGAATCTTTCCGACACCGTCGGGGTTGGGGATTACCGCAGCCAGGAGATGCAGGACATGGGACAACCCCTCATGACCTCCTCGATGCGGTTTTCCGAAGCACCGGCGGGGTTGTGAACCTCGGCAATGGCGAAGTCATTGAAATGGAAAACTTCGGGAAGGGTATCTACGCAGAAACCGCAACGAATACACTTCTCCTGATCGACAACCGGTTGCCGGAGCATTCTTTCCCTCACACTTTTTCAAAATTGCTTTTGTCGGCGCCGCACAGCGGGCAGACCCAGTCATCGGGAATATCTTCGAAAGCGGTTCCGGGAGCGATGCCGCTATCCGGATCGCCTACTTCCGGATCATAAATGTAATTGCATACCACACAGCGATATTGGGCCATTTTTTCCTCCTTTGAATGGGGATTTTCTGTTTTTTAAAAAATGGTCTCGATAGTGTGTAAAGTCTAAATGATCCCCGAATTTTTCGCAACCATTGGAAATCGTGAAAAGGATTTTGTCGAATCGGCGGTCGGCTCATTCCCCGATTTTGGATCCGAGACCTTCAAAAACCTTTTCCAGGTTGGTGAAATTCAATGATTGCGGATCTCTCCCCACGAATTCGGAAATCCTCCTCATGCGAAGCCGGAGCTCCTCCTCCCCCTGACAGCGCAATTCCGCTTCGATTTCAAGCAGTCGCTGCACCGGGAAAATTTCCTCATTTTCTCCGCTTTCCCTGAGATCCCACTCCATTCGCTCCTTGAGGAAATCTTGGAGGCGCTGATAATGCTCGGGGCCAAAATAGAAAACTTCCTGGATCAGGCCGGAAAAGCTTCGCACACCCCGGATGTCCTTGCCTTCGATGCGGTAAGCCTTGAGCAGTTCCGGTTCCAGGTCCTCGTAGTTCTGGGCCGGCATGTACATCCGGGGCAAATACTGCAGAACCTTCTCCGTTTTGCGACGGTGCCCGCCGATGATGACCGAGGCCCCGACCTCGTTCTTCTGCGCCCCCTTGATCCAGGGCGCGCCGGTAATGCCGAAGTCGTTCAGGACCGGAATGTTGAGCAGCACCGACAGGGTGTTGATGGCCAGCGCGAAACCGGCGGAAGGGCCGCCCACGGTGTAGGAGGCGCTGAGCAACTGGTGGTGCAGGGAATAGCCCTGAAGGTATTCCCCCAGAATCCGGGAGACATTCAGTTCCGGGCACAGCGACTGGAGATAGTTTTCCACCAGGGTCAGAGCCTCCTGGGCGCTCTGCCGGGTCATCTGCACCGACATATCGAGTTCGGCGGCAGCCGGGGAGGCGCTGGAGACGGCGCCGGTGACCACGATCTTGTCGGAAAAGATTCGGTAAACCAGGGAGGAGGCGACGGGAAGCAGCACCCCGGAGGTGTCGTTGGCCCCAACCCCCACCACGAAGCCGACCTGGGGCTCCTTGGAAAGCTCCGTCTCCAGGAATTTGTCGAGCTGCTGTTTGCCCTTGCGGGTTGGGCTGTGCGCCAGCTGGGTCTTGGCGTTGACCAGGTGGCGCTGGGTAATGGGATAGACCTTTTCGGCCATGGACTGATCCATGTCGGAGGCCACCTCGTCCAGACAGACAAGCATTTCCTCCTCGCCGCGGCGCGCCCGTGCGAACAGATCGGTGCTGTTGGAGAGCGCTTCCATGAGGCTGAACAGCGTCTTGGCGTTGAAGCGCACGAAGCGCAGCCGTTCCTCCGGAGTCCCCCGCAGGGCGCTTTTCAGCTTGCCGAGAATCTCGACCTCGGTCTTGTGCAGACTGCGCACCTTTTCGGCGAAAGCGGTGAAGTCGGCCGGGGTGTCGCACAGGCCCCGCGCCACCCGCACCATCTCCTCGTAGCCAAGCCCCTGGTCGAGGGGCATCCCTTCCAGTTCCTTGCGCAGGATGCGGATGGCGTCCTCCTCCCGTAACTGACCGGGAACAGTAAGTACCTTGAGGCGCTTGGAGCGGATCAGGGCCGGATCGAGGATATCGAGGCGGTTGGTGGTGAGCACCGTGAAGACGTGGTTCAAGGGGGATTCGCCGTCGATGATGGAGAGGAACTTGTTGGTCACCTTGTCGTAGGGGGAGCCTCCCTGCTGGGAGCGGCGGGGGGCGATGGCATCCCCCTCGTCGAAGAAGACCAGGCAGGGGGCGATCATCTTGGCGATGTCGTAGATCCGCTCCAGGTTTTCCACCATCGATTCGTAG
>JAFGOW010000068.1 GCA_016926265.1 Deltaproteobacteria bacterium | reverse complement strand
CCTTCCCGCTCCAGCAGCGAGGTCATCACCAGCAGGCTGTCCCCCTGGATGACGCGGTTGCTCCAGCCGTCCTGATGGTCGTAGTAGGTGGCGGGCTTCTCCAGCTCGTCCTTGTCCAGGGCGTTGCCGAACAGCTCGTTGATGTCGAACAGCGACCCCTGGGCCGGCGCCTCCTCCCGCATCCGGTAGAGCCGTCCGATGAGCATCTCCGGGGAGATGTGCTCATGCCGGTAGAGGGAGCGGATGTCGATCCTGAGGAGGTTCTCCCGGTCGTCGTTGCGGTACTTCTCCAGCCAGAAGAGCTCCGGGTCCCGACCCCGGTGCACCACCGGATTCAGGGGGTATCCGGCCTGTTTTTTCCCGGCCACACTGGGACTGGCCTCCTCGCATCCAGCCTCCTCGCAGGAGGGGATGTGGGCGCGCCGGGCTTTTTTGTGCTTGATGGAATCGATCTCCGCCATGGTCTCCTCATCCCCGGTCCAGGGGAAAATAGGGGTTTGACTTTTCAAAGGAAAGGCTTAACTTGGTCCGAGACGGGTAAATCCTGCAGCGTGCCTGGGGTGTTTCCTTCCATCGGTTGGCCTAAGCCCCGGGGACATCGGCGTTGCAGGGGCCGTCTTTTTTATTGCCCTTTTCGCAGATATTCGGTTTCGAAGAGGATCCTTTCCCAGAAACAGTCGTACCACGCTCCATCCCCCATCTCGTATTTTCTCCATATCCCCCAACAGAACAGGTCCACGGCCTGAAGGCCGGCGCTGCCCTGAGAGTTTTTATGAAATCGAAACCGAGATCCCCCGACTCATCGAGAAAGATGACCATCCTTTAGAGCCCTTCGATAGCCACCGTCAGTTGGTTCTTGATATCGCGGATATCGCCAGCGATCTCGATGAAGCGCCATTCAGGGTAGCCGTAGCGGTCGCGCACGCCATTGACAGCCGGCAGCCAGCGGTTGACGACGTAATCCTTCTTCATCGCCTTCTCTTTGTTCATCCCCGTGATCTCGATGACGAGATTGATCCTGACGCCGTTCCTCATCTTGCAGCTGGCGATGAAGTCGGGGTGGTACATCCGGTCTTTCCCTTCGGCCACATAGGGGATGGCGAAGCCGAGGAAGCTGTTTTTGACGTAGCTTTCGATCGGGGGGAGATCCTCCAGGGTCTTGGCGGCGATCTGCTCCCAGCTGTCGGTGTCGCCGACCACGTAGTTGACGTGGCTTTTGCGGGTGGCGAAGAGCTTCTCCGGTGGCCTGGTGGTGACGCCGTTCACGTAGCGGGTGGAGCCGAACCGGTTGTAATGGTTGAAAATGGGGAGGACCGTCTCACTTTTGGCCCCCTCGGCGCGGATGCAACGTAGGATATGGTCGCAAATCCGGGTCGGCTCATCGAAAAAGAGCAGCTTGCGGTATTCGGGATCGGTGATGCCGACCAGTTTCACCTTGGTGAAGTACCACTCCTCCACAATCCGCTTCAACTGGTGGAATTTCTGGAATTCGGGGTTGCCGTCCTGGTCGGCGTAATGGCGGTTCAGCAAATCTTTGGTGATCAGGTAGATGATCTCCTGGTCCCGCTTCTCTTTCACCGAGGCCACCGACAGTTCCTGGGTCTCGGATGAAAAGGCGCTTGCCAGGGTGGTGATGGTGGGGAAGCGGCTGCCGTCGAACTCAAAGGCCTCCACTCCGGAAAAATCGGCGCGGATCTCCCCTTCCAGGGGTTCGACCCGGTACCCCGCCAGGTTGGGAAAGGCGATCTCGAACTTCTTCTCCCGCTCGGGAAGGGCCTGGATGCGGGTGTGGTTGACCGGGGGGAGCGGAGGCGGATTAACGCCCCCTTTGAACATTTTGAAGGGGACACCGATGATGTGGGCGTATTCGGGAGGGAATTTCCCGGTTTTGGGATCGGCCTGGTAGAACTGGCGCCGCAGGGCGCGGCCCGCGACCTGCTCGCACAAAAGCTGGGAACCGAAGGCCCGCAGCCCCATAATGTGAGTGACGGTGTTGGCGTCCCATCCTTCGGTGAGCATGGAGACGGAAACCACGCAACGGATATGGGCGCCAAGATGCCCTTTGCGACCGACGGTGTTGACCACCTCGCGGAGGATATCGGCATCGGAGATCTGCTCAAGAGATTTCTCCGGGTGTCGGATGCGATAGTCCCGCTTGAAAGCCTCGATTTCAGGAGCGAAGATTTTCTTGAAATCGCTGTTGATCTGGTCGGAGTTCTCCAGGGCGTCGGAGTCGATCAGCAGGGTCGGCGGTTTCAAAAGAGGCTTTCCCGTGGCCGGATCGAAGTTGGAGAATAGCGGGTATTTGCCGGCCACGTTATTCCCCGGCCCCCCTTCGTTCTCGCCGATGAAATAGCCGGCGATGTATTTGTAGACCTCTTTGGAGACTGAGGTGTTGTTGCAGACCACCACGAAGACAGGAGGGTTGTCGAACAGACTGTTGACCTGGCCGGCCTCCTTTTGATAGTGATCGTAGAACTGATCCAGGGCCGAGCGGACCAGGGGGGGCAGCCTGGGCGGCTGTTCCAACAGCATTTTCCCGTCCTCGCGCGCCTCTTTCTTCCGCCGTGTCTGTCCCATTTTTGGGAGATCCCGGCTGACGTGATCATAAAGATTCCGCAGCATCGGCATTTTCAACGCCTGGGTATCGTCCCATTCTGGCAGAAAGGGAATTTTCACCAAGCCTGATTCGATCGCCTCGATGAGGCCGAAGTCGGAAACCACCCATGGGAAAAGGGAGTAAGGGGGGTACCCCGAGCCGTTCAGAAAATAGGGGGTGGCCGACAGGTCATAGACCGAGGAGACCTTGAAGCGGGCCGCGATTTCGGTCAGTCCCGTGAACCAGACCGCGGCTCTGGAGTTTTCCTCCCGGCTGTCGTCCTCGTCATCGGTTTTCCCTTTTGCCTTGGGGAGGTAGCAGTGATGCCCCTCGTCATTCAGGATCAGCAGGCGGGCACCCGCCTTGAATTTGCCGAGAACTCGCCGGATGACCTGACCGAAATCCTCCCTGGCCTCGGTTCTTCTGCCGTTCGCTCCGACTTTGCCATCCATGGGGCTTTTTTTGTTCCCCTGAAGAGTCCGGGGTTCGAAGGCGTGAAAGTTGGTGATCATGATCCGGGCATTGAGCCTTTCCAGGAATGGCTCCAGATTTCCCGGCACCAAGCGGCGCAGCCGGTAGTAATCGGGCAGGGCATCGTGACAGTTGCCGATATTCACATAAAGCACGCCGAGACGGTCCCGGATGGTGATCCCCGGCGCTACGATCAGAAAGTAATCGGCGAAACGGGTGTCGTTGCGGTATTCGCTGCGGTTGAAATAGTGGTAGAGAATCAGGGCGGCCATGACCACGGTTTTGCCGGTT
>JAFGOW010000067.1 GCA_016926265.1 Deltaproteobacteria bacterium | reverse complement strand
GCGGCTGGTATAGGCGTTGAAGCCGACGCCGCCGTTCTCGGCGTAGATGCGCGCCGCCTCGTCCTTGACGACGAAGGGCTTGTGCCGATCTTGAAGGAGCGCCAGCCGACGCCGCAACGCCTCGGCTTCCGGGGTCTGGCCGCGGGAACGAAATTCCAGCTCGTCGAGCGCCTCACCGACCTCTTCGATCTCCTCCAGCAGTCTCCGTTCGCGGCGGAAATCGGTGGTGCCGACGATCTCGGTCCCCTTGAAAAGCATGTGTTCCAGCAGATGCGCCACCCCGCGCTCCCGGCTGGTTTCGTGCACCCCGCCCACCCCGATGGCGATATGGGCCGAAAAAATCGGTGAACCCTTGCGTTCCACCACCAGCAGCCGGAGGCCGTTTTGGAGCCGGAACTCCCGGACCTTCCCCTCCAGAGCGGTGCCGTCCGCCCGGCAATCAAGGCACAGCAGGGCCATCCCGAGCAGGATGGCGGTCAGAATAAATGGTTTTCGCACCGAACCCCCTTTGAATGGTCAGGCTCCTTTTTGATGAGTAGCCCGACGATTTCCCATTCTACCCCGCGCCTTCCGCAGGGTCAAACGGAGAGCAATCATCGGTAAGAAACCAGGTCATTGAAGAATTTTCAGCAGAGGGCGTGCTTCAGCACCGAGAGCAGATTGTCGGCAAAAACCAACTGGATATCGTCCTGGAGGGCGGGATCGATGTCGCGGAGGTTACAATGGTTTTCCTCAGGCAAAAGTACGGTGGCGATGCCGGCGCGGTGGGCGGCAAGCACCTTTTCCTTGACCCCTCCCACCGGCAGAATGCGGCCGGAGAGGGAAAACTCCCCGGTCATGGCGACGTTCTTGCGGATCGGGCGTCCGGTGAGCAACGAAACCAGGGCCGTGACGATGGGAACCCCCGCGGAGGGACCGTCCTTGGGAACAGCGCCGGAGGGAACATGGATATGGATATCGCTGTCGCGGAAGCGGGCCGGCTCGATCCCCAACTCCCCGGCGTGGGTGCGGATGAAGGAGAGCGCCGCCCGGGCCGATTCCTGCAGCACGGAGCCGAGATTGCCGGTCATGATCAACTCCTGCCTGCCCGGCATGATGGAGGTCTCGATGAAGAGCAGCTCGCCCCCGGCCTCGGTCCAGGCCAGGCCCGTCGCCACCCCGGTCTGGTTTTCCCGACCGATGATTTCAGCGAAATATTTCCGCGCTCCGAGAAACTCTTCCAACAGCGCCGCCGTGATCCTTTTCCCTCCATTCCCCCCTAGAGCGACATCCTTGGCCACCTTGCGGAGGACAGCGGCGATGTTCCGTTCCAGGCCCCGCACCCCGGCCTCCCGGGTGTATTCCTCGACGATCCTTTGGACAGCCTCCCGGTCGAATTCCGGACCCCGGCCGACGAGGCCGTTCTCTTCCAGCTGTTTCGGAATCAGATGGCGGAAAGCGATCTCGGTCTTTTCCTCGCTACTATAACCGGGAAGCTGGATGATCTCCATGCGGTCCCGGAGAGCGGCGGGGATGGGAAAGGTGGTGTTGGCGGTGGTAATAAACATCACCCGCGACAGATCGAAGGGGACGTTCAGGTAGTAGTCCGTAAAAGCATGGTTCTGCTCCGGATCGAGAACCTCCAGTAGCGCCGCGGAAGGATCGCCGCGAAAATCCTTGCCGATCTTGTCGACCTCGTCCAGCATGAAGACCGGATTGCGCACCCGCGCCCGGCAGATATCCTGGATGACCCGCCCCGGCATGGCGCCGATATAGGTACGCCGATGGCCCCGAATCTCCGCTTCATCCTTCATCCCTCCCAGCGACACGCGGATGAACTTCCGCCCCATGGAGCGGGCAATGGACTGCCCCAGGGAGGTTTTCCCGACACCCGGCGGTCCGACGAAGCAGAGTACCGACCCTTGGGACGAGGCCCGCAGAGAACGCACCGCCAGAAACTCCAGAATCCGCTCTTTGATGTCGACCAGATCGTAGTGATCCTCGTTGAGAACCCGCTCGGCGTAATGGATGTCGAGATTGTCTTCGGTCTCCTCCGACCAGGGCATGTTGCAGATGTAGTCGAGATAGCTGAAGGCGACTTGGTATTCCGGAGAGGCCGGATGGAGCCGTTCCAGGCGGATCAACTCCTTATCGGCGATGGTTTTGGTCTCGTCGGGCATCCGGCAGCGGGCGAGCCGCTCCCGCAACTGATCGAGTTCGGGATGCTTGCAGCCGCGATCGCCCAATTCATCCTGCAGTTCCCTCATCTGTTCCCTGAATTGGCTCTCACGCTCGTTCCTCTGGATTTCGGGAGAGAGGGACGAGGCAACCACGTTCTGGAGCTTCAATTTCTGGAGCCGCGACGCCAACAAGGTATGAACCCCCTTGAGCCGTTCCAGGGGCTCCAGGGTTTCCAGAAAACGCTGTTTGTCGAGGGGGTCCATCTCCAGGGTGGCGACGATCATGTCCGCCAACTGGCCGGCCTCCGGACTGGGATCCATGGGGAAAACCTCGTTTTGCGGAAAATGCCTATGGAAAACGAGAATTTTAATCATGGCGTTGATGCTCTTGACGAGGGCGTCGACCACCTGGCCTTTAAGGGGCATCTCCATGATTGGGTAGATCCGCGCCATCACGTAGGGAGAGGTCTGCACAGGCCCTTCGATGCGGATTCGCTGCAAACCTTCGAAAATTATTTTGCAGTTCCCTTCCTGCAACCGGAAGATCTGTTTGATGCGGCCGGCCGTGGCGACCTTGGAGATCTCCTCGAAATTGGGGAAATCCCTACCGGAGCGAAAAAAAGAGGTCAGGGCGATGATGGATTCATGGCGGATGGCCTCCCCGATCAGCGGCATCGCCTCCGGGGAAATCGTGACCGGAGCAACCTCGAAGGGGAAAAAAATCTGTTCCCGAAGGGGATAGACGGGGAGAATCTGCGGCAGATTCAGCTTTCGTTCGAACATGAGGACTCCGTGGGGTTCGGGACAATGTCGCAGAATTCTTTCAGGCGGTTCGGATCAAAAGATCGGTCGGCAAGGGAACATTACAGGTCAGATTTGCACTGCCCCTCTAATAGTCTACACTATCAATAGTCGGGCAGCTGTCAAGCCTCCCGACGCCCTCCTGGCCCCCCATTCCGCGCCACCTAACCGAAACGGAGAAAGATGATGAAGAGAATCGCGGTACTTACCAGCGGCGGCGACTCCTCCGGGATGAACGCCTGCGTGCGGGCCGTGGTCCGCAAGGCCCTTTCGGAAAACATGGATGTGGTGGGAATTGAGAAAGGCTACCAGGGGCTGATCGACCGCCAGTACCAGATCATGACCAGCCGTTCGGTGAGCGGCATCCTGCAGCGGGGCGGGACCGTCCTCCACAGCGCCCGCTGCAAGGCGATGATGGAGGAGGCGGGACAGAAGCTGGCCGCGGAAAATCTGCTGGGCCTCGGGGTCGAGGGATTGATCGTGATCGGCGGCGAGGGCTCCTTGAAAGGGGCGCTGTCCCTTTCCCAACGCGGCATCCCGGCCATCGGCATCCCGGCTTCCATCGACAACGACATCGCCTTCACCGACATGTCGCTGGGGGTCGACACCGCCCTCAATAACATCATCTACGCCGTGGACTGCCTCCGGGACACCGCCTCCTCCCACAGCCGCGCCTTCGTGGTGGAGTGCATGGGCCGCAACTCCGGCTATCTGACCATCACCGCGGCCGTGGCCTGCGGCGCCGAATTCGCCATCATCCCCGAAGATCCCTTCCGCATCGACGAAATCTGCGAGTGCCTCAAAAGCCGCTATCGGGAAGGGCGCGACAACTCCCTGATCATGGTCGCGGAAGGGGCCGCCAAGGCCCAGGAGATCGCCGATCAGATCAAGGACCAGATCGGCTTCGAGACCCGCCTCATGGTCCTGGGCCACTACCAGCGCGGCGGTTCTCCCTCGGTTTTCGACCGGCTGCTGGGCGCCCGGTTCGGGGTGAAAGCGGTGGATGGACTGCTGCAAGGCAAGGGGGGGTGCATGGTCGGCCTGACCAGCGGCGGCATCACCTACACCCCGCTGGAGGAAGTGTTCCAGGCGGGCCTCCGCCCCATCGACGCCGCCATTCTAAGACTGGCGAAAACTTTGGTGATCTGAGAGGGAAGGGATCGGGCCGGGAGGGAGGTTCCAGCCGGGGTTCGAGGGTACCCTTTCGCCCGGCTCCAGATCCCTTTAGGAATTATCGTTCGTATTTTATGAACTGCACCAAATAAATGAACAAAAAAACAAAAGTCTTTGTTTTCGTAAGGGCTTTACTCGCCTTCTTTAATCCTCTGTCAGGTAATCGTCGTACTCCATCTCGAAGCGCAGCTTATGCTTGGCCTCCTCCTGGGCCAGGGACAAAAACAGCGCTGCGATCCGGGGATCGGAGGCGATGCCCGCCAAATGGGTGTAGAGCTTGAAGGCCGCCTTCTCCCGCTTCATGGCCACGACCAGAATTTCGGGGTAGCTCATGCCGGGCCGCGGCTCGACAGCGACCAGATAGTCAGCGATCTTCAGATCCGCAACTTTCTTCCTTTCCCGGACCAGGCCCCCGCCGGCCTTGACCCCCAACAGCTTCGCCTTGTGCCCACGCTCCTCCTCGGCAAACCCGGCAAGCAGTTCCTGCCGCGCCGGGACTTCCGCCTGGGCCGCCAGTCCGGAATAGAAATCGACCGCCTCCTGTTCCCTGGCGATGGCGAAATCCAAAACCTCATCCATTGAGTTCCATTGGCTCATCCGCTCCTCCTGTGGGTGATTCCGGCCGTCGATTCTCTTTCTTGAAGGCTCATTCCGGGCAGGAAAATTGAGGGCGCTTGAAGTCCGGCTCGAGGGTGGCGACCCGGTCGTCCTTGCGGGTCAAAGCCCCCACCGGGCAGTTTTCCACCAGCCTGTCGATCTGCCGGTCGTCGACCGCTCCCAGGGGGCGGCCCATGGCCGGCTTGACCCTGGCCGTGATGCCGCGGCCGGTGAAGCCCATGGCCGAAGTCCCGAGAATCTCTTCGGTAATCCGCACGCAGTTGCCGCACTGGATGCACTTGTGGGCGTCGTAGACCACGGCGGCGTGGCTGGCGTCCCGCTCGAAGGCCCGCTTGACGCCGCCGAAGCGGTGCTGGTCGGCGCCGAAGGCGGTGGCGTAGGAGCGCAGCTTGCACTCGTGGGCGTCGCGACAGCCGCACTCCATGCAGCGTTGGGCCTCGGCCCGGACCGCTTCGGGGTCGAAACCGGTCTCCACCTCGGAAAAGCCGCGGATCCGCTCCTGGGGATCGAGCTCCGGCATCGGGGCGCGCTCGGCCCTTTCAAAACCGGCCGCGACCTTCGGATCGACCTCCTGGATCTTGCCCATGGTGTGGTTGTAGAGCTTGGGATCGCCAACCACCGCCTCGCCGCGCAGAAACTGGTCGATGGCGATGGCGGCCCGGCGGCCGGCGGCCACGGCGGTCACCGCGATGTCGGCGCCGGTCACGCAGTCGCCACCGGCAAAGACCTTGGCGCGGCTGGTGGCGCCAGTGTGGGGATCAGCGTCGATGGAATCCCACTTGGTGCGGGCCAGGCCGTCACAGGCGCCGGGATCGACATCCTGGCCGATGGCGGCGATGACGTTGTCCACCACCCGGACGTGTTCGCTCCCCGGCTTGGGGACCGGGCGGCGGCGGCCGGAGGAATCGGGCTCGCCCAGTTCCATCTCGATGCAGGTGACGTGGAGGGTGCCGTCGGGCCCCTTTTCCACCCCGGTAGGGGCGGCGAGGATGTCGAGCCGCACCCCTTCTTCCTCGGCGGCGTGGATCTCCACCTCCCAGGCCGGCATCTCGGCCCGGGTGCGGCGATAGAGGATGCTGACCTCGGCAGCACCGAGGCGCAGCGCGGTGCGGGCCGCGTCGACGGCGGTGTTGCCGCCGCCGACCACCATCACCCGGCGGCCGATGGGGAGCGATTCGTTGCGGGACGCCGCGCCGAGAAATCCGATCCCGGACAACACCCCTGCGCTCTGTTCGCCCTTGATGCGCATCGGCTTGGCGAGCTGGGCCCCGAGGCCAAGGAACACCGCGTCGTAGTCCCGGCACAGGTCATCGAGGGAGAAATCCTTCCCCAGACAGGTGTTGTAGCGGAATTCGACCCCGAGCCGCTCGATGACATCGACCTCGCGCTGGATGACGTCCCGGGGCAGACGGTAGCTGGGGATGCCGTAGCGGGTCATACCGCCGGCCTTTTCCTGCATGTCAAACACGGTGCAGGCGTGGCCCAGCAGCCGCAGGTAGTAGGCGGCGGAAAGCCCGGCCGGACCGGCTCCGACCACCGCCACCCTCTTGCCCGTGGCCGGAGCGGCCGTGGGGATGTACTCCCGGCCCGTGGCCGCGACCTGGTCGGCGGCGAAGCGGTGGAGATGGCAGATGGAGATGGATTCCTCCACCAGCTGGCGGCGGCACTCCCCTTCGCAGGGCCGGGTGCAGACCCGTCCCAGGATGGCCGGCAGCGGCATGGTGACCTTGATCAGTTCCAGGGCCGCCCGGTCGTCCCCCTCGGCCAGATGCTTGATGAAGCCGGGGATGTCGATCCCGGCCGGACAGGTGGCCATGCAGGGCCCGAGGCAGTCCCCCTCGTGGTCGGAAAGCAGCAGTTCGACGCAGGTGCGGCGCGCCCGCCGGATGCGCTCGGAGTCGGTGGTGACCGCCATCCCCGCGGTCACGGCCGTGGAACAGGACGGCACCAAATTGGGCCGCCCCGCGATCTCCACCACGCAGACGAAACAGGAGGCGAAGGGCTTCAGCTCCTGGTTGTGACAGAAGGTGGGGATGAAGATCCCCTGGGCCCGGGCCGCCTCCAGAATGGTGGTGCCCCTGGCGACTTCCAGCTCTTGGCCGTCTAAGGTGAATCGGATGTTCGCCACTTTGGTTTCCTCGTTCATTTGACCACCACCGCGTCGAACTTGCAGACATCGCGGCAGACGCCGCAGCGGATGCAGCGGCTCTGATCGATGACATGCCGTTTCTTGACCTCGCCGGAGATGCAGTTGACGGGGCAGTTGCGGGCGCAAAGGGTGCAGCCGACGCAGTTGTCGGCGATCTCGTAGGTGCAGAGATCGCGGCATTTGCCGGCCCGGCACTTCTTGTCGTAAATATGCTCTTCGTACTCCTGCCGGAAGTAGCGCAGCGTCGTCAGCACCGGGTTGGGCGCGGT
>JAFGOW010000066.1 GCA_016926265.1 Deltaproteobacteria bacterium | reverse complement strand
CGCAACCGGGTGGAGTTTTGTTGACCGTTGGAAAAAAAGAGCGGGTCAGACGCTGAGATTGAGCAGATGGCCGCGCTGGGTGGTGGATTTGCCGCCGCCGGCGACGTTTTGGGGCAGGATTTCCTGCAATTTTTGATTCTGTTCCGCGGTGATTTCGGAACGGGCTTCGGCGGCCATGCGGACCGCCTTGGCGGCGATGGCGCGGTCGGCCGCCGAGGGGTTGGCCGGGGCCAGGGCGGCCCGGCGGATGGTTTCGGCTTTTGCCAGGGTTTGTTTCGGGTCTCCAGGGATCTTGGCGGTGTCGATGTCGACCTCGCCGCCGACAGCGTAGCGGCGGCCGTCGGGCCCTTGCTGGTAGCTGTAGCGGGGGGCGCCGGCGTAGGGGCCGCCGACCGCGGCGTGAGCCGCCTCGTGGGTGCGCACCTCCCGGTCCCGGTTGGCCAGCTCCTGGATTTTCTGCCGGGCCTCGGGGCTCAGAGTGACCTGGTCCTGCACCGAAGAAGCGCCGCCCCTCCCCGTTTCCGTTTCGGCACCTGAGCCCGTCGCGGTTCGGGAAAAACGCCTCTCCGTGGCGGACGATGGCTCCGCCCCGGTTTTGGGATCCGGGTAGCTGCCGGTGTTGTGGATAGAGGTGGCGATGCCGTTAATCATGGCGGTCCGTGGTTTCCCTGCTGACGGGGATTCATCAAAAAAAGCTGTAGCACCTTAATTTTTAAGCAAAAATTGTTCCATTTTTAGGAAGCGGCAGGGGGCGCGGTCGCGGTAAAAGTCCCCGTCCATCGCCCCTGAAGCCCGAGCTCTTCCGCGAGCCTTCACCATGCGCCGTCTCGCCCTTTTTTTGATAACCCTGGCCCTGGCTTTTCTGGTTGTTATGGAAGGCCTGCTCCCCTGGTATCTGGAGAAACGCTTCCTGCCGCGTTGGGCCGAGGAAAACGGTTGGCCCGGATTCCGCTGCGAGGTGCGCCGGATCGGCCTCTTCGGCGCCGACCTGGGGCAGCTTGCCCTCGGCGTTGATTCCGGCCGCTCCGCGCTGCGATGTTCCTCTGTGCGGCTTTCCTATTCTCCCTGGGGGTTGCTGAATCAGACCGTGGAGGCGATCCATGTCGGGGGCCTTTCCCTGGATCTGGTCCGCGATGAAAGGGGATGGATGGTCCCTGGCCGACCCCGGCCCGCGGTTTCCGACGGCGGCCGGGAAGCGGCCCGGTTTCCTCTCCGCATCCGGCGGCTGTCCGTCGCCTCTTCCCATATCCAGTTCGTCCAACCGGAGTCGCGTTTTCATCTCCCTTTCGAGCTTCAGGCCGCCATGCCCGATTTTCATAGGATTACCGGCCGCTTGATCCTTTTTCCTTTCGGAACGGCGGTGGAATTCAAGGGCGCTGTCGATCTGGCAAAGGCTTCTTTGACCGCGGCCCTTGCCCCCACTTCTTTGCCCCTGCGCCCTCTGGCGGCCCAGCTGGGTTACCCTTGCAGCCTTATTCCGGCCGCATCGGCGGAATGCGAAGGGTCCTTCGATATGGGGCTGTTTCCCATCGCGGTGCGGCGTGGGGAAATGCGTCTGGCGTTTCGTCATCTTCGTCTGGAGCAGGGCAGATTTGCCTGGATGGGTGGCGATCCCTTTGAAATCAAAGCGGTGCTGGCCGGCCAAAGGGGCGCCATCGATATCGCTCCCATATTTTTCGAGGGTCCGATCACGGGGGGGCTGGGAATCGGAGAGCTGAGGGTCGAGACCGTTCCCCATCCCCGCTTCTCGGCTCGCTGGAACCTCGACCTGAACGCCGAACGCAGCGCCACGGCTCCCCCGCAGCCCTTTCTGGCGGGAGATTTTTCCGGAGGGATGGCCCCTTCGGGGGAATGGTTTTTTGCTTTGGACGGCCATCGTCCGCCCCGGACCGATCCAACCCAAGCGTTGGCGCTTCCCTTCCTGGGAGAAGCGACTCTCGGTTTGCGGGCCGCGGAGTTGACGCTGCGCGGTGCGGGGGGAAAAGAGGGGTACCACCTGGAAGGCGGGTTTCAGCTCCAGCGGCTGGCGGGAACCGCAGGCGACGTTCGCTACCGCCTGCAGCGGCTGGTCGGCCGGGGGGCGCTGCGCGGGGTCGGGCAGGAAGCCCGAGGCGAAGCCGAATGCCGGATCGAGAATGGCGTTTTTGAACATCGGGATTGGACGGCCAAATGTTCCGATGCCCTGTTTAAAACCGACTTTCACCTCGATCCTGGAAGAAACTGGCGGGGCCGGGGAGCCATGCGGCTAACGGCGGCGGTTCTGGAGACCGGCGGCGATGGCATCGCCGCCGAGGGGATTTCCGTTTTGCTGCCTTGGAGCCAGCCCTTCTCCGGCGAATCCGGCGCCGGTCATCTCCGGGTTGGGAAGATCACCCAGGGAGGGCGCCGCCTGGGACGGATCGAGGGCGTTCTCCGCCAGGGCCGGGATGGTTTTTCCTGGCACGGGGAGTGGCGGGAGATGCTGGTCCCGAAGCTGACACTTCGTTTCGATGGCGCTCTCAATTCCGCCGTTACGGAGGGGCGACTCGGTTTCAGCGTGGCGCGCCGGGACGCCGACCTCAACCCGCTGCTTGCGGCCTATGTCCCCGCCCTGAAAACCATGGAGGTTCGTTCCGATCTGGACCTGAAGGGGCAATTCCGCTTTTCCTCCGCCGGTATTTCCGGTACCGCCGGGCTGGCACTGGAAAAGCTCCGGTTTCACGATCCCGAATGGAAACTGGATGGGCGTAACGTCAGTCTTCGACTCGATTTCAGTGATCTGGCCGACCTTCGTTCCGGTCCAGGCCAGGCCCTTGCTTTCGACCGGATCTCTTTGGGCGATGTGGTGTTCGAGGGGGGGCGGCTGCTGTTCCAGATCGAGCCGGGGCCTCAGCTGCTGGTGGAAAAGACCGATTTCGGCTGGTGCGGAGGAAAGGTTCAAAGCGATTCATTCCGCTTCCGGCCTGGAATCCAAGAACTGGAGCTGGCGCTGTCCTGCGACCGGGTCCATCTGGCCCAGGTTCTTGAACAGCTCGGAGCCGCCCGCGCCGAAGGGGGCGGCACCCTCAACGGCCGGATACCGGTCCGCTATCGCAACGGCCAATGGACTTTCGACGACGGTTTTCTCTATTCCAGCCCTGGGGAGGGGGGGACGATTCAGGTTGCGGGCATGGAGAATCTGACCGCCGGCCTTCCGGAAGAGGGGGCCTTCGATCACGTCAGGCTGGCCCAAGCGGCTCTCCAGGATTATGAATACCGCTGGGCCCGTCTCGGCATCCATTCCGAGCGGGAGGATCTGTTGGTGACGCTGAGCCTGGACGGCAAACCCACCGGGACGCTTCCCTTTGTCTATCGCCGGGAGCTGGGGGGGTTCGTCAGGGCGGGGGCAGGTTCGCCCGGGTCGAATTTCGAGGGGATTCGGCTCGACCTCAATTTCCGTTTTCCTCTGGAAAGGCTTATGAGGTATAAAAAACTCTGGAAGGTTTTCGAGTGAAAGGAGGGGCGATGAAGAGGATTGTTCTGCTGGCTGTCGTTGTCGCGGCCATGGCGGCGGGGTGCAGCACCCGCCACGAAGTGCAGGTGGCGCCGGTGGAGGTCAAGCCGATCCACATCACCATCGACGTCAATGTCCGGGTGCAGAAGGATCTCGAAAATTTCTTCGGCGATATCGACGAGGCCCAGCAGCAGCTCCAGGCCAAACCGTGAAAGTGAGGAGGACTACATGCTGAAACGCCAAGGAATGCCGATGTGTGTCGCCGCCGTGGCGGCGTTCATTTTTCTGGCCGGTTTTTCCGCCGCGGCCGATGATATCAAGAGCCGCATGCTGGAACGTCTTCCGGTCATCAATGCCCTCAAGGAACAGGGAGTGGTTGGGGAAAACAACCAGGGACTGCTGGAGTTCCGGAAACAGGCCAAGGCGCATGGGGAACTGGTGGCGGCCGAAAACCGGGACCGGCGCGCGGTGTACCGGATGATCGCCGAACGGCAGAAGACCAAACCGGAGTTGGTGGCCAAACAGCGGGCCGCCCAGATCGCCGAAAAAGAGCCTGCCGGCCACTGGCTGCAGGATCCGGGAGGCAAGTGGTATCGGAAATAGTGGCTCCGAGGAACAGCCGGTGGTCCCCGCCAACTTCCTGAATCGTTGACATCCCTGGGGCGGGCGTGTACCTTGAAACGGTTGTTTTCCGTGGCTTTCTCTGAAAAATAGTGGGGAATTCGGGGCTGCCGATTTTCCCCGCCGAGGATGAGGTCAGAAATTGATCATGGCCCCTGCGTCAAAAAAGATACTGATCGTCTGTTTCACCCAAACCGGGCAGCTTCGAAGGATCGTGGATTCCATCACGGAACCCCTGGCCGTTGACGGGGGTATCGAGATCTACCATGAGGGACTGAAACCAAAGCCCGCTTTCCCCTTCCCCTGGTCCTTCGACTCGTTCTTCCAGGTCATGCCCGAATCGGTGCTGGGCCACCCTTGCGCCATCGAGCCGTTGACCTTGAGCGGCGACGAGGACTTCGACCTGATCGTGATCGCCTATCAGCCCTGGTTTCTCTCTCCATCCCTTCCCGTTCACGCCTTCTTCCAGACGCCCGCCGCTCGCATGCTGTTATCGGGGAAGCCGGTGCTGACCATCAGCGGCAGCCGCAACATGTGGGTCAGCGCCTATGCCGATATCCGGCGTCAGATCGAGGAGGCCGGCGGCCATCCCGTCGGCACCATCAGCCTCTGCGACCCGGCGCCCAACATGGTGAGCGCCGTCACCATCGTCCGCTGGATGCTGCAAGGAAAGCAGGACCGTTTTCTAAAATTCTTTCCTCCCGCCGGGGTTGCCGAAGCGGATCTGCGGGGGGCCGCACGGTTTGGCCCGCTGATCCGGGAAGCCCTCCTCGCGGGGGACTTCGCCCCGCTGCGAGGGCAACTGGTTGCGGCCGGAGCGGTGGAGGTGAATCCCGAACTGGTGACGATTGAAGACCGCGTCAAGCCGATCTTCCGGTTTTGGGCCGGTTTCATCCGCGCCAAGGGAACCGCGGGCGATTCGGCCCGGCTTGGCCGCATCCGCATCTTCCAGGTTTACCTTCTGACTGTGCTCTATCTGGTTTCGCCCCTGGTCGGCCTGGTGTGCTGGGCACTGAAACCTTTCCGCAAGGAGGCGATCCGGAAACGGATCGCGGCGATTCAATCCCAATGACCGCCGGCGGGGGCGCCAAAACAAGAGGTGCAAGGACCATTATGGAACCTTTTTCGGACAGTGCACGTCAGGCGATACCCGATGCGGCGCTGGATGCCAACAGGCTGGCTCTGGCCCCCATCGCTTTTCAGGCCATCCGGCTGTTGTGGAAGAAGGGGGTGCTGGGAGCTTTGGAAAAAAGTTCTTTCCGGGGCGGCAGCACCATCGAGGAACTGGAGCAGGAGACCGGCCTCGGCCGTTACGCCCTGACTGTGTTGCTGGAGGCGGGGCTGGCCGAGAACGTGGTGCGGCGCGGCGCCGGGAAATTCCGGCTGACCAAGGTCGGCTACATCATCCTGCATGACAAAACCACCCAGATCAACTTCGACTTTTCCCAGGATGTCTGCTACCGGGCCATGTTTCATCTGGAAGAGGCGATCGATGAGGGCAAGCCGGCGGGGCTCAAGGTCTTCGGCGACTGGCCCACCATCTACCGGGCGTTGACCAGCCTTCCGGAACCGGCACGGGGAAGCTGGTTCGCCTTCGACCATCACTATTCCGATTCCGCCTTCGACGCGGCCCTCGCCATCGTTTTTTCCGAGCCGTACCGGCCCCGCACCCTGCTCGATATTGGCGGCAACACCGGAAAATTTTCCATCCGCTGCGCCGGTTACGATCCGGAGGTGGCGGTCACCATCGTCGATCTTCCCGAACAGCTCCAGGTCGCCGCCGAACAGGTGCGCCAGGCGGGTTGCCAAGGGCGGGTCGATTTTTTCCCCGCCGATCTTCTCGATCCCGCCGCCGCTCTGCCGACCGGTCGCGATGCAGCCTGGATGAGCCAGTTTCTCTGCTGTTTCTCCGAGGAGCAGATCGTCGGCATCCTGCGCCGCACCCGGGAGGCCCTGAGCCCGGACGGCACCCTCTTCATCATGGACACCTTCTGGGATCACCAGCATCCGGAGGTGGGCGCCTATTGCCTGATCATGACCTCCCTCTATTTCACCTG
>JAFGOW010000065.1 GCA_016926265.1 Deltaproteobacteria bacterium | reverse complement strand
GGCGTATTCGACGATCCCTTCCGCTCCGGCCTGGATCAGTTCCGGGGCGATGTCGCGGATCAGGGCTTCGTCGATGATGGTCATCAATGCGAACCAGTTCTCGTCGGCCAGGGAAGAGATGGTCGGCTTGTGGAGCGCCGGCAGAATGCTCAGTACCCGCTCCAGGTTGTCCTTGTGGACGTTGAGCATCAGACCGACCTTCTTTTCGGCCGCCAACACCCCTTGCAGCATCATGGCCAGGCGCTCGATCTTGCCCCGCTTGAAATTATCCCGCCACGCCTCTTTGTTGGCGATGAAGCGGGTGGTGGTGGTGCAGACGGTATCGACGATGCGCAGATTGTTGGCCTTGAGCGAGGAGCCGGTTTCGGTGATCTCGACGATGGCGTCGGCCAGGTAGGGGGGCTTGACTTCGGTGGCCCCCCAGCTGAACTCCACCGTGGCCTGGACGCCGTGCTTTTCCAGGTAGCGGCGGGTCATACCGACCGCTTCGGTGGCGATCCGTTTTCCCTGCAGATCGACGGCGGACTGGATCGGGGAATCCTGGGGCACCGCCACCACCCAGCGCAGCGGCTTGCGGCCCACCTTGCCGTAGACCAGCTCCGCCACCTCCACCACGTCGGCATCGTTTTCCAGGATCCAGTCGAGACCGGTGAGGCCGGCATCCAGAATCCCTTCCCCGACGTAACGGGCCATTTCCTGAGCCCGCAGCAGCACGCATTCGATCTCGGGGTCGTCGATGGTGGGATAATAGGAGCGGGAGGCTCCCTCGATCTTGTAACCCGCTTTGGCGAACAGTTCAAAGGTGGTATTTTCCAGGCTCCCCTTGGGCAGCCCCAAACGCAACACAGCCATGTTCAACTCCTTGAAAGTTCAATAATTTTTTAATCAGCCTTTATAGACCTGGGCCGGGTCGAAAACCCGTTCCCCGATCACGGACAGGGCGCCGTTTTCCAGGCGGCGGAAAAAACAGCTCCGGTATCCCTCGTGGCAGGCCGCCTCACCGATCTGCTCCACCTTGAAGATGACGGTGTCGAGGTCGCAGTCCACCAGAATCTCCCGGATCTTCTGGACATGGCCGGAACTCTCCCCCTTGACCCAGAGTTTTTTCCGGGAGCGGGTCCAGTAGGTGGCGAGGCCGGTTTCCAGGGTTTTTTCCCAGGCCTCACGGTTGATGTAAGCGAGCATCAGCACTTCGCCGCTCCGCCAGTCCTGGGCGATGGCCGGGATCAGGCCGTCGGCCGATTTGGAAAAATTCAATTCGATCATCCTGTTCTCCTTGAAGCGGGGTTCCTGTCGCCGGGCCACGGTGACGGGGCAATAATTCATAAATTTGTTTGGCTGTCAACAACAATTTCCCGGAGCAAATGGGCCGATAAACCGTTCTTGACAGGGGGGCGGAGAAACGTTATGCAGAATATCAGACAATACCTCCTCGCGCCAAGGAAAGCTTGATATGGATTCTGAAATCTGCGATTGCGCCGGTTGTTCCCTCCCCCGCTCCGAACGGTGTTGTGAAAAACCCGGAGGCGCGGCGCCGCCATTTTGTCCCACCGAAAACCGGACCGGGCTCAGGAACCGGGTTTTTTCGTTGCTGGAGGAGCCGGCTACCCGCGAATTCGCCCGCCAGGCGGCTTGCCAGGAAAAGGACGGCTACCGCTGCGGGAAGGGGGCGCCGGTGCCGGTCAAGCCGCGTCTTTTGGAGATCGCCGAGTTTGCCGGCCGGATGGGGTATCGCAGGCTCGGGCTGGCTTTCTGCTCGGGGCTTGCGCTGGAAGGGAAAAGGGTGCGGGAATTTTACGCCGGCCGCGGGTTCGAGATGGTTTCGGTCTGCTGCAAGGCGGGGCAGGTGCCGAAGGAGGCGTTGGGGCTCGCGGATCGGGACAAGCTCCGTCCCGGCCGCTTCGAGGCGATGTGCAACCCCTTTTTCCAGGCTCTGCTGCTCAACGAGGCGCGGACCGATTTCAACATTCTGCTGGGCCTCTGCGTTGGGCACGATGCGCTCTTTTTCCGCTTTGCCGAGGCGCCCTGCACGGTTTTGGCGGTCAAGGACCGGCTGCTGGGGCACAATCCGCTGGCCGCGGTCTATCAGCTCGACTCCTACTACCGCGCTTTGTCGGATGAATGAATGACAAAAAACGGCAATGCTTCGGCCCTGAAGCGGGCAAAAAAAGGTACCGGCCTGCGGTGCCCGTCAGGAATCGGCGGCGGCAGGCGTTTTTTGGGGAAAGGGGGACTGGCGGTTACAGGAATTTGCGCGGATTGACCGGGGACCCCTTGTGGTGGACCTCGTAGTGGAGATGGGGGCCGGTGGAGCGGCCGGTGTTTCCGACCGTGGCGATCTTTTCTCCTTTGGCGATCTTTTGCCCGACCTTGACGAAGACCTTGGCGTTGTGCCCGTAGAGGGTGCGATAGCCGTTGCCGTGGTCGATCACGACCAGATTGCCGTATCCCGAATTGTACCCGGCCCTGACCACGGTTCCGCCGGCGGTGGCATGGACCGGCGTGCCGGCGCGGGCGGCGATATCGATCCCCTCATGGAATACCTGGCGGCCGCTGAAAGGGGATTGCCGCATCCCAAACAGGGAGGAGAGCCAGCCATGGGTCGGCCAGCCGCTCGGTTTTTCCGCTTCGCCGGGGGTCTGCAGATCGTTGGCCAGCCGCAGATTGTCGCTTTGGCCCTGAAGTTGGCCTGCGGCCTCGGGGGTATCCGGCTCCGTCGGCCCGCCGATGCCGTTGGGGCTGTTCTTGAGCCTTACCGGCAGTTGGGCCATGATCCGGAAGCGGGGGTCGTAGCGGGCCTGGATCGCCAAATCCTGGCGCAGGCTCATCATCTCCGTGCCGAGGCGGCGGATTTCTTCCTGGAACACACGGTTCTCGGACCGCAGCCGGAGTATTTCGTCGTGGTAGGAACGGACCCGGAAATAATCGGCGGCCAGCAGCGCGACAGCGGCCGCCAAGAGGAGGGAGGCGACTAAAAGGGCGCGGAAAATCCCCGGATGAAGCTGAAGCTGGCGGACCTCCCCGTCTTCTTCCGGAACGATCAGGAGCCTGAATTTGCCGGAGGACATGATTCCTCCTTTCATCGGGTTGCGATCCGCCTCATGGCGAAATAATTAAAACTAACATAAGCCGTTGGGCCTGTCTACGGTTTAGAACCCGGCAGCAGCAGGCTCACCGCCGTCTCGTCGCATTGGGGGAATTTCGGGCATTTGACGCAATCCCCCCAAACCTTTTGCGGCAGTTCCGACTTATCCACCACGGAAAAACCGAGACGGACGAAAAAATCGGGCTTATAGGTCAGGGCGAAGATCCTCTTCAGCCCCATGGTCCTTGCTTCTTCCAGGGTGGCGGTCACCAGGTCGGTGCCGATGCCCTGCCGTTCCCTCCCCGGTTTGACCACCAGGGAGCGGACCTCGGCCAGGTCTTCCCACCAGATATGGAGGCTGCAGATGCCCACCACCTGGTTGTTTTCCACCGCTACCTTGAATTCCCGGATCGCCTGATAGATTTCCACCAGGGAGCGGGAGAGCACGATTCCCGTGGAGACGTATTCCATCAACAGCTTCTGAATCGCCACCCCGTCCGCAAGGCGGGCATCCCGAATCAGCATGGCGTTTCCTCCCCGGTTGAATGCAGAATCAGTTCGCGGGCGTTTTCCAGGGTGCGATCCGTGATCCGGGTTCCTCCCAACATGCGGGCCATTTCGGCTACCCTCCCGTTTTGATCCAAAATATGTGCCAAAACCGTTGTCCTGTCCTGCTCTTGCCGTTTTTCAACCTGGAAGTGGCGGTCGGCGAAGGCGGCTACCTGGGGAAGATGGGTGATGCACAACACCTGATTGCAGCGGGAAACCTGCCGCAGTTTTTCCCCTACCGCGGCGCCAGCGGCGCCGCCGATGCCGGCGTCGACCTCGTCGAAGATCATCGTCAGGGCCGTTTCCCGCAGCGGCGCGGCGCAGTTGAGGGCCAGCATGATCCGCGACAGTTCCCCGCCGGAGGCAATCGATACCAGCGGTTTGGGCGCCTCGCCGGGATTGACGGAGAGGAAAAACTCACCCTTTTCCAGGCCCCGCGGACCCGGCTCGGAAAGGGGCGTCAGGCGAATTCCGAAGACCGCCCTGGGCATGGCCAGGGCGGCCATTTCCCTTTCCACCGCCTGTTTCATGGCGATCTGAGCGCCGCGGCGTTGCCGCGACCAGCGGTTTCCGGCCTGATCGAGCCGGGAGCGGCATTCGGCCAGTTCCTTCCGCAAGGTCTCGGAGCGGGCCTCCAGGCGGCCGAGTTCGCCGATCTCGGACTGGCAGGCGGCCCCATAAGCCAGGATCCCTTCCAGGGTGGGGCCGTATTTCCTTTTCAGGCTGTTGAGCAGCCGGAGCCGCTCTTCCACCTGGTGGCGGCGTTCCTCGTCGAACACGACCTTGGCGGCGTAATCCCGCAGTTGAAAGGCGGTGTCCTCCAGCCCGAAGAGAGCGCTTCGCAGCGTTTCGCCCAGCAGAGCGAGGGCCGGATCCGCATCTCCCAGCGTTTCCAGGGCACCCGCCACCCGGTCCAGCTCGCCGACCAAGGCCCGTTCTCCGCCGTAAAGGGTTTCGTAGCCTTCCTGGGAGGCGGCCAGCAGCCTCTCGGCGTTGAGCAGGCGCGACCGCTCGGCTTCCAGTTCGGCGTCCTCACCGGGCCTGATCCCGGCATCGCCGATTTCGCGCCCCTGGAATTCGAGCAGCGTCAGCCGTTCATGGCGGCTTTTCTCCTTTTCTTCCAGCGTTTGGAGGGCTTCCGTCAATTCCCGCAGCCGCAGGTAAGCTTTCCGGTAGTCGGTCTCTTCGTTGTGAAGCCCGGCGAAACGGTCCAGCTGCTCCAGATGGCGGTCGGTTTTCTGCAGCGCCTGATGTTCGTGCTGGCCGTAGAGGGCCACCAACTCGCGGCCGAGTTCCTGCAGTTGCTGCAGGCGCGCCGCGGAGCCGTTGATGTAGACGCGGTTTTTGCCGCCGCGGGAGAGCACCCGCTTGAGGAACAGCTCCGTTCCAGGCTCGAAACCGGCTTCGGTGACCAGGTTCTGAAGGAGGTCATGACCGGTGAGGTCGAAAACCCCCTCCACCACGGCTTCCTCGCAGCCGTTCCGGATCAGATCGGAACTCCCGCGGCCCCCAAGCAGCAGGCTGACGGCATCAATGATGATCGATTTTCCGGCCCCCGTTTCCCCTGTCAGGACGTTGAAGCCGGGGCCGAACCGCAGCTCCAGCCGGTCGATGATGGCCACATTCCTGATGATGAGCTCCGTCAGCATCTTTCCCCCGGAGGCTTAAGCGCTCGCAGCCGTGGCATCCGCCGCCCCGTTCAGCATGGCAGTTCCTGCTGCCCGCCCCAGAGCAGTTTCTTCCTCAGCACCTCGAAATATTCTTTGGAGGGGCTCTTCACCAGCACCGTTCCGATCTTCGCCCTGCGGATTTCAACCTCGTCGCCGCCGTGGAGGGGGATGCCGACCTGGCCGTCGGCGGTGAAGGCTACGTCTTCATCCCGAAACTGGACCCGGACCCGGATCACGGCATCGTCGGAGACGATCAGCGGACGGTTGGTGAGCATGTGGGGACAGATGGGAGCGAGGGCCAGGCAATGGAGCTCGGGGGAGATGATCGGTCCGCCGGCGGCCAGGTTATAGGCGGTGGAGCCGGTCGGGGTGGAGACGATCAGGCCGTCGGCGCGGAAGGTGGTGAGATAGACGTCGTTCACCCAGGTTTCCATGTCGATGATCCGGGCCAGCGCCCCCTTGTTGATCACGACGTCGTTGAGAACCCGGAAGCGGCCGATGAGGCGGTCATGGCGGCGCACCAGCGCTTCCAGCCGCATGCGGCTGGAGACCGTGAATTCCCCCCCGAGCACCTTCTCCAGCACCTTGTAGAGGTCGGCGAGCGTCACCTCGGCGAGGAAGCCGAGGCGCCCCAGGTTGACCCCCAGGATGGGGACCTGGAGTTCGTCCACGGCGCGGGCCACCGAAATCAGGGTGCCGTCCCCTCCCAGCACGATGATCAGATCGACCTTGCCGGGGAGCACCTCGGCCGGAAAACCCTCCCGGCCCAGGGTCGCGGCCAGGGTCTCTTCGAAGAAAACCTGGCGCTGCCGTTTTTCCAGCCAGGCGGCGACCTCGCGGGCGACATTGGCCGCATAGGGGTGTTTCTGCTTGACGAAGATGCCGATATTTTTCATGTTCGGTTGCCCAAAAAAGTAGGAAATTTTATCACTTCCCTTGTTTTCCGTCTATCTTTTACAATGGCAGGGCAGGTTTTTTTTAATCCTTTTTTCACCTAGGCATGGGATGGAACCAAACGATGGATCTGTTTGATCGCGGAAACAGCCGGGAAGATGCCACACCGCTGGCGGAGAGGATGCGTCCCGAGACCCTCGACGACATGGTCGGGCAGGAAAAGCTGATCGGGCCCAACGGCGTTCTGCGCCGCATGATCGAAGCTGGAAAGCTCTCCTCCCTGATCCTCTACGGGCCTCCCGGCACCGGCAAAACCACGCTCGGGCGGCTCGTGGCCGGCGCCACCGGCAGCCGCTTCGTCCCCCTGTCGGCTGTCTTCCAGGGGGTCAAGGAGATCCGCGAGGCGGTGGGGCGGGCTCGGGACGACAGGAAATTCCAGGGCGCCAGAACGATCCTGTTTCTCGACGAGATTCACCGCCTCGCCAAGAATCAGCAGGACGCTCTCCTGCACGGGGTGGAAACGGGGGATGTCGTCCTCATCGGCGCCACCACCGAAAACCCCTCCTTCGAGATCAACAACGCGCTGCTGTCGCGCTCCCGGGTTTTTACCCTCGAGGCGCTCGGGGAGCAGGATATCGGCAAAATCCTCGACCGGGCCATGGCGGAACCGAAAGGGCTCGGGGAGCGCCATCTCAGCCTGGCCCCGGAAGCGAGAGAGATCCTGGCCCGCTATGCCCGCGGGGATGCCCGGATTGCCCTCAACACCCTGGAAATCGCCTCCCGCCTCAGCCGGGACGGGACTATCGGCGCCCAGGAGGTGGAACAGTCCCTGCAGGAAAAACCGCTTCTCTACGACCAGGGGGGAGAGGAGCATTACAACGTCATTTCCGGTTTCATCAAAAGCCTGCGTGGTTCCTCCCCGTCCGGAGGGCTCTATTGGCTGGCGAGACTGCTGGAAGCGGGCGAGGATCCCCTGTTCATCGCCCGGCGCCTGGTGATCCTGGCCTCGGAGGATATCGGCAATGCCGATCCCAGGGCGCTGCAGGTGGCGGTGGCCGCCATGCAGGCGGTCCATTTCGTCGGGCTGCCGGAGGCCCGGATCAATCTGGCCCAGGCCGTTGTCTATCTGGCCACCGCGCCCAAAAGCAACGCCTCCTACCAAGGGCTGGAGGAGGCGCGGGCCGAGGTCCGGCGCTCCGGGGCCTTGCCGGTCCCTCTCCATCTGCGCAACGCCCCCACCGCGCTGATGAAGGAATGGGGATATGGAGAGGGCTACCGGTATGCCCACGATTTCCCGGAGGGATTCGCTGCTCTGGAGTTCCTGCCGGAGTCTTTGCGGGACCGGGTTTATTATCGCCCCACCGGACGGGGCTATGAAAAAACCATCCGGGACAGGATGGAGTATTGGGAAAAACTGGAGCGGGAGGGGAAAGGGCCGCCGGAAAAGTAACGGTCTGGGCGGTAGCAACGGGGCTCCGCCTCGGCACCGTTCCCCCGGATGTTCCCTGGGGGTTTGGGCGAAAAATTCCGACGGGTGGGGAGGAATTCGATCATGCAGAAAGTTTCCAGCCTGGTTTCCCTGGCAGAGGCCATCAAGGGAAAGCCTTTTGAGGACTGCAAGACCCTGAGCCGGCGGCAGTTGATCGATAAACTGAATTTTATCAACTTTCAGGATGGCCGCATCCTGCTCACTTTCCGGCACCGTCAATACCTCCATTCCCTGTCGATAAGCGCCGCCCCCGAGCCCTGTTTTGATGAAACCCTGCGTTTGAGCTGGAACCCCGCCCAAGATATTCCGAAAAAGCTCCGGCATTATCTTTTCGATCATTTTCTGCTGGATGACGGGTTGCGGCTGCTGCTGGTGCAGGCTGAATTCCGGAGCCTCGACCAGGACGGCCTGGCGCTTGCGCTCCCCGAGCAGTGCCGGGAAATCCGCGCCCGTCGTCATCGCCGCCATGGCTGCAGCGGGGTCCAGGCGCGTTTTCTCCAGAACAGCGCCCAGTTCGAGGGAACCCTGGCCGATTTCAGCCCCGAGTATTGCCGGGTTTGCCTTGCCGCGGGCGCCAACCGGGCATTTTTCTGGATCGACCCTGACTCCCCCGGCTACCTCATCCTTTCCAAAGGGGAGG
Source organism: Deltaproteobacteria bacterium (assembly GCA_016926265.1). Classification (GTDB taxonomy): domain Bacteria; phylum Desulfobacterota; class Desulfuromonadia; order Desulfuromonadales; family JAAYDE01; genus JAAYDE01. The sequence goes on along the minus strand of JAFGOW010000065.1, from coordinate 16,756 downwards.
AGATCCTGTTTTCCGGCGATTGCCTGCTGGTCCGCCAGGGATATGGCGAGGAGGTTCGGGATTTTGTTTTCAGGTTCGCCAACCGCGATACCCGCCGCTTCCGGACCAAGGAGTTCCGCAGCGACCGCCGGCTGTTGACGCCGGCGCCGGAGATGGTCTTCAGCCATCCGTTGACCGGGAAAAGGGTGACCCTGGCCATTGAAACCCTTTCCGGGTCGGGGTTTGCGGTCGAGGAGGAAGAACGGGAGGCGGTCCTGTTCCCCGGCCTGATGCTTCCCGCCGTTTCCATCGCCTTTGCCGGCAACCTTGTCATCCCTTGCCGGGTCCAGGTCGTCAACCGCCATATGGTGAACGAACAAGAGCCGGTCACGATTCGGCACGGGGTGGCTTTTCTCGACCTCAACAGCGCCGACCATGTCCGTCTGGAGGCTATGCTGCAACGGGCCGGCGACCGGCATTCCCATTTTTCCAGTCCGGTGGATCTCGATGCCTTGTGGGGTTTTTTCTTTGAATCCGGTTTCATCTACCCGGAGAAATACGCCTCCTTGCGCCACCAGAAGGAAGAACTGAAAAAGACCTACGAGAAACTCTATGGCCAGCATCCCGAAATCGCCCGCCACTTCATCTACCAGAAGAACGGCCGGATCCTGGGGCATATGGCGATGTTGCGGTTTTTCGAAAACACCTGGCTCATCCATCACCATGCCGCTTCAAAAAGAGAGACCAACCGGGCCGGCATCATGGTGCTCAACCAGATCGGCGCTTTCATCAACGACTCGCTCAACCTTGTCTCCAGCCATATGCATTTTGTCATGTGCTATTATCGTCCGGATAATCGTTTCCCCGAGCGGGTTTTCGGAGGCGTCGCCCGCCATCTGGATGATCGGGAGAAATGCTCCCTGGACTCCTTCGCCTATCTTCATTGCCGGCGGGGCCAGGGGGCGGGCCCGCTGCCGCCCGATTGGACGCTGGAGCCCTGCGAGGAGCGGGATATCGTCAGCCTGGCCTGTGTCTATGAGCAGGAGTCGGGGGGGCTGCTCCCCCGGGCCATGGACCTGTTGCCGGAGACGGCCTTCGTCAACACCCTGGAAGGGGATTTCCGCGCCTGCGGCTTCAACAAGGAAAAACGGTTGCTGGCTTTAAAAAAGGACGGAGAGCTGCTGGCGGTTCTGCTTCTCAACCTGTCGGAGCTGGGGCTCAACATGTCCGATCTCACCCATTGCCTGCAGGTCTTTGTGATCAACCCGATAGCTCTGGAGCCGCCGACCTTTCGCGCCGTGGCCGCCGAGGTGATGAAACGACACGGCCAAGAGGAACTCCCGGCGCTGGTGTTCCCATGCTCCACCGCGGACCGGGCCGGTATCGGCTACGAAAAGATATATAATTTATGGATAATGAACCTTCGTCACGTGGACGATTATTTCCGTTACCTGAAACGGCTTTTCCGCGGCGCTTCAGCGTGACGATGGATGGCCATGACCAAGAACGGCAGTTCCACTCCACCCCCTTCCCCGGCTCCGCGCCTGTATAACAGCCGCATCCTCCAGGCCTATCTGCTGCTGATCCGCAGCCGCTACAGCCATGTCAACATTCAGGATCTTCTGGCCGCCGCCGGGATGAAACTGTATGAGGTGGAGGATGAGGGGCAATGGTTCACCCAGGAGCAGATCAACCGCTTCTACGAGCGCCTGGTGCAGTTGACGGGGAACCCCCATATCGCGCGGGAGGCGGGGCGCTACGCCGCTTCCCCGGACTCCATGGGAGTGATGCGCAAATACGTGCTGGGGATGATCGATCTCCCCACCGCCTACGCGATGATCCGGGGCACTACGGCCAACTTCACCCGCTCTTCGATCTATGAATCGAAAAAGCTGGCGCCCGGCCGGGTCGAGATCACCGTGACCCCCTGCGAGGGGGTGCGGGAAGAGCCGTTCCAGTGTCAAAACCGCATCGGATTTTTCGAGGCGATCGGCAAGATTCTCACCAACGACTTTCCCCGCATCGAGCATGACGAATGCCTGTTCCGCGGCGGCAAGGTCTGCCGTTACACCATTTCCTGGCAAAGATCCTATTCCGCGCTGTGGCGCCGGATTCGGAACCTGGTCTCCATTCCGACGGTGCTGGTGGTCTTCTTAAGTTACTTCCTCTCTCCGCAGTTGGCCCTTTCGATGCTGCTGCCGGGCGCGGCCATCCTGATTCTGACCCTCTCCCTGTTCACCGCCTGGCGCGAGAAACGGGAAATCCAGCCGAAACTGGACAACATCCGCACCTCCACCCAGGAACTTCTGGACCAGGTCAACATCAACTACAACAACGTGCTCCTCTCCAGCGAAATCGGCTACATCATCAGCCGCGAGACCGACATCAACAGGATTCTCGAACAGTTGGTCCAGGCCCTGAAGAAATACCTGGCCTACGACCGGGGCCTGATTCTGCTGGCCGACCCGGACCAGGAACGGCTGAAGCTGCGGGCCGGATTCGGCTACGAGGAGCATCTGCTGGCGTTGCTCCGAAAAATTACCTTTGGAATGGGAAAAGACGACGAGCAGGGGCTCTTCACCCTCACTTTCCGGGAGCAAAAACCGGTGCTGGTCAACGACATCGACCAGATCGAGGAGGAAGGAATGGCGCGGGCGCTGCTGCTGGTCAAGGAGCTGGGGGTCCGTTCCTGCATCTGCTGCCCCATCGTCTGTGAGGACGAATCCCTTGGGGTGCTGCTTGTGGAGCATCTCAAACCGGGGCGTCCGCTGGTGCAGAACGATCTCAACCTGCTGATGGGCATCGCTCCCATCATCGGGGTCAGCATCCGCAACGCCGAGCGGCTGGATCGGAATCGGAAGCAGTTCAGTTCCACCATCCAGGTCCTGGCCGCCAGCATCGAGTGCCGGGATCCCTACACCGCCGGTCACTCGGAAAAGGTCACCGAGTATGCTCTCGGCATCTGCCGGGAACTGGGGCTGCCGGAGGATTTTCAGGAAATGATACGGGTTGCGGCGCTGCTCCACGATTACGGGAAGATCGGGGTTCCCGACGCGATCCTGAAAAAACCGGGGCGGCTGAGCGACAAGGAATACGAAACGGTCAAGACCCATGCCGCCAAGACCAGGGAGATCCTGGAACGGATCCATTTCGAGGGGATCTACCGGGAGGTGCCGGCGGTGGCCGGCGCCCATCACGAAAAGATCGACGGCAGCGGCTATCCGCTGGGGCGAAAGGGCGCGGAAATCCCGCTGGGGGCGAAGATCATCGCGGTGGCCGATTTTTTCGAAGCCATCACCTCCCAGCGCTTTTACCGGGAGCCGATGCCGCTGCGGGAAGCCTTCCGGCTGCTGGAGGAAAAGAGCGGCGTGCATTTCGAAAAGCGGCTGGTGGACGCCTTGCTCAACCACTATCGGAAAACGGCCATCTTCTCCGCGGCGGGAGGCCCCCCTTCCGGTCCGGCCAGAGCAATTCCGCCCGCTCGGTCCTCATTGGGAGAGGGGGCGGCGCCGAAGCCTTCCCTGGCGGGGATTTTACCGGAGGCCGACCGGCTGGCGACGAAAAAATCGGCGGAACCGGCCGCTACGGACGGCGCCCCCGGCAGGCGATCATCGGAGTGTAGGTAAAGCGGCGGGGGTTCTCGAAAAAGGCCTTGAATTCGGCGGCGAAGCCGTCAAAACCCTGCTCGTAATCGGAAAAATCCCAATCCGAGCGGCGCGCCGCGACCTCCAGTTTCCGCCACCAGTTGTAGCGGTCGACTTCGGCCAGTTCCCCGAAAATGAGATGGTGAGGGGTCATCTGGACATCGATGTCCCGGAAGCCGAGGTCGAACAGGAAGGAATAGAGCTTGCGCCCCATGAAGGGGTCGAAATCGGCGGCCTCGCGGAGTCGCTCCATGACCCCCTGAAGGTTTTTCTCCAGCCGCTCCGAAAGCCCGAAATGGTTGAGGCAGTTGTGGTCCAGATCGATCAGGCAGAGGATGCCGCCGGACTTGAGAAGCCGCGCCAGCCGCTCCACGATTCCGAAGCCGCCTTGGCGGTGGTACTCGAGGACGAACCGGACCCAGATGAAATCGAAGCTGCCCAGCCCCTCCAGCTCCTGCCGGAAATCGCGACACAGATACTCGACCCCCGGCCGCTGGAAATGGCGGCGGGCGTAATCGATCCGCTGCTCGGAGGCGTCGATTCCAACTACGGTTCCTTCCGGCTGGGCCAGCTCGAAAAGGACGGGGGCGGTCACCCCGGCGCCGCATCCGGCATCGAGTACCCGCATTCCCGCCTTGAGCCCCGCCCACCGCGCCTGCCCTGTTACCACCGCGGCGTCGGTTTTGAGCCGCAGCCGCTCGGCTTCTTCCTCATGCTCCATCAGATAGGCGGCCATACATCATGTTCCGGTTGGGGGCGCGGGTTCAGAAACGGTAGCCGAGGCTGAGCGCGGCCAGATGGGCGCTGTTCTCATAGCGGCCGTTGGCAGTGCCCCCCAGCGGCGCGTATTCGGCGCCGATGAGGTTGGCCTTGCGGCGGTTCTCCTGTTTCTGGTAGCCGTAGCTGAGGGCCAGGGTCAGGGCGCCGAAGGTCAGATCGGCGCCCAGGGTGAAGAGATGGGTGTCCGAGTCGGGAATGGAGGGATCGAAGGTGGCGTTCGGCACCGGATTCTCGCCGTAAAGATAGCCCGCCAGCAGGGTCACGAAGCCGTTCAGGCGGTATTTCACTCCGAGGTTGCAGGCCCAGGTGTCATGCCAGTCCCTGGGGACGACCTTTTCCGCGGATTCGTTGCCGGGAGGGCCGATGGCCTGATCGAGTTCGATCTTGAGCCGGTCGTAGGAGGACCAGTCCTCCCAGCGCACCCCGGCCTCCACCGTCAACGGCTCGGCGATTTGCCAGGCGACCCCGGCGAAGACCTGCTGCGGCAAGGTCTGATCGGCCGTGCCGCCGGTTTTCGGGAAAAAGGGGCTCAGCGCCGGATCGGGAAGCCGGAAGGCGGCATCCCCTTCCACGGTGAGGTCAACCTCGCTGCGGTAGGAAACGCCGAAAGTGACCCGGTCGATGGGTCGGAACGCCAGGCCCAGGTTGAATCCGAAGCCGAAATCGTCCCCTTTGAATTTCTGGTTGATGTCGCCCAGCGGGGAAAAGATCTTGTTTTCCAGCTCGGCCTCGACCCACACGGCATCGAGTCCCAGGGCCAGAAAAAGGCGCGGTGTGACCTTTATGGAAACGGCCGGATTGATGGTATAGGTGGTCATCTCGGCGCGGGTGGAGATGTAGCGCCCTTCCCAGCGGGGATCCCAGTCGGTGGCGAGGCCGAAGGGGGAAAAGAGGCCGAGGCCGAGGGCCACCCGGTCGCTGAGCCGGTGGGAGAGATAGAAGGTGCTGGGGAAATAGCGGTCGTCGTCCATGTCGTGGACGCGGTGGTCGGCGCTGCTTTTGAAGGACCGCTCGAAGCTCAGCAGGGTGGTTCCGGCTTCGATCCGGGTGCCGTCCAGGTCATTGAGCAGCGCGGGATTGTAGAAGATCGTGGAAGGGCTTTCGGAATGGGCGACCACGGCGACGGCCTGGCCCAGGGGGGAGGCTCCCTGGGTGAAGATGCCAAAGCCCGATCCCCAGGCGCCGGGGGCGGCCCCGAGAACCAGAGCCGTCAGAACAATCCGGACCTGCCACGCCGTTTCTTTCATGATCCCCTCCTCCGTTTTCTAAAAGGTTGCCGAAAAACAACCATCCGGTCTCTTTGGACAAGGCGCGGGGATTTTGAAAAGCGCAAGCCCTTCCAGCAAGATGTGAGCATTTGAAGAATCTTCGCCCACGCCGCATCAGGGTCAAAGGTGCTGTTTGCCAGCGGCCTGCCGGATCATGACGGCCGCGGCCTGTCAATGCTCAGGAGAAAAAGGTTTCCTTGTCCCGTTCGAAGATGCTGAGGAATTCGCCGAGCAGCTGTTCGGCCTGTTCCTCATCGATGGCCAGAATCTGGGCCGCCGGGGTGGCGGCCAGCTCCAGGGTTTCGTCCGGGGCGCGGCGGCCGATGCCGGCGCGCTGGCACATGGCATCGGCGACGGCGACGGTGGCCGTCAGACGGCGGAGCTCCAGGTCGGGGATCTCTTCCAGATGGCACTCCTCATGGCGCCGCACCGCCTCCACCAGGTTTTCGGTGAAATTCCATTTGCGCAGCACCGCCGCCCCGATCTCCGCATGGCTGTAGGGGAAGTAGGCCTTCTCCAGTTCCATGGCGGTCCCCTCCCCGTTATAGACTCCTTCGACGACCCGCTGATAGGCGACCGGGTCGAGATTGTTCATGACCACCTTGCCGATGTGCCGGAACAGGCCGGCCAGGAAAGCCTCCTCGCTGTCCGCGGAGCGAAACCATTTGGCGGTCAGGCGCGAGCCGATGGCGCATCCCATGGAATCCTCCCACTGCATCTTTTCGGTGAGGCCGAATTTGCGGCTCACCCCTTTGAGGCTGAAGGCCAACACCAGACTCTTGAGGGTCTCCTCTCCCAGCAGCACCACGGCCATATCGAGGGTACTGATTTTCTTTTTGGGGGCATAAAAGGAGGAATTGGCCATTCTCAGCACCCGGGCCGAGACCGCCTGGTCCATGGCGATGATTTCGCTCAATTTTCTGGCCGAGACGTTCTTGCTCCCCATGGCCTCCACGACCTTGATGGCCACCAGCGGCATGGGGGGGATTTCTTTGATCCTGTTGACGATTTCATCCAGCGAGACGGTCATTTTTTCACCCTTGACGACAAAAATATCATATTAAGAAAATCATCTTTAATAGCAAGTTTAACGCCAATCATTTGGATTGGCCAATTCCTTTGGCAGCAGAACCCAGAAATAACATTTTTGTTTCATCCGCCCCGCGAAGCGTCCCGCATCGTTTCCCATCCCCCAGAAAAAATCGCCCCGCACCGCGCCGTTGATGGCGCCACCGGTGTCGTGGGCGAACATCAGGTTTTTCAAGGGGTAGTCGCTGTTGGGCCAGGTGGTCGATACCATCACCGGCGCCCCCAGGGGAATGACGCGGCGGTCCACCGCCAGGCTGCGGTGGGGGGTCAGGGGCAGGCCCAGGGCGCCGGGCGGGGTCCAGAAGGCGGTGGGAAGCTCGGCGAAGAAGATGTAGCTGGGGTTTTCGTCGAGAAGCCGGCGGGCCTTGTCGGGATTGCGGCGCGCCCAGGCCTGGATGTTCTGCATCGACATCTGGTCGCGGCTCATCTCCCCCGAATCGATCAGCAGCTTGCCGATGGAACGAAACGGATGGCCGTTCTGGTCGGCGTATCCGACCATGATCTTTTCGCCGTTTTCCAGCACGATCCGGCCGCTGCCCTGGATATGGAGAAAGAACAGCTCCACCGGGTCTTCCACCCAGAACAGCTCCTGTCCTTTAAGCGGCTGTTGCGGGCCGTCGATCTGGGCGCGGCTCCAGTAGGGGAGTACCTTTTTTCCCTCGACGCGCCCCCGCAGCCGCAGCTCCTTGAACTCGGGACGCAGCTCCCCCAACTCGATGGTCAGCAGATCTTCGGGCGCGCGGTAGAGGGGATGGCGGAAGCGCTGCGACGGCTGCCGGTCGCCGACCAGATCCGGGGCGAAATAGCCGGTCATGAGGCCCTCGGTGGTGCCGTCATCATTGCGGACCTGGTGGGGATCGAAATGCTCCTCGAAGAAGCCCCGCGCCTCTTCCTGGCGGACCGGCTCCGTTTCTTCGGCGCGGGCGCAGACCGTTTGCCATGGGGAACGCTGTTTCAGGACCCGGCAACTGTCGCGGAATACGTTGAAAGCATATAGAAAATCCTGTTTCGGCTGGTCCCAGCCGTCGACCTGGCTCCATTCCGTGAGATGAAAGGGGGGAACCTTTTCCATCGGCGGCGGGGGCGGAGCGCAGGAACACAAGAGTCCCAGCAGCAGAATCGAAAACGGCGGAAACAGAGGTTTGAGGGCCATCGCGGCGCTCCTTTCTTGGCAACAGGGGTTTCCCCGGAGTCAGAACATATCCAGGGGATCGACGTCGATGGTCATGCGGATGCCGGCCGGAAGCCGCACCGGGTTTTCCTCCAGGTGTTCCAGCAGCCGGTGGAGGGGCTCCCTGGCGGCGGCCTTGAGCAGCACCTGGTAACGGTGCCGCCCCCGCAGGCGGCTCAACAGGCAAGGGGCGGGGCCGAGCACCTCCACCCCGCCGCTGCTTTGGTTCAAACTTGTCGCCAGGCGGGAGGCGGTCTGTTGCGTCGGGTCCTCCTTCTCGCCGCTCACCACGATATTGGCCAGATGGCCGAAGGGGGGATAGCCGAGATCGCGGCGGAAGCCCGCCTCCTGTTGAAAAAAGGCCTCGTAATCATGGCGGATGACCGCCGCAAAGACATAATGGCCGGGATTGCGGGTCTGGATCAAGACCCGTCCCGGCAGCACTCCTCTGCCGGCGCGGCCGGAAACTTGGGTGAGCAGAGCGAAAGCCCGCTCGGAGCTGCGAAAATCGGGGAGAAAGAGGGTGGCGTCGGCGTTGATCACCCCGACCAGCGTGATGCGGGCGAAATCGTGGCCCTTGGCCACCATCTGGGTCCCCACCAGGATATCCACGTCCCCGGCTTGCATCCGCGCCACGATCCGTCCGTAGGAACCCCGGCGGGTCATGGTGTCGCTGTCCATGCGGGCCAGGCGGGCGCCGGGAAAGAGCGCCGCCAGTTCCTCTTCCAGCCGTTCGGTGCCGGCGCCGCAGGGTTCCAGGTTGGCGCCGCGGCAGCCGGGACAGGTGTCGGGGGGGGCGGCCACCGCATCGCAATAATGGCATCGCAGCAGATTTTTGGCCCGGTAATAGGTCAGCGAGATTTCGCAGCGCCGGCAGCGGAGCACGGCGCCGCAGTCGCGGCAGAGCAGAAAAGGGGCGAATCCCCTGCGGTTGAGGAGCAGCAGCGATTGCTCGCCGCGATTCAGGTTGTCCCCCAGGGCGGCAATGAGCTCCGGACTCAGGGAACCCTGGAGGGGGCGGCCCGAAAGGTCGACCAGTGTCACCTCCGGTAGGGGGCGGGACAACACCCGGTGGCGCAAAGGGAGAAAGCCGATCTTGCCCTCGCGGGCCTGGCGGAAACCGGCCAGCGACGGGGTGGCGCTGCCGAGCAGCACCGTCGCCCGGTCGAGCCGGGCGCGCCACAGGGCCAGATCCCGGGCGTTGTAGCGAAACCCTTCGCTCTGTTTGTAGCCGGCGTCGTGTTCTTCATCGACGATGATCAGGCCGAGGCGCTCGAAAGGGGCGAAGATTGCCGAGCGGGCGCCGATGACCAGGTCGATCCGGCCCTGGATCACCCCTTTCCAGGCCTGGCGGCGCTCCCCGTTGGAGAGACCGGAGTGGAGTACCGCCATGCCGCCTGCTTCGTCCCCGTCCAGGCGTTCCCGGAAGCGTTCCACCAGTTGCGGCGTGAGAGCGATCTCCGGCACCAGAATCAGCGTCTTCTTGCCGAGACGGCGGGCCTCCGCCGCGGCCCGCAGATAAACCTCGGTCTTGCCGCTGCCGGTCACGCCGTGGAGCAGGAAGGGGGCGAAGCGGTCGCCGGCGAGGGCGGGCCGCAGCGGCGCTAGCGCCGCTTCCTGTTCCGGCGTCAGGTCCGGCGCCGAATCCTCCGCGGCGGCCGCTTCGGCGGGGTGGGGCCAGCCGTTGGCGGCGGTTTCCAGCGACACCAGGCCCGCCGCCACCAAGCGGCGCAGCACCGTAGCCGCCGTCGGGAACAGGGACTTCAAATGGCGTTCCGAGGTGGCGCCGTGGCTGCGCAGCCATTCCAGGAGCTGGCGCTGTCTGGCGCCGGACGGCTCCCGGCCGTTTTCGACGGCGGCATAGATCCGCTCCGGCGCGAACTCCCGCTTGAGGCCGAACACGCCGAGCGGCAGACCGGCGGCGATGACCTCGCCCAGGGGGTGATGGTAGTAGCGGCTGATCCGCTCGAAGAAAGTCCCCATGGCCGGCGGGAACAGCGGCTCCCGGTCGACGACGGCCGCCACCGCCTTCAACCCTTCGCCGCTCCCGGTTTCGGCGGCCAGCAGGCAGCCGAAGACGGCGCGTCTTCCCAACGGCACTTTGAGCAGCAGACCGGGGACGGGGGGCGGTTGCTCCCCAAAGGGCCAGAGGTAGGAAAAGCTCCTGGCCAGCGGAGCGAAAACCGCCACCTGCACGATTTGCGGGGGGCTCAAGCGGCTATCCCTGGAAACCCAGAAACCCCAGCAGGCCCGAGATTTCGCCCATGAGGGTTTCGAAACCGGCGGGGGTGAGACTCTGGGCGCCGTCGCAGAGGGCCTTTTCCGGGGCCGGATGGACCTCGATGATGAGGCCGTGGGCGCCGGCGACCAGCGCCGCCTTGCTCATCACCGGCACCAGGGCGCGACGGCCGGTGGCGTGGCTGGGATCGACCAGGATCGGCAGATGGCTGAGCTCCTGGATGATCGGGACCACCGAGAGATCGAGGGTATTGCGGGTCGCCTGTTCGAAGGTGCGGATTCCCCTTTCGCACAGCATCAGATCGGGGTTGCCCTCGGCCAGGATATATTCGGCGGCGGCCAGAAACTCCTCGATGGAGGCGCACATCGCCCGTTTCAGCAGCACCGGATGGCGGAGCTTGCCGACCTCCTTGAGAAGATCGAAGTTCTGCATGTTGCGGGCGCCGATCTGCAGGATGTCGGCGTAGCGGCAGACCTGGTCGAGCTGTTCGATGCGCATCACCTCGGTGATGACCGGCATGCCCGTGACATCGCCGGCGCGCTTCAGGATCTTCAGCCCTTCCAGCCCCATCCCCTGAAAGGTATGGGGGCCGGTACGGGGTTTGAAAGCCCCCCCCCGCAGGATCTGGGCCCCGGCGTTTTTCACCGCCGCAGCCGCGGCCATCACCTGCTCCTCGCTTTCGATGGCGCAGGGTCCGGCCATGATCACCGGCCGTTGGCCGGCGCCGATGGCGATCCCCTTGACCTGCACGACGGTGGCTTTGGGATGGAAATCCCGGGACACCAGCTTGTAGGGTTTGCTCACGTGGAGGATCTCCCGGATGCCGGGCAGGCCGCGGATGGTGGCGTCGTCCACGTAACCCCGGTTGCCGAGCACGCCGATGGCGGTCCGCTCGCTGCCGGGAATCGGTTCGGCCCGCAGCCCCAACGCCAGCACCGCCGCCTTGACCCGTTCGATCTGTTCCGGCGTGGCATTGTGTTCCATCACGATCAACATTGATGATCTCCTTGAAAAAATTCGGCTTCACAAGCGCCCCATCAGCCCTTGTTGCGAATCATCCTTGCCCCCGCCGGCAGCCGAGAAGGGGCGGCCGCTCCAAAAAAATCGCTGCCGGGGCCACTCGGAAAAGGGATTTTTCCGGCCGGCCGGCTTTTGGGGAAGAAGGATTTTCGTAAACCTCTGTAAGGTTAGCGAGGGCTCGGTCGGAATTCAACCCTTTTCCAAAAGCGGAGGGAAGGGGAAAAAGGGATTGAAAAGGCCTCATGGGGTCCGTATGCTTGTAAACGACGTCACTTTAGCGACCGACCCATGAAAACGACGCTTACTCTCTTGCTGGCGACCTTCCTGGCCGCCGTTACGGTTCTTGCCGCCGACCGTTTTCCCGCCACCAGGAAGCTGATCCGTTCCCAGGGCTGCCTGGCCTGCCATCGCCTGGAGGGGAAGGGAGGGGACGGTGCGGCTCCCCTCGATGAAGTCGGCGCCCGGCTGACCCCGCAGCAGCTGCGGGAGATTTTGGAAAAAGGGAAAAACAGCCCCACCGAGCCCTACATGCCGTCCTTTTCCCATCTGCTGGAGCAGGATCTGGAGCATCTGGTCGCCTTTCTCGCCGGATTAAAGCCCAAACCTTGAGCCGCGCCGGTTTCTCCCGCGCCCCATCTGTTGAAAAAAACCTGAGGTCATGCTAGGTTAACCTGCTTTTTCGTTTTGTCGCGGCGGGAAACGGCCCTTTCGAAAGATGTTGGAAAAAACGACTACCCAGCGGGTGATTCCCATCGAATCCCCTTCCTTCGTCCGGGAGGAGCACTTGCGGGAGGCCGGTAATCCGGTCTTTCTGTTTCCCCGGAGGTGTCCCCTGGCCATGGAAATCGGTTGCGGGACCGGCGATTTCATCGTCCAGCTGGCGCGTCGGCGGCCCGATCTGAATTTTCTGGCGGTCGACATCTACAACCAGGGGTGTCTCAAGACCTGCCGCAAGGTTGACCGCCAACAACTGGACAACATCCGGGTGCTGCGGATGGAGGCCCGCTACCTCATGACCCGCTATCTGGGGCCGGCCTCGCTGGAGGCCCTTTATCTCAACTGCCCCGACCCCTGGCCCAAAAAGCGCCACCATCCGCGGCGTCTGGTCAATGCCGGATTTCTCGAGATGGTCCGTTATTTTCTGGCCGCCGGGGGGGAGTTTTTTTTCTGCACCGATTTCTCCGATTACGCGCAGCAGGTGGCCGCGTTGTTTCCCTTTCCCGGCCTGGACAACTGCCTGCCCGCGCCCTGCGTTTCCCGTCTGGAAGGGTATCCTTTCTCCAAATACATGCGGAATTTCAGCGAATCGGGACAGCCCCTGTACTTCATGCGCTATCGGAAAGCGTCCCGGTTCCCCGGTTCCGAACTGGCGCCACCTCCTTTTTCCGCCTCCAATTCGCCTCTTCTCGGCGGAGGTGCGGCATGACCCGGAAGCTGTTGACCGAGGAACTCCCCGGCACCGGGGGGATTTTCAAAGCGGCGGCGGAGGATTTCCAGGTAGAGGAGATCCCCTGCTATCTGCCCTCGGGGGTGGGGGAGCATCTTTTCATCGAGGTGGAGAAGCGGAACCTGACGACTCTCGATCTGGTGCGCCAGCTGGCCCGTCAATGCGGTGTCCGGGAACGCGATATCGGTTACGCCGGGCTCAAAGACGCGCGTGGCGTCACCCGCCAGTGGCTTTCCCTCCCGGCTTCAGAGGCGGGAGGAAAGATCGCCGCCGAAAACGGCCGGTTCCGAATCCTGACCATCCGCCGCCATCGCAACAAGTTGCGGCTCGGCCATCTGCGCGGCAACCGGTTCCGGATCCGGATCCGGAACACCAAGACCGGGGCGCTGGAACTGGCGACCGCCATTCTCCGGGAGCTGGAGCAGAAAGGCGTTCCCAATACCTTCGGCCCGCAGCGTTACGGCGCCCTGGGCAACTCATCGGAAATCGGCGGCGCCTTGTTGCGGGAGGATTTTGAAGGGGCCGTCCGGGAACTTCTCGGCCCGCCGGAGCGGATCCGCGATCCCCGCTGGCGGCAAGGGGCGCAGCGCTTCGCCGAAGGCGATCTGGAAGGCGCCCTCGGCGTTTTGCCCCAGGCCTGCCATCATGAGCGCAGGATCGTTCAGGCGTTGCTGGCGGGGCGCTCTCATCGCCAGGCGCTGTTGGCTCTTCCCCAGCGGCTGTTGCGCCTTTATCTTGCGGCCTATCAGTCTGAGCTTTTCGATCGCATCGTGGCTTTGCGGCTGCCGGAGTTGGGAACGCTGTGGCCGGGGGATCTGGCGATGAAACACAGCAACGGCGCCTGTTTTTCGGTCCCCGATCCGGAGCGGGAACAGGCTCGCGCCGATGTTTTCGAGATCAGCCCCTCGGGGCCCTTGTTCGGCTGCAAGGTGTTGCTCGCCACGGATCAAGCCGGGGAGCTGGAGCAGAGATTGCTGGCGGAACGAGGCCTGCGGCTGGAGGCCTTTTCATTGCCGGGCGGCCTCCGGCTGGAGGGATGCCGCCGTCCGCTGCGGGTTCCGGTGGCGGAGCCCGAGGTCCGGGAGGAGGGGGAGGATCTGTTGCTTTCCTTCATCCTTCCCGCCGGCAGCTATGCCTCCAGCGTCATGAGTGAGATCATGAAAAACGGCGGGGAAGACCCGGGGCGGGAACTGGTGCCGGAAACAGATGCCAATCCATTGGAAAACGGCGTTGACAGTGATTTTTGCCTTTGCTAAAAGTAAAAAGATGTTTTATAAAGCTTGATTAGTTTTGGGCAGTTACATTGATGCCCGCGTTTCCGGCATGGTTTGTCCCGGGCCGGAAGCAGTGGGTCAACCTTGCGGAATATGTGGGATTCCTTCCCCCTGGGGAGGTTTCCCGTCGGCCGTGGCAGAGCAGGCGAGCAAAGGATACTGGCATGCCCAAGAAAGAAAAATCGGAATATATCATTCAGGCGGTTTCCCACGCGCTCGATCTTCTGGAGCAGTTTCAGGGGGAAGAGGACGAACTGGGGGTGACGGAACTCAGCAACCGGTTGAAACTTCACAAAAACAACATCTTCCGGTTGCTCGCCACGCTGGAGTCGCGGGGCTATGTGGAGCAGAACAAGACCACGGAGAACTATCGGCTCGGCTTGAGATCTCTGGAACTCGGCCAGACCTTCATCAAACACATGGGGCTGCTGCACCAGGCCAAGCCCATTCTTCAGAAGATCGCCGCCCTCTGCAACGAAACCTGCTATGTGTCGATGCTCAAGGAAGGGTATATCGTCTATCTCGACATCGTGGAAACCACTTACACCGTGCGTGTCATGTCCCGCGTCGGGTTCCGGCTGCCGGCCTATTGCACTGCCGCCGGCAAGGTTCATCTGGCCTTTCTCAAAGAGGAGGAGGTCGATCGTCTCTACGCCAAGATCAAGCTGGAGGCCTACACCGCCAACACCATCACCAACCTGCCCGATCTCAAGAAGGAACTTCAGAAAGTGCGGGAGCAGGGCTACGCCGTCGACAACGAGGAACACGATATCGGCGTCTGCTGCGTCGCGACCCCGATCCGGGACTATACGCGGCGGGTGGTCGGCGCGCTGAGCATCTCCGGCCCTTCCATGCGTTTTCCTGGGGAGCGGATCACCCAAGAACTGGTTCCCATCATCATCCGGGAAGGGGAGACCCTTTCGATCAAGCTCGGCTACCCTGCCGAATGATCCTGCCCCGGTTCCGCCCTCTGCTCCCGCTCCAGACTCCTCAGCCGGGCCAGAAACGCCTCGACCTTCGCTTCCAGCTGTTCCAGGGTGCCGTTCGTTTCGATGATGAAATCCCCCCTGGCCGCCTTTTGCTCCTGGTCCATCTGGGCGCCGATCATGGCCGCGGCCCGCTCCGGGGTCATCCCCGGCCGCCGCAGCAGGCGGCTCAGTTGTTCCTGCTCGGAGACCTTGACCACCAGAACCTTGTCCACCCGGCCTTCCGCTTTGGCTTCGAAGAGCAGCGGCGATTCGTAGACGATCAGCGGCTCCCCCTGGGCTTTCAGTTCCCGGAGGCGCCGCACCGCCACCTCGCCGATGGCGGCATGGGTGACGGTGTTGAGAAAATGGCGTGCTTCCGGGTCCCGGAAGACGATATCCCCCAACGCCTGGCGGTCCAGGCTGCCCTCCGCGGTAAGGATCGCCGGTCCGAACCGCTCCGCCAGCCGTTTCAAGGTGGGGGAGCCGGGGGCCACCACCTGTCGGGCCAGCTCGTCGGCGCTGACCACCACCGCGCCCCGTGCCGCCAGCATCCTGGCTACCGTCGACTTCCCCGCCGCGATGTTGCCGGTAATTCCCAGGACCATGCCAGTTGCTCCTCGCGCCGGAGAGAGGTTCCTTGTTCCGGCCATCAGAATACCATGGAACGGGGGGCATGACATCCCTTTCGTCGCGCCCATTTTTGGCGGGTATCACGCCCTGTTTCCACCACCGGAATTCGATGTGCTTCGGAGTGCCATGAGGGAAAAAATCACCATTGAGATCGAAAAATTCACCGGCATCGAAGAGTTGACGCCGGAGGTGGTCTATCTGCCGTTTGAGTCCGCCTATGAACACCCCTACCGGAAATTTCACGAGCACGCCTGGTCGGCCGCCGTCGACGGGGAGATCGTGCTGGTGGATGAAAACCTTGAGCGTCTCTGGGAAGGCCTGAAAGAGATGGTTTTGGAGTTGTTGGCCGGCGAGGAAGGGGTGGAAAACGGCAACGGGGTCCCGGAACAATACGGCGCAGACAGTCTGGAAACGGACTCCGGACCGGAGTCGGACCAAGACCGCTCCGGAGCGGAAGAGGATGAGGAATGATTGGGGCCTGAAGCCTGAGGGCACGGAACAAGCTGAGGGGTGGCGCCTGCCCCAACCATCCAAAACCGACGAAGCCGGATCAATCTCCCGGCATGACTGCTGAGAGGCCGACCCGGCTTCAATGGCTTATCCCCCTGAGGGGGCTATCTGCGCTGAAAGGGGATTACGACGGCGGAACGGGAGTGCTCCATGGGCCGGCGGGACCAAAGCGGCGATGAAAACGTTCCCGTGGCGGGAACGGGATGGATATCGCCTGCCTGGTAAAGCTCCCTGGCTTTGCGGAAATGATTTTCAAGCGAAATCAAGATACCCATTTTTCATCCTCCTTGATGACGGCCGTTGCTCCAACATCCTGTCACCTTTCTTATCGGCTGAGGAGGGGGAATGTTTTAGGAAAAAATTCAAGGGCCGCTTTTGCCGCGGCCAACACCAAGAAAGGAGACGGACCATGCCCTACATTTCGATTGAAGGACCGGTCATTGCCGACTTGGACAAAAAGCGGGAACTGGTTCGGGACATGACCGCGGCGGCGGTGAAATGTTACGGACTGCCGGAGGAGACGATCATCGTCATCATCAAGGAGACCGCCCCGGAAAACGTCGGCGTCGGCGGCAAGCTGATCAAGGATCGACGCTGAGCCGGGCGGAGTACTTGACAAGGCCGCCGAAAACGCACAAGGGGTTAGCCGAAAAAATCAGCTAACCCCTTGTTTTTATTGGCGCGCCGCGAGGAATTCGAATCCCCGACCTTCTGATCCGTAGTCAGACGCTCTATCC
>JAFGOW010000064.1 GCA_016926265.1 Deltaproteobacteria bacterium | reverse complement strand
CTTGCCCGAGGGGATCACGGTGTAGCCCTTGACGCTCAAGATGGTGAGGAAGAGTTCGTAGGCCTCCTCCACGGTCACGCTCTGGGGTGAGACGATGGTGATGTCCCCCTTGAGGCCCTTGTCATAGACGAAGTTTTTGCCGGTCAGCTCGCTGATGGTCTTGACCACTTCCTCGAGCTGCGCGTCCTTGAAATCGAGGGTGACTTTCCTGGAGGGCGAAGCCGGAGGGGGAGATTGGGCCTGCGGCGCCGAACGGACCGGGGTCGCGACGGAAAGCAGGAGAAGGATCCCAAAAAACGGTACGGCCAGAAGGTTTCGAACCATCGCCACAGCCACTTTCTTTATTCCACCTCGTATTCGATGGTCAGCCGCGTCCCCCTCCGAAGCAGGCCGAAGGCCACCTTCCTCGCCCCGGCCAACTGCCGGGAGGCCGGCTCCCACTGCTCCGGGCCGTCGACGGCCATGCCGTTGATCTCCTTCAGGAGATCCCCGGGGCGCAAGCCGAGCTGGCGCAAAACCGATGAAGGGCGCAGCCGCCGCAGGATGAAGCCCTTGGGACCCCAGGCTTTAATGGGCCGCCCGCCGCCGACCGCCTCCTTGACAAGCTGCCCGAACTCGGCCGCGGCCTTTTCGCTCGCCTGCCGGGAGACGCGAAAGCGGTTGGCGCCCAGAGGGGTGATTTCCGGATTGGGGGCTTCCGGCTTGGGGAGGAGGATCCCCGGACCGTCGGAGAGGGGTTCCATTGGGGTGGAGCCTGGGCCGGAAGATTCGGCCAGCTCCAGCAGCCATGGCCGCCCCCCTTCTCCGCTCAGGGTGACCTGCTTGCGCTCGATCCTTTTCACCCGGCCGACGCCGGGGACGTTCTCATCGAGCCGGAAGATTTCCGATTTGCCGCCGGTCCGGATCATGGCGAAAGGCCCGCCGTCGACGACCACGGTGCCGAGCAGAATCACGTCGGCCCGTTGCAATGGCGCGGCCGTCTCGGCATCCGGAACCGGGGGGCGGCTATCCTCTTTTCCGTCGTTGCGGCTCTCGGGATCGAAGGGATTACCGCGGATGATGACCTGATAGTCCCGGAGCTCCGCCCGGCGCGAAACCGCCGGTGGGGCGGAGAAGACGGGGTTGCCGCGTGCCGGGTTTTCGTCCCGGAAATACCCGGCCGCCGACGAACCGAGATAGGTCAGGGCCAAAAGGGAGACCGCCGCCAACCCCAGGTTGAACAATCGCAGATGGGCATTCCCGGCTTTGACTATCATTTTTCCCCATGGCATCCGCGCCTATAAGAAAAAATCGGGGCAAGAGCGATGTTAGGAATCGGCTAGATTTCCGTTAGGGGCTGGCCGGCAGTCGGCATTAGCCGGTCCCCGGCCCATCGGCTAGGAAAGGCGGCGGAGAAAGCCGGCGCTGAAAAACTTCAAACTCGCGGCCGCGATTTCCGACCCGGTTTGGGATTTCGCCCGGCTCGCTCCCGGCTCGAACCGGTAAAGCATCCCGGCCACCAGGGCGGTGAAGGGGGCCACGGTGACCAGCCCGAAACTGCCGACCAGGATATTCAGCACCTCGGCGGCCACGAAGGGGGCGTTCAGGATATTGGCGGCGGGGAGCCCCTTGGCGATGAACAGCAGAAACATGGTGATGTGGCTGCTCGAATAGGCCAAAAGCAGGGTTGTGGTCATGGTCCCGATCACGGCGCGCCCGACCCGCAGGCCGGAGCGGACATGTTCGATGAGATCTATTCCCGGATGCTTGGCCTTGATCTCGTCCATGCTCGCCGCGATATCCATGGCCAGATCCATGACGGCGCCGGAAGAGGCGATGAAGATGCTGGCGATGAAGATATCCGTCAGCCGGATGTCGTAATGCCCGGAATAGAGCAGCGACTCGGCGAAGGGGCGCACCGCGCCGTGAAGCCGGAACGCGTGGGCGAACCAGACCGCGAGGCCGCAGGTCAGCAGCACCCCCATCATGGAACCGGCGAAGGTGGCCAGGCCGCGCCGGTTCATGCCGCCGACGGAAAAGGTGATCACCGCGGTCAGCAGCGCCACCACGGCCAGGCCGGTGGCCAGCGGCGGATAACCCATCAGCACCAGGGGGAAATAGAGCTTCCACAGCACCATGGCCACGAAGACGAAGGAGAGCATGGCCTTGAGCCCGGTGGTTCCCGCTACCACCAGCAGCAGCCCCCCGAACAGGGCGATCAGTGCCATCTGGAGCCCCAGCCGGTAGTGGCCCCGGGCGACGCCGTTTTTGGGTCGCCCGTCCTGGCCGAGGCCGTATTCCACCAGCACCACTTCACCGGTTTCATAGAATTCGTCGAATTCCATCTTGCCGGTAAGCGTGTTGATCAGGGCCAGGGATTCCCCCTGGTGAGGCCCGTCCAGAAGCTCAACGGTCAAAAACTGCTCCTCGGTCTTGACGATCAGATTGACGCGCACCTGGCTGTTATCCACCGAGGTGACCAGGCCGCGGCTGTGCAAACCGTTCGGGGCCTGGGGGATCTGCGCCAGATCGACGAACCCCAGGCCCAGGGAAACGACGGCGATCATCAGCATAAACAGCCACTCGCGCTTTTGTGGGAACATGGCCACTCCCCTTGTCCTGTAAAAAAATGGGAAACGGCGCCCCCTGGGAGAGAGGCGCCGTTCCGCTGTTTAAATCCCGACCCGGAGCCGCATTCGTTACTTGGTAACCGGCAGATCCTGGCGGACGCCCATGGCCCGGGCGATCTTCTTGGCGATGTCGGTGTTGTCGTAGAAGCCGCTGAAAAGTTCGGCTTTCGAACCGACGGCATAAAGGGGAACCGGCACCCCGGTGTGGCATAGGAGGTCCAGCCGATGCTGGCCCGCTCGTTGAGGATATGGGTGATGGTCACCACGATCGGTTCATAGCCGCCGTAGAGATAGCTGTTTTCCGCGCTGCTGTTGCCGTTGGAGCCGCACATCGATTTGTCGTAGGCGTCTTCGAGCTTTTCCTGCTGGTAGGCGTTGAGCTCGCTCCAGGAGAGGCCGAAAACATTCTCCATCAGATTCTGCATCGCCCCATCGGCGGGCAGGTTCGCGGTTCCGATATGGCTGCCGCAAACGCCGGCGGCGGTGGCGGCTTTGTGGTCCCGCCACTGATTCTGGCCGAAATAGGTGAAGCTGTTGGTCTGGTCGAGAAGGCGATCGTAGTAGGCGGTGTAGCCGGTGGTGGCATGCCCGATGGTCATACCGCCGGTTTCGTGGTCGCCAGTGACCACGATCAGGGTTTCATGCGGGTGCTTTTTGTAGAAATCGAGGGCGACGCCGATGGCATTGTCGAAATCGAGCATGTCGCCGATCGTTGCCTTGGCGTCGTTGGCGTGACAGGCCCAGTCGATCTTGCCCCCTTCAACCATCAGGAAAAAGCCCTCATTCTTGCAATTTCTCCTGCAGCGCTTGCCCCGCTCCTGTTTCTGGAGAACCGAGATGGCGACATCGGTCATTTCGGCCAGCGACAGGTTGGTAGCAGGACGGTCGATGTCATAGGGCATGGCCGAGGAGTCCTGCAGCCACGGATTGATGCAGACCACCTTGTCACGGGGTTCTTCCTTGAGCGCCAGGATCGATTCCCGGTCGTTGCGAACTTCGTAGCCGTTCGCGGTCAGCAGGTCCCAGACGTTGTTGTTGGTATCGGGGGCCGAGGCTCCCGTCGGCCGCACCAGGCCGCCGCCGCCGAAGAATTCGTAGTCCGAGTTGGCGAGCTGGGTGGCGATGCTGTTCATCTGGCCGCGGTTGGGGACGCTGGCGTAGTAGGCCGCCGGGGTGGCGTGATCCAGGGAGACGCTGGAGATGACGCCGACCTTCATGCCGCGCTCGTGGGCGAGTTCGGCGACGCTCTTGTAGGCGGTGGTTCCGGTGGGGTCCATATTGATGACGCCGCTTTTGGTCTTGGTGCCGGAAGCGAAGGCCGTCGCCGAGGAGGCGGAATCGGTCATCAGGGCAAAGGCGTCGTAGGTGGTCTGCATTCCCTGGACCGGCAACTGGGTCATGTTGAGCCGGTTTTCGGGCTTCAGCAGATCTTCGGCCAGGGTGGCCGAGCCGCCGTTGACGGTGGTCAGATAGGCCTCGGTGGCCTGAATCTGGGCGTTGGCCATGCCGTCCCCGAGGAAGAAGAACACATATTTCGGCTGGCCGGCGAAGGCCGTCGTGGCTGCCAGGACAAAGGCGGCAGCCGCTATCAGGGTGATTCGTTCATTCCATCTCATTATGCTTTCCTCCCGTCTGTTTTCGAATTTCATGGTTGTCTTCACCATTGGGCATTCCATGGCACGCGTTTCTGGACATTTTTTCCGCCCCCCCCAACCTCCTTTCCCGCTACGCTCCAGTTTCCATAACTCCAGAACCCTCCCCCCATGGGAAGCTCCTCGATCTGCCTGCTAGAGCAAAACGGACTCGGGCTAGAAGAAAAATAGGTTTTTGCTAGATTTCGATGAGAAGGGGAATCGGTACGGGCCGAGTCGGACACGAAACGGGCAGTGGTTGAAAAATTTCGGAGGAAAGAAGGCAGGCCGGGGCGGGATCAGCCTCTCTTGCGCAAAAGCTTTTTCCCGAGCCCAAGCCCTGCCAGGCCGCTGGCCAGAAGCAGCCAGGCGCCGGGGAGCGGCACCGGGCCGGGATGAACGGGGGGCCAGGTTCCGGGCCCGCCGGGGTCGGTCGGCGCGGGGAAGTAGACGTAAATCCAGCCCGGCGCTTTCCCCCCGCCTCCGGAAGAAGGCGGTTCGCCGGGGGACGCAACCGGTGGAAAATCGCGGTCCCAATGCCCTCCTCCGCCATCGGATAGGGTCGAAGGGCCTTGGGGCCAAGACGCCGGGTGGCGTTGCCGGCGCTCTCCGGGACCGGACCAGCAGCCGGGACCGGAAGCCGCCACCCTCCCCGGCCGCTCGGGAGGCAAACCGTGGGAAAAAACGGGTCCCTTCGCCGTCAGGAAAGCGCCCAGGGGGAGCGTCTCCTCCTTCAGGAAAGAGGCGGCGAGCCGGTAGTAGGGGGGCCCGGCGAGGCCGGACCCTTCCCCCGCCCCCACCGGAAGCGCTCCCCGCCCCGCAAGGCGGCCGGGAGAGAGCAGCGGCGCCACATACCCCGCCGTCGCCGCCAGGAAGACCGAGGCCGCCACCGCGGAGGCTATGATCCATTGCCGTTTCAGTTTCATGGGCTCCGTGCCGGGAAAACCGCCATTCATTTCTCCGATAAGATAAGAACACCAGGTTAGCTTCCGGTTAGGTCCCCGCCCTCCCCCAAAAAAAGGAGGGTCCCAGAGGACCCTCCCGCTGCTCTTCATGTCACCCGAAAAACGTCAGGGGCGCTGGGGATAGGCCTGACCCGTCACTTCGGGATAGACGTTGGGCTCGGCCTTGGCCCGTTTCATCTCGCCGGAGGTGGCCCAGAAAGCCATCTTGCTGGAAGGGATGTTGGCCGGGTTCTCGGCGAAGGCGATCAGGTCGGTGATGATGGTATCCTGGGTCGCGGTGATGTCGGCGTTCTTGTAGAGGCGGTTGAGGGACCAGAAGGTGTAGACGCCGTTGCGGATGTTGTAGCGGTCCGGCTTTTCGCCGTTGTAGTTGAGGGCATAGACCGAGGTCGCGTACGCGGGCGAAGCCTCGAGCTGGTCGGCGTCGGCGTAGCCGATGGCGCCGTTGTTGTCCCGGATGCATTTCATCATGTCGGAGGAGCCGTCGTTGAAGAAGAAGCGGGGAAATTCGGCGGTGGCGCCGTACCACTCATCCTGGATCCCCATGGTCTGGGCGCTCATCTCTTCGGTAGCAAGGGTTTTCCCCCAAGGAATTTTCCGACTGGCGTTGCCCTGCATCACGGCCCAGTCGAGGGTGGCGTGGGTGCCGGAACCAGCGTGGCGGAAGCAGACAGTGACCGCGTCCGAGGTGGCGGGGTTGCCGTCAACGTCGAAGCCGGCGCCGAGGTCGTCCCAGTAGTAGATGTCGCCGGAGAAGAGGGCGACCGCCATCTGGCGACTGATGCTGTCGAGGGCCGTCTTGGCGCCGCAGACGCCGTCGTTGTTGGAGGTCTTGACCCCGGCGACGTCGCTGTAGGTGTCGCACTCGCTGTTCTGGCTGCACATGGCGCCTTCCATGACGCCGGCGTTGGTGCAGCGGTAGATGCCGAGGTTGTTGTTGGCGAAGAAGCCGAAGGGGACCGCCAGCGGTTCATAGGGGGCGGTGGTGTTCTGGATGCCGAAGAATTCCTGCTCGATCCAGCCCCCTTTCAGGTGGCCGTACTTCTGGCCGTAGGATTTCTGGGTGAAAAAGGGGGCTTTCATGTCCGAGGCCCCGAGGTGGACCTTCTGGCAGGAGGTGGTGGTGGCGTTGAGAGAGTCGGCCATGGCCCGGTAGTCGTAGCGGTCGGCGGGCACGCCGTTGGTGCCGGGCGCGCAGTTGCCAAAAGCCGGGGCCGGGTTCGGGGTCACGGCTGCGGCGCTGAAGTTGTGGGCCGCGTAAATGCCGTCCCAGGAGGCCTTGGAGGTGTAGCGGATGTTGACGTAGTCGCCGTAGGTGGCGGTGCAGTCGGCACGGGTGATGCCGTTCTTGCTGTCGACGCTGCTCTGGGCCACGCCGGTGCAGCCCTGCTGGGTCAGGAAGTTGTCGGCGGCGTCATTCCAGAACAGGTGTTGGGCCGAGGCGCCGTAGATGTTGATGTCGATGTCGGCCAGGGCGGTGCCGGTCAGGGCCAAAACGCCCATGGCCGCGGTGCCGAGTGCTTTCTTTAACATGGTCTTTTCTCCTCAGAATATGAAAGGTTGTTTGAATTAACCGTTTTTGCGGCGGATGCCGATCAGGCCCACGAGGCCGGAGCCGAGCAGCCAGAAGGCGCCTGGAAGAGGGACTGCGGAGGGGTTGATCACGGTGGTGCCGTCAACCAGGGTGCGGATCACGACGCCGGTGCTCGCCACGACGCCGCTCATTCTGGTGAATTCGCTGGCCGGATCCATGTAGTAGAGGGTCTGCTCGACGTAGCCGACGGTGGCCAGATCCGCCAGGTTGGCTTCTGTGGTGTCAATGCCCGGGATGGTGCTGAAGAAAGAATCGAGAGCATACTGTTCGTAGTTTACGCTCATTCCATTGTAGCCGATACTCAGGAGGTAGCTCGCGCCGTAGCTCAGCGTCTCGTAGCTGTTGAGCAGGTTGTTCTGGATGGAGGTGGCGACATTCTGCATGGTGGCGCCGCCGGTGTAGGTCATGCCGCTCTCCGGCCCGGAGACCCAGATCTTCTTGTTGTTGCTGACGGAGTTGTCCAGGGCGAAGTAGGCCACCTGGAGGTCGGCCAGGGTCGAGTTGGGGAACATGGAGAGGTCAAAGGGGTTGGCGGTCAGGGCGATGGTCGCCGTGGCCGGGGTCAGGGTATTGGCCAGAACGCCGAGATCGGTGGCGTGATTAACCTCTTCTACCCTGCTATAGACAACGCGGACCAGGGTCGATTCCTCCTGGAAAGCCGCCGCGGCCTGGCCGGCGAAGCTGAAGACGCAGGCAACCGCCGCCAGGATCAGGGACAATTTCTTTTTCATCATTTTCTCCTCCTAGTGAATACCGTTGGTTAATGAATGACGCATCCTGTTCCGGCCGGGGCCCAGCCGCCCTCCTCGCCCCAGATTCCTTCAAGACTCTGTTGCCTCCCTTTTTTCCCTTTTCCCTTGCTCCCTCCTTTCCGTCAGTGGATATTCGCCGGGTCTTCGGACCGCTTTTTGTTTATGTGGCGCACCGTTTATGAGGTCGGCGCCTTTTTTGGGGCCCAAAAAAAAGGCCCGGCGAAAGACATGACATGGATGTCTTCGACCGGGCCTGGAAAGATCCCGCTTGGGCGGGTTTTCTCGGTAACCGATGTGTTGCCGTTCAGTTGTGCCGGGGCCGGGGCCCCGGGTGGGTCAGCCTTTTTTGTTGATCAGGTTCTCCCGCTCCTTTTCGACGTAGCAGGTGCTGAACCCCCCCTGGCTGACGTTGAAGGTAAAACGGATCTCGCCGGTGAACCGGCTGCGGGCGGCATCGAGCAGCTTCCGTTCAACCTCCTGGAGAATGGCGCTGATATCCATGCCGGAATGCTCCCCCCAGGCTTCTCCCGATCCGGACCGCCTGACTCCGGTTTTTCCCGGCCCTTTGGAGGAGGCCCCTGTCCCGCCTGCTTTTCCCTTGTCACGGGAATCAGTATCGTTATTCATTGTTTGGGTTGCATTAAGTTTTCGATAATTTTCCATGTGGTTTCCGGCCGGCCCTATTTTAATCCCCGGCGTTCAGCACCAGCCCGAAAATCTTTTCTTTCGGCAACAATTCCAACGCCTTGCTGACGTCTTTCAGGGAGGTGGCGGCGGCCCGCACCACCACCAGCACATGATCGACCAGGGGGATCATGGCCAGGGCGTCGGCCCCGGAGAGGAGCGGCGGGGCATCGAAAAAGACATAGCGGTCCGGGTAGCGGCCCTTGAGCTCCGCCACCAGCTCCCGCATCCGCTTGGAACCGAGCAGTTCGCTGCTGTCGTGGATGGTCCGGCCGCCGGAGATGACGGTGAATTTCTCCAGGCCGGGCCACACCATCAGCTCCGAAACCGGGCTTTCGAACAGCAGGTAATCCACCAGCCCCTTGTCATGGCTGAAGCCGAGGGTTTTCCGTACCGCCTGGCGCTTCAGGTCGCAGTCCACCAGCAGCGCGGTCTCCCGGAATTCCTTGGCGAAGCTCAGGGCCAGATTGATGGCGGTCAGGGTTTTCCCCTCGCCGGGCACGGCGCTGGTCACCATGATGGCATTGCCCCCTTGTTCTTTGGTGCGCTGCAGGATCTGGGTACGCAGCACCCGGTAATGCTCCAGTTCATCGTTTTCGGCCTGCAGGGCCACGACGCGCCGCGCGGCGAGGCCCTCGGGGTCGAGGCTGATCTCCCGGCACTGGCTGTAGCGGGGGGATACCCAGCCGGCCTTCTCCTGTTCTTCCCGACTCCGGGGAACGACGGCGGCAAAACCGACCGGGCTCTCCTCGGCGGCGCGTTTTCTGGTCCCGAACCACTCGCTCATTGCCATCTTCTTTTCCCTCCAGGAATCGAGGCTCTTTTTCGAACGCCGCGGCCGGGCCCGGATCAGATCCCCAACCGGCGCATCACCTTGGCCCAGACGATATCCAGGTCCATGACGAAGAGGTGAAAGGCCAGCACCGCCACCAGCGCCGTCAGGACCAAGGCTCCCCGGATGAAAAGCGTCCGGCGGCGGTGCCGCAACCGGTCGGCGGCGGTGACGATCAGGGGGATGCTGGCCAGCACCGGCAGCCGCGTCATCCGGGCCAGCACCTCGGCGCTGCGAATGGAGTGGTCGCTGAATTCCCGCAGCGCCACGAGGCCGGAGCCGGCCCCCAGCCCGAGAATCAGCCCGAGCAGAAGGATGAGCGGACGGTTGGGGCGCACCGGCTTCTCGGGGAGCCGGGCCGCCTCGATCAGGGTGAAGCGTTCCCCCATGCGGTCCTTCTCCAGCCCCTGCGCCACCTTGGCCTCCATGGATTTTTTGGTCAGATCGTCGAATTTGAGCTGGAAGTTGTTCCGTTCCGACACCAGCGCCTTGTATTCCTCTTCCACCTTGGGCGCGTTCTCGATCCGGCGGCGGTACTCCTCCCGCTTGGCGTAGAACCCCTTGAGCTGTTCCTTGAGGGAGGCAATCTCCGACTGGACCCCGGCCAGCTGGGCCGCGAGGTTGACATAGGCGGGATTGGCGGCCTTTTCCGGTTTTTTCCCTTTTCCGTCGCCCAGGGTCTGTTCCAGGCGGGCGATCTCCCCCTTGATCCTGCGCACGTCGGGGTATTCGTCGCTGACCCGGATCTGAAGCTCGATGAGCTGCAGCCGCAACTGGTCGAGGCGGAGCCGGTCCTGGTTGTCCTCCAGGGGAGGCAGCCCGCCGAGCTGGGCCTGGAGATACTCCTCGCGCTCCCGCAGCGAACGCATCTGCCCCAGCAGTTGATCTATATCCCGCTCGGTGCGGTCCAACACCTGGAGATTGAACTGGGAAAGCTCGGGCAGGGCGTCCAGACGGCCCTCCTTGAACAGCGCGATGCGGCCGTCGATCTCGGCCAGTTTGGCCCGCACCGCCTCCACCTCGGCTTCGAGGAAGCGGGTGGCGCCCAGGGATTTGGCCTCGCGCTCGCGAAGGTTTTCCTCCAGGTAGAGGGAAGCCAGCACGTTGGAGATCCGCTGCACCACCTCCGGGTTTTCGCCCTGGTAGGAGAGGTTGAAGGCAATGGTCGCCTCGGAGGGCCTGCCGGTGCGGGGATCGATGACCTCCCCCTTGATGGTGTCGAGAACGATATCGTCCCGCATCTCCTTGACCACCTCTTCGCTGGTCAGTTTCCGGCGTTCTTCGGGGTACAGATCGTACTGCTTGATGATCTCCAGCAGCCGGGTGGCGCTCATGATCCGCTGGGTGATGGTGTGGAGCCGCTGCTCCGCGTAGCCGGTGACGGTGCTGACCACGTAATCGCGCGGGATCTCCTGGGATTCGATCAGGATGGTGGAACTCGCCCGGTACACCGGTGGCAGCGCCAGGGCGATGACGGCCAGGCAGAAAAAGAGGGCCGCGGCCGGCACGATCAGCGACCATCGCCTTCTTTTGAGGATATGGATCAGATCCATTGGGGTTTTGATCTCTTCGTGCATTTAAACGCCCTCAATCAAAAAAATCAGTTCAATGGGTAGCGATGCCGCCACAGCAGACGGCAGAAAACCAGATTCCGCTCCGAGGTGTAGTCGTCGTCCCGGTCCTCCCGATGGCTGTGGAGATAGCCGGCCTCGACAGAAAAATCGTCGGTGATGCGGTAGCTCAGCCGGGGCTGGACCCACCAGATCCGCTCGTCGATGGCGCTGCCGGCGTATTCCCCCTCTTCGCTTTCGTTGATGTGATAGGAAGCGCTCAGAAAAAGGGTGAGCTCTTCGGTGAAGCGATGGCTCAGCACCGCTCCGAACGAGGTCCTGATGGTGGCGCCGGTCTGCCCCGAAGCGGGTTCCAGGTCGTGAGAGAAATGGAACTTCAGTTCGGAGTACCGATCCCGGTAAGAGACCGAAAGGGCGCCGGTCCAGCCCCAGTCGTCGCTGTCGCTCTGGTCGACCCGATAGGCGAAAAGATGCCATTCGGGATAAAGAAAATAATAGAGCGGGGTCGTGGTTTCGAATTCACTCTCGCTGTAGCGCGCCCCGCCGGCGACATCGAAACTCCAGCGTTCCCCCAGGGCCTTGCTGACCCCCAACTGCAGCGAGTAGTAATCGACTTCCGATCGCTGGTACTCGTTGAAGGACTCGTAACGGCCGCCCTGAAACACCAGACGGCTTTTCAGGGTCGGATCGTGGGCCCGGACCAGGGCCAGGTCCCAACCGAAGATTTCGCTGTCCAGCGATTCGAAACCCTCGAAATCGCTTTCCGAATAGTTGAAACTGAACTGCCCGGTCAGCCGTTCCGTCAGCGCGTACCCGGCACCGCCCTGAACCCACCAGCGATCGCGCCGTTCGGGTTCCAGGACCAGGCCAGTTTCCTCCAGATCGCGGTCCGGCCGGGAATCGCGCTGGAATCCGCCGCCGCCGGAGAGATTGAGGCGTTCGGTCCACTGCCAGGAAAGATCGGCCCGGTATTTCTGATCCTCGTCGTCCAGCTCCCGGTGATCGGCATAGCGCAGGACATCGAGGCCCGCGAACAGGGATCCTTTGAGACGCTCGGCGCGGCATTCCCCGGCCAGCCCCAAAGAGAGGGTGGTCAGGAAATCGTCGGCGCTTTTATCCTGGTCGTAGAACAGGTTGTCATCGCATTCCTCGCGGAGAGCCGCCTCCGGGCTGAAGAAGAGGGTGCCGCCCCAGGCCGCCTGCTCCAGGGCCGGCAAAAGACAGAACACCCCGAGCAGCAGCGGCATCCATCCCCGGATCCGATACACGCATCCGAGGACCGAGTTCGGGCATCGTTTCCGGTCAGGGGACAATGACCACGTCCCCCCGCTTCAGCCGGATGTTCTGCTCCAGATCTTTCCCCCGGGTCACGCGGTCGTAGTCAAAGGGGAAGGAGGCCGTTCCCCCAATAGTGTCCTGCCTCAGGATCCGGATCCGGCTCTCCCTGGCGAAGGGATTCAATCCTCCGGCCATGGCCAGGGCCTGCAGAACATTGACATGGGACTGGATGACGAAGCGGCCGGGGTTGTTGACCTTGCCGATGACGTAGATCTGCATGCTGTTGGCCTGTTTGAGCTCCAGGGAGAGGACCGGATCGGGGACGAAGCGGCCGATGCTCTTTTCCAGCTCCGCTTTCAGCTCGGAAACCGTCTTCCCTTGGGCCGCCACCTCCCCGATCAGAGGAAAGGAAAAGCGCCCGTCCGGGGAGACGATCACGCTCCGGGTCAGGGCCTCGTCCCGCCACACCGCGATGTCGATCACATCCCCCGGCCCGATGACGTAGTCGGCCGCGGGATTTTCGCCAATCACGGCGGCTTGCGGAGCGGGGTTGTCCCGCCTCGGATCCGGATCGGGGTCGGCCGTCGTCGAAACCAGGGCGCCCTCCTCCGCGTTCCCTCCGGAGGGCTGGAGCCCCCTTTCCAGCTTCGCCAGGTCGGCCTGCCGATCCAGAATCCGGCCCGACAGACGGATCAGCTCCGCCTCGCTCTCCTGGAATTCCAGCCACTTCTTGCGGCGTTCGGCTTCGAGTTGCTCCACCTCGGGGCCCACGGTCAAGATCCGGCTGGAGAGCCGGATCGCCTCCCCCTCGGCGAGGCGGCACGCTTCCCGGTTCCGCTCCAGCACCTCCTCCAGTTCACGGCGTTCCTTTTGCAGACGCTCCAGCTCGGTCCGCAGCGCCGTCACCTCCAGCCCGAGCCGCGCCGCTTCGTCCTTTTCCCTGGCCGCCAACTCCCGAAGCCGGGCCAGGCGGCTCGCCTCCTCATCGCCCTGGGCCTCGATCCGCCGTTCAAGCTCCCGGCGCCGCTCAAGCTTGCGGCGGGCAGCCTGGTCCTCGGCCTTCTTCTCTTCCTCCCTTTTGCGGGCCTGCTCCGGAGCCAGGGATTCCCGGTAATCGACGATATCCCCGTTGGGATCGTTGAGCAGATCCCATTTGGGGGCGGAGACAGCCTCCCCGAAACTCCAGGAATAGCCACCCAGCACCAATAACGCGGCGCACCACAGCGAAAAAAAAGGTCTCATCGATGAATTCATCTTTAATTTCAAAAATGCCGTTCCCGAATCCGAAAAGCTACATGCGGCCCAAAACCTCTTCAGCCTCTTTCCGCCCCTCGAAGCCATCGGCGGCCGTCAAGGATTTTTCCAGGAAGACCCTGGCCCGGTCGTTTTGCCCCAGCCGGTGCAGAGCCATGCCGAGATGGAAATTGATGACCGCCACCTGCCCGGCCTTTTCCTGGGCCTTCTGGAGCAGATCCGCGGCCCGCTGGAATTCTCCCTTGCGGAAATGGAGCCAGCCGAGAGTATCCATCACCGCCGGATCGCCGGGGCGCAGATTGTTGGCCTTTTCCGCCCAGATTTGCGCTTCCGCGAACTCCTCGTTCCTGGCCGCCTGCATCACCAGCAGATAGGCCAGGTCATTGGCCACCTCGCCGGAATCGGGGTGACGGTCGAGAACCTCGCGATAAACCCGGACCGCCTCGCCGTGGCGGTTTTCGCGCACCAGGATCTGGCCCAGCAGGCGGCTGAACTCGATGTTGTCCGGATTGGCGGCGAGAGCTCCCCTGAGACCGGCAATAGCGCCGTCGATATCCTTGGCGGCGAGCCGGGAACCCACCAGATTGCGCCACGGCAGGGGCCATTTGGGAGCCGCTTCAATGGCCTGGCGGAAGGAGGCTTCGGCGCAGCCGCGGTCCTTTTTGGCCAGCAGCGCCTCGCCGAGCAGGTTGTGGTTGAAGGCGCCGGCCGGGTTCAGCCGCAGCCGCTCCCGGGCCCATTGTTCCGCCTTGCCGGTTTTTTTCTGCTGCAGATAGGAGCGCAGCAGGGAACCGGCCAGCAGATCCGAGTCCGGAACGGAGGCGGTCCCCTGCTCCAGCACCGCCACGCTCTGGGGAAGCTTTCCCCGTTCCTGATAGAAGACGGCCAGCTTCATGTAGCCCAAGGGGGATCGCGGCAGTTCTTCGATCAGCCCCCGATAGATTTCTTCGGCCCGGGCATCTTCCCCTCCGGCGGCGAGCAGATCGCCCAGCTCGGCCCTCACGCCGTCGGCCTCGGGTTTCTTTTCGAGCAGGGCCCGGTAAAGCCCCTCGGCGCCGGAACGGTTTCCGGAGCGGGCATAAAAACGGGCCAGAGCCAGCTTCAGTTCCTCGGCCTCCGGCAGATCCTTGACCCCTTTCTCCAGAACATCCCGGGCCAGGTTGACCTCGCCGTTGAGGAGATGGGCCTCCGAGAGCCCGAGGCGGGCCGGAACCGATTTGGGGTCCTCCTGGATCACGGCCCGGAATTCGGCCACCGCCTCGCTCCCCTGGCGGCGCCCCAGCAGAATCCGCCCCTTGATGAAATGGGCGTCCACGTTGGCGGGATTGTCCTTGAGCACCGCGGACACCTGCTCCTCGGCTCCGGCCGGATCGTTGCGTCCCAGAAAGATCCGCGCCAGGCCGTTGTGGGCCTGAACCGCCTCCGGCGCTCCCCGCTTCTCGCCGAGGGCCACGCATTCCCGCAGCAGCGCGACCGCTTCTTCGCGACGGTTTCCGGAATTGGCCGCCAGGTCCGCGAGGGCCAGGCGGAGTTTCAGACTGTCGGGGTGGCGCTCCAGACCCTTTCGGAGGTACTTTTCGGCCCGATCGGCGTCTTTCATCGCCAGGCAGAACTGGGCGGTCCCAAGATACCTGGCGTCCCCTTCCCCTTTGGGATCGGCGGTGAAATTGTCCAGGATTTTTCCCGCCTCATCGAGCCGCCCGTCCTCCCAATTGACCCGGGCCAGGAGAAAAATCAGTTGTTCATTCCCCGGCTCGATACGCCGGGCCTCATTGATCCATTCCAGGGAAGATCCGATCCGGTTCCGGAGCCTGGCCCGTTCCGCCAGCGCCACCCGGATGGCGACCGATTCGGGGTTGGCCACGGCCCCCTTCCCGAGGGTTTCCTCGGCCGCAGAGAGCTCCCCCTGGTTGAGGTAAGCGGTGGCCAGAAGCAAAACCGCATCGGGGCTCGTCCCGCCCTTCTTCATGAGAGCTTCGAGCTGGGAAACGGCCTGGCCGAATTCCTTCTTTGCAACCCAGACCGCCCCTTTCAGCAACAAGGCTTCCCTGTTTTCAGGCTGTTGGGCCAGGACCAGATCAGCTTTTTCCATGGCCTGATCCGGCTGACGGGCGCCGAGCATGATCCGGGCGATCCCCAGGTGCGCTTCCCAGCAGTCCGGAGCCAGCTCCACCGCCTGCAGGTAGTATTTGTAGGCGTTGACCGGATCCTTTTCCGCCAGACCCACCTTGCCGAGCATGAGATAGGCCTCGGCGTATTTGGGATCGATCTGAATGGCGTTCTTGAATTCGAGAGCGGCCTTGACGTAATCCTTCTGGGCAAACAGGGTCTGCCCCTTCTCGAAGAATTTGGCCTTCTTCTCGTCGGGGCCGCTGCATCCGAAAAAGAGCGTCACGGGGATGAACAGGGCGACAAGGAAACGCTGATATTTCATGGCGGACCTCCAGGTGCGAGTGAAACTTTTTTCCCCCGGCTGCGGAGTAGATAGGAGATTTGTCAGAAAAATGTTAAATCCGATTTAGGTTATCATTGGAGCAGGGTTCGGACGCCCGCCGCCAGCAGCACCATCGTCACCAGCCATTCCACCCGCCGGTATTTCTCCCTCAATTCCACCAGCAGCACCTCGAGCCCGAAGAAGAGGGCGACGGTCTCGGCGGCCACGATAAGACGGAGCTGGAAAGGAAATCCGTCATCGGCGGGGAAAACCGGGAGCGCCAGGGCGATCATCAGAACCAGGAAATCGAGCGGCGTGCCCTGATAGCCGCGGCGCCGGGTAAACCGGAGCACCACCACGGTGGCGGTCACCAGCAGGGCGTAAAGGGCGATAAGGAACCAGGTCCAGCCGCACAGACCCCGGCGAAAACATTCCAGGGCGCTGAGATAGATGACCAGGGGCGCGATGGGGAAAACCGCGAGGCGCACCGCCCAGCCCCGCAGTGAAGGGAAAAAGCCTTTGGCCGCAATCAGGGCCGCGGCCAATCCGAGCGCCAGCCATCCGATCCAAGACGGGATCCCGGCGGGGACCAGCACCGTCAGTACCAGAATCAAGGCCATCAGCCCCTGTAAACCCGGGAAGGAGGCGCGGATAATTCGGTCCCGATCCCGCAGCGGCGCCAGAAATCCCCGGGTGAAGCGCTCCCCCCACGGTTTCTGCCGCCCCCGAAGCCAATCGCTGCCGGCGCTGATCCGCAGAAACCCCAGAACCAGGGCGGAAAAGATCATGTAGCCGCCCAGCAGCACCCAGTCGGAATAAAACCGCAGCACCAGAGCGCCGACACAGAACAGGGCCTGGATGAAATAGATGATGAGGACCGACTCGGAATGGAGGAAACCGAGCCCCAGCAGTTTGTGATGAAAATGGTTCCGGTCGGCCACGAACAGGGGTTTCCCCTTCGATCTCCGTTCCAGCATGACGCGAAGGGTATCCAGCACCGGAAAACCGACCAGCAGCAGCGACACCAGCGGGCTGTAGAGGGTCTTCTGGGTCACGTGAATGGCCAGGGTCACCCCCACGAATCCGAGCAATTGGCTCCCAGTATCCCCCATGAAGATGGTGGCCGGATGGGTGTTGAAGCGCAGGAAACCAAAGATGGCGCCGCACATGGCGCAGGTGATCAGGGTCACCCCGCCCTGGTCCGCCAGATGCGCCAGCACCGCCAGGCAGATGAAACTCAGCAGCGAGATGCCGCCGGCCAGGCCGTCCAGCCCATCGGAAAGGTTGATGGCGTTGGTCACGCCGATGATGACGAAAACAGTCAGGGGAATGGCGATGGCCTCCGGCAGGACAAACCCCTCCGAAGCCAGGGCACCGAGGGAGTGAATCCGCACCCCGCCCGCCACGACCACCAGCAGGGCGGCGCAAAACTGCGCGCCGAACTTGATCCGGAAACTCAGATCCTTCAGATCGTCCCAAAAGCCGAACACCACGATCAGGGCCGCACCTGCCAGCAAAAACCGGGAGAGGGGGGAAGAGGGGATCCAGAACAACAGGGGGACCAGGGCTCCGACAGCCATGGCCAATCCCCCGGTTTTGGGGATCGGCCGGCCGTGGACCT
Organism: Deltaproteobacteria bacterium; assembly: GCA_016926265.1. Lineage (GTDB taxonomy): Bacteria > Desulfobacterota > Desulfuromonadia > Desulfuromonadales > JAAYDE01 > JAAYDE01. The sequence goes on along the minus strand of JAFGOW010000064.1, from coordinate 23,688 downwards.
TACGTTCGTTGGGAAAATCGAGGGCCTGGAAGCGGAGCGCCAGTCTGCCGAACAGCGGGATCAGCGACAGGGTCACGAACAGCGACAGCAGCAGGGTGGCGAAATATTCCATGGGTTGTCACATTTCTTTCCCCGGAATGAACTCCTCCAGTACCGGCATCAGCAAAAAGGTCAGATTCAGCAGCCGCGCCTCGGCGTCAGCCACCTTCTCGCCGGGAAAGACCGGGGTGATCAAACGCACCAGGGCCCCGTCGCTGCGCTGTTTGGTCAGGGCATCCCAGAAATTGGCCGCCTTGACCTGATACAGATCGGTCAAAACCCGGCCGCGCATCATGAACCAGTAGAAAGACAGCTGGGTTTGCCCCCCCTTGGAGATCAGGGCCCGCTGCACCCGGAAACCCTCCGGAAGGCCTTCCCCCGCGATGATCCGGGCGCCGGACTCCTGAAATCGCCAGCCACCTCCCGGCAGACAGGAGGAGGGGGAATGGATCGATTCCCCTTTGCGCTGGCTTTCGTAATAGGCGACATAGACATTGACCGGCCGGCCCGAACCGTCCCGGTAGTCCCGCATCAGGTAGTCGCTGAGGTCGAGTTCGTCCAGAATCTTCCGGTCGAGGGTCCCGTTTTCCCCCTGCCAGCCGGCCAGCTTGACCGGAAATCCGGCCAGAGGCTGTTTGGCCGGAACCCGTTCCCGAAAATCGACCCCCGAGGCGAGCCCGAGATTCACCCCCAGAATCATGGCCACGACCAGAAACAGCCCTTTGGCGGAAGCGGAAACCACCGGGATCTGCTCCGGTTCTTCCGTGGGCTTAGCCGCAATCGGGGGAATTCGCGAGGGGATCATCCTCAGCAGCAGAATCTCGGGCACCAGCATTGCCAGGGCCGCCATGAAGGAAAACCAGCCGGCGAAGTCGTGGAAAAAGCCCTCCGCCACCCGGGGTCCGAAAAAGGGAAAGAGATAGCCGGTTCCGGCGATCCGCAGGCCATTGGCCAGGACCACGATCGGCGGCGCGGAAGCGATCACCGCCCCCCAGCGCCACCAGTTCAACCGGTAGAGATAGCCGAGCAGCATCGCCAGCAGCACGATGGGGAAAAAATAGCGCAGCCCGCCGCAGGCATCGACCACCTGAAGCTGGGTGAACCCGATGTCGATGATATTCCCTTCCCGGTAGGCGCTCATCCCCGCCAGATGCATCAGCCGGACGCCCAGGTCCGAGGAGATCAGCTTGAGACGCAGGGAAAGATTGGCGGCGATGACATTCGGCACCGGGAACATGGCCGGGATCATTGCCAGCGGAAACCACAGCAGGCGGATGAAGGTCCGGCCCAGCAGGGTCCAGCAGAGGCCGACGAGAACCAGCCACGCGGAAAGGTAAAGGGTGAAAAATTCCCCCCCCAACTCCCCCAGCCAGAACAGCAGGAGCCCCAGGGAGAACGGGATCAGGCCGGTTAAGGAAGGTTGCGGCCGGATCCGGGCCAAGGGCTGCCGCTGTTCCCAGACCAGGTAGACAATCAGCGGCGGGATCAGGTAGCAGTAGCTGAAGTCGTCCTCGGGCCAGCGGGCCGCCATGTGGGACAAGGTCGGCCAGAAGAGCCCGGCAAAGAGGACTGCGAGGAACAGGGCCGGCGCCCAGACGGTCAAAGGGAGCTTTCCCCGGTCAATGGAAATCGGCGGTGTCATGAACAACTCTTTTTCCTGATAGTGGCAGCGCGCCCTGACGAACGGGGGGCGGGGAAGGGGGATTCAGGGGAATTCGGAGAGGGAGGTTAGACAGTCCGGGTTAGGGAATCTTTACCGATCGGTTAGATTTGTTTTAGGACCTGGGAAAGGAGGGTCTGGAGATAGGCGGCGGCCTCGGGGCTCCCTTCTTCCGGGGCCCAGGGGGCCGGATCCTTTTTTTGATCGGGATGGAACGGGCCGGGTTTGGTTTCGAAAAAGACTGAATCCGGCTCCAGGCAGACGACGGAGTGCCAGATCCCGACCGGGAGATCCGCGCCGGCGGCGTCCTCCCCCGAACCGAGAAAGAACCGGTCCACGATCTCCCCATGGTTATCGAAGATCAGCAGGGCGAACCTCCCCCGAAGCGCGATAAAGCACTCCGGCTTGGGGTCGGTCCGGTGGCGATGGGGGCGGATGTAGGAATCGGGCTGCATGGCGATGAGCAGCCGCTGGCAGGGATCTTCGTAGCTCCGGTGGAGGTTGAGGTGCTGGCGGAGACGGGGATGGGCAGCGGCCTGCGCGGCCAGCTGGCGAAACAGCGACTGGTTTAAAAGCAGCATGGGTCTTCTTCCAAAGAGTCAGAAAAGATGGCGGGGCGGCGGAACGTCATAACGGTTCTTTCCAAACGGTGCGCCGGACGTAATCGGTATAGCTCAAGAGGATCCTCACCACCTTCTCGGACACATTCGCCATCCCGTAATCTCCTACCGAACGGAGCAGACGCTCCCCGCCGCGAGGCTGGTCCTTCAGAACCTCCAGCCCCTGCAGGACCCGCTCCACCTCCAGACCCACCATCATGACGGAAGCCTCCTCCATCCCTTCCGGACGCTCGTGGGCCTCCCGGATATTCAGCGCCGGAAAATTGAGGATCGAGGATTCCTCGGTGATGGTGCCGCTGTCCGAAAGCACGGCGCAGGCGTTCATCTGCAGATGGACGTAGTCGCAAAAACCGAGGGGCTTCAGCAGGTCGATCTGGCTGCGGAAGGAGATCCCCTGTTTCTCCATCCGCTTCCGGGTGCGGGGATGGGTCGAGACAATCACCCGTTTGCCGCCGCTGTCGGCCAGGGCATCAAGAACGGCCACCAGCTTCCGGAAATTCTGGTCGGAATCGATGTTCTCCTCGCGGTGGGCGCTGACCACGTAGTATCCGCCCGGTTCCAGGGAAAGACGCTGGAGGATTTCCGAAGCCTCGATCTTGGGCCGGTAGTAGGCGAGCACCTCGGCCATCGGGCTGCCGGTCTTGATCACCCGTTGCGGCGGAAAACCCTCCCGCAGCAGGTAGTCGCGGGCGATATCGCTGTAGGGTAGATTGATGTCGCTGATGTGGTCGACGATCCGGCGGTTGATCTCTTCCGGCACCCGCTGGTCGAAACAGCGGTTGCCGGCCTCCATGTGAAAGATCGGAATCCGGCGCCGCTTGGCGGGGATCGCCGCCAGGCAGCTGTTGGTGTCCCCCAGAAGCAGCAACGCCTCGGGGCGGACCTGCTCCAGAAGGGGATCGAGGCGGATGATGATGTTGCCGATGGTCTCCGCGGCATTGGCGCCCGCCGCCTCGAGAAAGAAATCCGGCTCCCGGATGCCGAGCTCCAGGAAAAAGATCTCGTTCAGTTCATAGTCATAATTCTGCCCGGTATGGACCAGCACATGGTCGGCATAGCGGTCGAGAGCCGCGATCACCCGGGACAGCCGGATGATCTCCGGCCGAGTGCCGACAACGGTCATCACCTTGATCTTCTTCACAGCCCCTCCCCCAAAAAATTAGAGTTCGATCTTTTCCCCCCGAAGGGCCTGGTGGACACATTCCAGCTTCAGCAACAGCTCGCGCATTTCATCCACGCCGAGGCGACGGGTGTTGTGGGAATTGTAATCGGCCTTGAGCGAGACCTCTTTTCGCCCCTCGCTGAAATAGACCTCATAATTCAGGTCCCGGTTGTCGGAAGGGACCCGGTAATATCCCCCCAGATCCTCCGCGACCGACATCTCCTCCCGGGTCAGCAGGGTTTCGAACAGTTTCTCGCCGTGCCGGGTGCCGATCACTCGAATCGGCGCCTGGGCGCCGAGCAGCTTCTTGAGCGCCTCGGCCAGCACCCCGATGGCGCAGGCGGGGGCCTTCTGGACGAAGATATCCCCCGGATGCCCATGTTGAAAAGCGTAAATTACCAGATCCACCGCGTCCTCGATGGTCATCATGAACCGGGTCATGTCGGGGTCGGTGATAGTCAGGGAGGAGTTTTCCTGAAGCTGCTTGACGAAAAGGGGGATAACCGATCCGCGGCTGGCCATCACATTGCCGTAACGGGTACAGCAGATCACGGTCCCCGTTCCAGCGACCCGCGACTTGGCGACCGCCAGTTTCTCCATCATCGCCTTGGAAATGCCCATGGCGTTGATGGGGTAGACTGCCTTGTCGGTGCTCAGCACGATCACCCGCTTGACGCCGGACCTTTCCGCCGCGTTCAGAACATTGAAGGTGCCGACGGCATTGGTGCGCAACGCCTCATAGGGAAAGAATTCACAGGACGGCACCTGTTTCAGGGCCGCCGCCTGAAAAACGAAATCGACCCCCTTCATGGCGTCCACCAGGCTGCTTTCGTTGCGGACATCCCCGATGTAAAACCGGATTTTGGGATGATTATATTGTTTGCGCATGTCGTCCTGCTTCTTTTCGTCCCGAGAAAAAATCCGGATTTCCCGGATATCGGTGTCCAGAAATTTCCGCAAGACGGCGTTGCCGAAGGTGCCGGTCCCTCCTGTAATCAGCAGAATCCTGTCCTTGAACATGTTGATCTCCGTTCGAGAGCTAATCCGAATAACAACCGGCCGAAGAGAAATCCTTGACCATCTCCGCCACCATGTGCGGCCACGGCGGCGGCTCATAGCCGAATTCCCGGCGAAAACGGAAAGAGTCGAGACTGCGGTCGCAGTGGAACGTTTCGTCCGGCACGATCTCAATGTCCCTTCTCAGTTCACGATTGATGAGCGACAGCAGCTCGAACTTGCTGAGCGGATCGCTGGAGACCTGGTACAGACCCGAAGCCAGGGGATACGCCACCAGCAACATTTCGATGATGCGGCTCATCTCCAGGGTGGAGAACCCGGTGAAGATGGCATTTTTGAAACCTCTCACCGCTCCCTGCTGAGCCAGAAACCACTCCAGCAGGCTCTTCTTCCGGAAGAGTTCCCGCCCGATGATGGAGGTACGCAGGGTCAGGCAATGGCTTTCATGAACCTCGCCGAGAAATTTGCTCTTCCCGTACAGGTCTTCGGCATCGGAGAGGTCGTTTTCCCGATAGTTGCCCTTTTTGCCGCTGAAGACGCAATCGGTGCTCAGATGGATGAGGCGCGCTCCCGCGGCCTTGCAGAGCATCGCCAGCCGGTGCGGCAGCAGGGCGTTGATCTCCAGGGTGGGCAGGCTTTCCTTGGCCAGCAGCCGCTGTTTGACGATGCCGACCCCGTTGACCACCGCATCGGGGCGGAATTCGGCCACGACCTCCGTCAAGCGCTCGAAGGAGCGCACATCCACCCCCGGAAAGGAATTCCCCACATGAAACAGACGGTGGCAACGGTAGACCTCCATTCCCTGGCGCAGCGTCACCCGGACCTCATGGCGGCCGACCAGATACCGCAACAGCTGATGCCCCAGCATCCCGTCGCCGCCCAATATCAGAATTCTCATCGCCTTCCCTCCCCGCTTACTTCTTTCAACACCCCCTCCAACCGATCCAGCAACAGATCGGGTTCGAACTCCCGTTCGAAATAGGTCCTGCCGGCCCGCCCCATCGCTTCCCTTTCCCGGGCCGGCAACCGGTACATCTTCAGCACCGCCGCCGCCAGCGCCTGAGGCTCCTCGGGCGGGGAGGTGAAGCCGGCCCCGGCCTGTTCGATGACCCGTTTCCCCTCCCCTTCCAGGGCCGCCACGATCGGCCTGCCGCAGGCCAGGTACGACTGAATCTTGGAAGGAATGGTGAAGGCGAAAATCGGCTCTTTTTTCAGGGTCACCAGCAAAGCGTCCGCCAGGGCGAAAAATCGAGGCATGGCCTCGGCAGGATGCCTCCCCAGCAGATGGAAGGTCTGCTCCAGACCGCGCTTGCTCCGCTGCTCTTCCACCCAGGCGCGCCGCCGGCCGTCCCCGATGATGATCCACTGGATGTCCGAGACATGTTTCAAGGCCTCCGCGGCGTCCAGAATGGTCCCGAAATCCTGAGCCACCCCGATATTGCCGGCGAAAACCACCCGAAACCCCGCCGCCATCAGGGCCCCCTCGGCGACAGCCTCTTCAGGCGGGAAGGGGCGATAGAACTCCTCGGCGCTGTTGGGAAGATAGACGATCCTCTCGGGCTTCGGAAAGAGCGCCTCGACGCTTTTGGAAAAAGCCCGGGACTGGACCAGGACCCGGTCGCAGTGCCCATAGATAAAGCGGACCATGGCCCCGATCCCCCGAAGAACCTTCTGCGACCGGATAACCCCCGTGGCCGAAAGGGTGTCGGGCCACAGATCCTGCACCCAGAAAACGATCGGAAGCCGCTTCATGGCTCTCAGCACCAGAGCCGGAAAACCGACCGTCACCGGAGAGGTTTCAAAGACGAAAATCACATCGTATTCCCCCCTGAAGCACCAGGGGGCGAGCAGGCAGGAGAACAGAAGATGGGAGAGATAGTTGAGGATCAGTCGCCAGCCGCTGCCGCTTCCTCGGGGGATCAGCGGCGAGCGCCGGATCTCAATCCCCTGGTGGGTCTCCCGGCGTTTTTTGAAAATCCCGTAGCCGCTGAAAAACTTACCGCCTGGATAATTGGGGATCCCGGTCAGGACCGAAACCCGATGCCCCCGGGCCACGAGGCCGCGGGCCACATCGTTGATCCGGAATTCCTCGGGCCAAAAATGATTGGTCACAATGACAATGCGCAACGTCAATGACTCCTCGAACCGGATGCCCCTGCCGCTTGCAGAAACATCTGCCGGTAAACCGCGATCACTTCGGGAGAATTGGTTGCCGTTCCGGCATATTCCCGGCAGGCCACGGATCTCTCCTGATATTTCCGATCTTCCATGTCCACCAGTTTCTGAAGGGCTTCTACGAACAGATCCGGTTGATGGAGGGGAAGGTCCCACCCCACTCCCTTTTCGGCCAAGTGGCGCCATGGGGTTTGGTCGCTGATGACCACCGGACATCCGGCTTCAAGGGCCTCGGCAATCGAATGCCCATAATTTTCGGTTTTGCTGGGCATCAGAAACGCGTGATAACCGTGCAGCTCCTCCACCACTTGGGCCGCCGCCAAGGTTCCTTTGTATTCCGCCGTGACATTGGCCGGCAAAGACCGGATCAACCCTCGGCACTTTTCCCAGTAGGCCTCGCTGCCAGGCTCGATGGGGCCATAGATCCCAAAATAAACGTCGCCTTTCACCTGGCCGAGGATCTTCAGGGCCAGATCCAGCTGTTTGATGGGGTGAATCCGCGCCAGGAAGACCAGGCGCAGAAATCCGGGATGTTTTCCCGTTTTTGCCCGAATCACGCAATCCGGAGCGGGACGGAGATCGATGGCGGTATGAATCGCCGACTGCGGTGCGGAATCGATCCATTTTTCGATGAAAGCCCGAATCTGGGATGTTTCCTGGGCATTCGACCCCTGCCAGGAAATTCCCTGGCACAGACGCAAACATCTGGAAGCATGTAAATAAAGAGTCTTTTTAATTTTTTTGTGGCTGAGCGCCTCGGGGGCCAGTTCCCCCCGGGGCGCCATCAGCACCGGCTTTTGCTCGATCCGTTGGAATCGCCGCGCCCAAAGAAGGCTGACGGAAAACAATCCGGACCAGAAGCTGTTGAGGTACATGAGATGATGCGGAGTTTCATTAACCAAGGCCCGCAACCTCTTGCCATTGCAGTTGGGCGGGGATAGATAGAAGACCAGAGCATTTCCAACCAAGTTCCAGCGATCGGGCTGAGTGGCCGCAAAAGGTTGGGTTTCGCCCAGATCCCAGTTGCGGGTGATGATTTTGAAATCGAATTCCTTCCCGAGATGTTCCACGATCCCGGCCAAGGTTCTCACCGGGCCACCCGCCCTGAAAGCGGGCTGGTAGTATTCAACGGGAAGGAGGATGGTGATTTTTCCTGCCATGTGAACGGGCTCGTCGCTCTCTGCCGGTTACAGTCTGCCGAGCGCTTTTTTAAGGCCAATTTTCAAGGCCTTCTCGGCATTTTTCAAAAATGCACGGAAACCGCGCGGGGGCCTCATGTACTGATCCATCAATTCATCGAAGGGAACTTGATCGAGATCGGCGAAAAACCTGGCTCTGTCTTTAGGAAGGCGCGCTGGGCGCATCAAGTTTCCGTTAAATTGAACGTATCGAAAAGGACAGGGTTTTTTCAAAAGATATTGCTCCGAATCATTTAACAGCTTTTCTCCTCTATCGGAATTCACCAAAACCATGGAAGTGCCCTTGCCATCATCCCAGTCGGGTTCCTGCCACCGAATGCTCCAAAAATCTCCGAGGATAATATCGGCATAACCGGGTAGTCCCTTAAATGGGCACGAATAGCAGCAAGGCCTGGACAAAAGAACTTTTTGAGAAAAGGCATGATAAAACGAAGGTAAAATTTGATTTTTTTCTTCTCTTACAATCTCTTGGCCATTAGCCATCCTGATTGCTTCATTGCAGGCCCATCCACTTCGTTTATCTCTAAAAGAATATGAAAAAATTGAATCAAAATAATTTTTTTGGAGATAATCAAGATATTTTTGAAAAACTTTTTGGGAAGGAACCCCAAGACACACTAAGGCGCAGGAAACAAGATTTTCATGATCTTTCCCAAAATACGAATGTAGTCCAGCAGTTTGGCACGGAGTTCCCACAAACAATACTTTTTTACCTTGTTCAATAATTTTTTTAATTTTTTTGAAGCTATAGCCAATGCGGCTTTGAAGATATTTTGATCTCCTCAATTCATCCAAATGACTTTCAGAGTCAATCGATTTATGGTAAAGGAAAAAATCTTTGTCGAAAGCAGCGCCGAAGACTATTCCGCCCTGATTTAAAAAATAGGATGCGAAAGCCGAAAACGCTCCCCCGGAAGAGCTCTGGAGGCGGATTTCCGGATCGCGATTCCAGGCAGCAAAAACATCAGGTATGTTGCGAAAATACGGTAAGCGATCATGGGACAAAACGGGGCAAATTCTTTTGCAGAGTCCGCACTCCTGGCATTTGTTTTCCTGGATAAAAGGGTATTCAAAACCTTCGAGGTCTTCCCTCATAACAATTGCGCCATGAGGGCAAACATTCATACAGGCGGCACATCCGGTGCATTTAATAAAATCAAGTTTATTCATCGCCTTTTTCGCCAGTTGCCGACCTGAGTGCGTTTTTTAAATATTCCATGGAAGTTTTTATTTCTGCATTCAGACTTCTATTGGCATTACAAAAATCGATTATAAGTGGATCATTCGGAATTTTCATATCTTTTCCAATTATCTGTGAAGACAAGTTGACGGTATCAAGAAGATTTTCTATCCTGGAAAAAGTCTGCCCTGGAGCATTTCCAAGGTACCGCCGAAAAGCATAAAATGGCTTTTTAAATAAAATTGAAAAAACAGTTGCATGAAAAGAGTCAGTGCATACAAGAGATGCATTTTTTATTAAACCAAGAAATTCTTCTGGACCGACATCAATTTTTTTAATAATTGAATTATTGAATAGATCACGATAATTTAATAATAGAAAAACAACATCATAATTCATTTGTCGAGCTAGTTGAGATACAATTTTTCTTGAATAAAAATCAGATTCTAAAAAATAACAAAAAATGTAAGAACCATTGCGATTCCATGGTGATGCAATTTCAGACCATTTTTCTGGTGTCAGCAGCAACGTCGGGTCGAGAACTACCTTTGCCTCTCTTCCGGTCAATTCTTTGATTATCTGAGCACCCCTCTTTTCCCTGACGGACAGATGCGCCACCCCATCGAGAAGATCTTTCATTGCTTTCTTATGATGATCCGGAATGCTCGATAAACCGATGCTGGGAGCGTAGGAAACTCTTTGGCACGGGGGGGCAAACGCCAAAAAAAAGGTGGGGTCATTCCCATAACAGCGCGGGTTCCAGATCTGGTCGCTACCGCAGAGGAATGCATCGTACGATGGCAAATCCGATCGGAGGTCACCACAGGACCGGAAAATTTTTCCACCGATCTGAAGATGATTCTGTAAGAAGTTTCTAAATTTTTTGGATCGTCCCGGATGCCGCATGACTCCCTTTAAAAAAAGGGCTTGAGCGGCATCGGATGGGTTTCTAATAAACTCGGGAACACGTCGGATAACTCTTTGGACCAGATTCTCATGGGCCGGATGAGATGGAGCATAATCAATTACTTCGTATTTATAGCCTAAACTCCTTACCGCCTCTTGGACGGCGAATAGCTGCAACACAGTGCCGTAATTGAAAAACTTCACTCCTATGCCGCCGATTTTTTTCATGATTTCAGACCGGGGAAAAACCCGTTTCTAAATGTCAAAACTAAAACAAAGCGGATTGTTGTTGCCTGGACCAGCCTCCGGCAGTGCTCAATCCCATCAATAGCCAAAGATAGCCCCCCAATGACCCGGAGGAAAAAAAGACCGCTTCACCGATATTGACGAAAAGACAGGCGGAAAAAACGGCCATGAGCCTGACATCCTTGGTGGAGAGGGCCGACCAGATAAAAGAGGCCAAAAAGGGGAGGAAAAAGAGGAGGCCCAAAATCCCGACTTCTTCCAGAAAGGCCACCGGGAGAAAGCCTTTCTCAGCAGCGGCCGAAATGGGGATCCCCATAAACGTCTTGATGTTCCGCTGATTCTTATGCGCTACATCGATACCAAATCCGTTTCCGGTCCAAGGCCTCTTCAAAAAACGATTCCAGCAAAAGACCACCCCCTGCCCCCGTGATTCATGAAACGCCGCAGAGACCGACCCACGCTCGCTTGTTTTCAACCAAAATTGGTCTATTTTTTCGGAAAAACTGGGGTGAAAAGAAATCGCTACTAAAAAAACGAGGAGAATACCAACCCTAAAAATAATTTTGAATGAACTTAATGAATCAATAATTTTTTTTAAACCAATTGATTGAAGTGAAATCGATATTAGAACCGTAATTCCCATGCACAACAAAAATGCCATCAATGCAGTACGGGATCTTGAAAAATATATTAATAAAAGTCCAAGAAAAAAAATTATACTTTTTAAAATTCTTGTTTTGTTTTCTTTTAACAAAATATCGGAAAATAGAAAGCCAATTATTGGCGTCAAAAAAGTCCCGAATAATTGCGGTTGATTAAAAATTCCCTGGAATCCAGTTCCATTCCTAAAATATCCAATCTTAGGCACCGCCAGCGTTGGAATGGATATAAATATAATGACAACACCAATACAAATAAACCATTTTTTCAATTGCTCAAGCTCTTCAATTTTTAGAGAGTTATATGCTATCAATACAACAGATGCATAAAAAGCGAAATTTACTACCTTTAAAACAGAAATATTAAAATATGGACTGGCAAAATAACTTAAAAAAATAACCATTGTCATAAATACCAAAAGCGGAAACACATATCTAACAAAGCTTTTGATTGTAAGAAGAGGAATTATTCTTATTCCGGCCAAAAATAGTACAATCCATCGCATAACGTTAAGCCATGATGGTTGGCTCCATATAGCTGGATTTAAAAAAAGTATAATAAAATGAAGCGACAAAGCTTGAATCGCTTGTTTAGCTCCAAAAAAGATAAGCAGAAATATCAGTAAATAAGCAATAACAGCCAATTGTTCATGAATAAAAATGGATCCAAAAAAAAATATTGCGATCAACCCGACAATTATATTGTTTATTATTTCAGACATAATTTGCTATATTGTTTTTTTATGAAGTTCTTATAATAGAAAAAGCAAACTTGAATGACCATCCTGCATAAAAAAGATAGGCAAGGCACCTTCCCGTCGCCAATCCTAAGCTTCCCCATTTAATTAGAAAAAAAGACGTTGCAATAAAAACAATTGCCCAGCTGCAATTCATAACCATCATTTTCCACATTTTTCCAGATGCCGTAATTACCTGTGCCGCTGGAGTTTGAACCGCAACAATTCCTGAGGCTATCAATGTCATAACCAGTGTTCCCCAAGCCTGTTTAAAATTGTTTCCAAATAAACCCATTATCCAGGGGCTTGCGATAGAAAGAATAAAAACAACCGGCACAACAAAAAGTAAATAAATTTTTATGGACCCTGTCATAATTTTGTATGATTTTTTACCTTCGTTATTACCAAGCTGTTCAGAGATAATTGGTAAAGCAACATTCATCAAAACCCGCGGCAAAAAAAGCAGCGCCACAAACCATTGATTTGCCGCATTAAAAAACCCCATTTCTCCATATCCGCCAGGGCTGTTTACCAGAAAAACATTGCCGAACCAGCCTCCCAAATTAAAAACCGTCCCACCTATAACGGATGGCAGACAAAACATCCAAAAAATCTTCTTTTCAGATCCGGAATCCTTCCGAGATATCCGAATGTTGGATAATCTAATTCTTCTTCTGGAAGCCCAGAAAAAAAGGAGGCAATTGATCAGAGTTGAAATCAACATTCCCAAAACCACTCCCGACAAACCATAAAACCAAGTACAGAAAACCAACAACGGAATATTGATCAGGCCACTGACAAAATTTAAATTGGCGATTATTCTGAATTCCTCAAAACCTGCCAATATTCCGTTTTGTGTTCCTTCAAATGTAACAAGAAAAAGCATCGAACTGCTTATCTGCAATAGTCCTGTTATTTCAGGTGCCGCTAAAAAGTTTTTTGCGATAAATGGTGAACAGAGAAAAAACAATAAAGCCATTGCTCCGCCAGTCGCAACAGACACCTTTTCAATAAATGAAATTATTCTGCCAGTTTTTTCTAAATCTGTTTTTCTGAATTCTGACACATATTTTGTAGCTGCCAATCCAAGTCCGCACAAAGCAATACTTTGAAACAATAAAATTGTACTTTGAATTATTCCTAATTTTCCAAAACTATCACTTCCAATTATGCGAGCCACAATTATAATTGAGACCATATTCAAACCGCGAGCGGACAGAGTTCCGATCACGGACCAAAAAGCCCCATTCATGATACGGACAACCGTTTCTGATTTATGAAGCCTTTTTAAAGGATTTTCTGGCAAGCGCGAAAACACCCATCCAACCATTGTATTATCTGAATTTGATAATTCTATTTTGTCGAACATGGCTCAAATTTTCAAAGCGGTCATTTCACTTTTGTCATCAAGTGACTTTATATACTGAATCATTTTTTTCTGAATAAATATAAAAAATGCCAGATGTTGGGACATCTATAGTTGTTGAAAAACTATCAATGACACTAATTTTTACCATGGCCCGAGCCTCCAATGGTGAATGAGCATAAATGAGCCATTCCCGGTTCGGTTTTTCCCCGACAACTAATGCCAGTGAATAGATGGGGATTTTTGTGTCAAGAGACCAGGGACGTTTTGGATTCAACTCCGCATCCACAAGAAACCAGCGCTCCGCATCCTTGTATTCAATCGGAATATTTTCTTGGTAAGGATGCCCCGGCCGATGGTTGGCGACCAAACGTCCTTTCTTCCAAAATCTACTTAACGTCGAATTGTTATGAACTCGATCTACGGCTGAGATGACCGCCCCGAAATAAGGACCATCCTTGGCGACAGATGAACGTTCGTCACGAAACTCCCGGACAACTCTGGGCCGCAACAACCACATCCCAAACTGGACGAAGCCCTCGTATCGATCCGGGTCGAAAACCTGCCCCATCCGTTCATAAAACTTTCGCTTGTCGTTGCCCTTGGTCGGCGCATGCCCATCCCAAGTCGACAGCTCAAGCCAGAAGCCAGGGTTTAATCGTTGGGCTTCACCTCGCATGAAAACCCAGTTCATGGCCTCAATCTGAGGGCTCATAACGGCATAGTCCGTACTTGCATTCCAGTTGTTCACGTAATAGGGCAAGGAAGCCCCATCCCAAGCCAAAGGCCAAGGCTCGATCCGCTGCGGCGTATATAAGGAGTATTTTTTCCAGCCGGGCCATCTGCCGAAGGCCCCCGTTCCGAAAGCATTGAATCCGACGAACAACGCTTTTTCCCGCCATACTTCGGAATCAAGGCCGGCGCGCAGCCCGGCCTGAAGGGCCCGATAGCGTTCAATCCAGCCGTTCCCGACCACTCTCCTTTTGAAATCGCCATCCCTCCCCTTCCCGTGTTCCGCAAGATAACGCCGCGAGCTTTCCACTTCGTGCCAGTCGAGCCGCCGATGTTCATTGTTGGAAACGAACAAAACCAGAGGGGGGGCCGGATACCACTGCTGCAGCTTTTTCAGAACCGGTGTCGTAGCCCACTTTCTCCCCATTTCTCTCCACACCGCCACCGGGCCGAAGGGGGAGACCTTGTTGACAACCTTTCCGCTGATATCGATCACATTGGGGTTGCGCTCGCTGGGCAGTGAAAAAAAATTGGGGGAGTCGGATAGATATCTTTCCCACTGAGTTGAAATGAAGGATATGGGTAAATTCAACGTTGCCGCTTTCCTGATGGCGGCTTCGTAATAATGAAAATTCATGTTGGAGCGGGTCGGATCTGGAAGATAGAAGGAAGGGATCAAATAGTGCCCTTGCTCAATCATCCGCAACTGATAATCAGGATTGAATCCATGTTCTCCCCAAAAACCGGTGTTCCAGTGCGCGGCTAAAGGAAGATGGTAACCATGAATGTCATTGCTATAAAATATTGATTCACTTCTGATTGTCTCAGGAGCAGATTTAACGATCTTCAATTCTTCTCCACTGACATTTTTTATAATAAAAAATACAATAGTGAAGAAAAACATCGATTGAAAAATAAACATGTTACTCATTCTCATGATATATTGATTTTTAAAATTTATGTTTTTTACCTAATTGAATACAGAAAAAACCACATATTTTTAATTGATTCCAAAAAAACATTCCTTCGTTCTTGTTTTTCAAAAAGCCATAACAATCCTGATGTATTCTCGAAGCTTGACGAAATTACGACGGGGTCTCTCCCGTCCCTGAACACTTTATCTAGGATGAATCCGACTCTTCTGGTGTGATAGGGAGAGGTCACTACGGCAATCGAAAACACGTTCTCCCGGCCCATGATTTCCCTGGCCAGCATGAGTTCGACATGGGTATTTTCCCAGTACCACTCGTAGCCCCCTTGCGATTCCAAGGACCGCAAAAGATCGTCGATCGAATAACGATTCTCCGGTACGAGACCGTTCTTTCCGGAAAAGGAGAACACCTTCCCTTCGGCGGGAATGATAAGGGTCTTCGCCCACCCTTCCCGCAACAAAGCCATAGCCTCCGGAACCCTGGTCGACTCGTTCCCCAGCAGAAGAACGACGGCATCCACGGACTTAATCGGATCCCGGCGAATCAACGCCGGCCCCAGGGCCATAAGAAAAACGCCGGACAAGATCGCCGCCAGAACCGTTTGCCTCATCCAGACCTTCATCGCCTCTTGTCTAAACCTCATTTGTTTCGTTGAGGTTAAAAAAAAATGTGGGTGATGTAAAAAACACCACCCGCAACAGAACCGAAATCGGTTTTCCCGCTCGCCGGTTTCCCTTCCCCTTCCGGAATTTCCGCCTTGATGCCTTATCTGGACCGCCCCACAGCCTTTTATCCGAATCCTAATCTTTTATGAATACCGGGTTAACAGGCCTCCTTCTTAATCCTTGAAATCTATTCACAATCCGAGGAAGCCATTTTTCCCGAAATGGCCATTTCAAGAGTACAGGAGGAGATATGGCCGAAAAATCCCTTTTTAGAATCGCGGTCCCTGGCAGCGTCCCCTGGCTTCGGACCGGCCTGCTCCTGCTGCTGGGAGGAACGACGGCATCCGGCGCCGGAATCGATCTCCCAGCCATGCCGCCGAATCCAGTCGTGGCCCCGGTCCTGGTCTCCGAAAGAAGCCGCTACGACACCGACGACCCCGCCATCTGGTTCAATGCCGAACACCCGGAAAAAAGTCTGATCCTGGGAACAGACAAACACCGCAACGGCGCACTCTACGTCTACGATCTGGAGGGAAAAATCATTGAGGAAAAGGTCGTGCGCCACCTCCGGAAGCCGAACAACGTTGATGTCGAATACGGCTTCTCCCTGGGCGGCGAAAAAATCGACATCGCCGTCGTCACCGAGGTCATAACGGAAAAACTGCGGATCTACCGATTGCCGGAGATGACTGCCATCGACAACGGCGGGATCCGGGTTTTCCGGGGGGAGCCTTCCCATGATTTCCGCTCCCCGATGGGGATCGCCCTCTACAGACGTCCGGAGGATGGAGCGGTTTTCGCCATCGTCAGCCGGAAAAAGGGGCCTGCCGAGGGCTACCTGTGGCAATACCGGCTGGAGGAGGACGGCCACGGCGGAGTCCGGGGCGTCCTGGCAAGAAAATTCGGCGCCTTCAGCGGCGGCAAGGGGATCGAGGCCGTCGCCGTCGACGATGCCCTCGGTTTTGTCTACTATTCCGATGAAAGGAACTGCATCCGCAAATATCATGCGGATCCCTTCAAGGGGGCCGGGGAACTGGCCCGGTTCGGAGAGAGAGAGTTTGTTAGCGAACGGGAAGGAATCGCCATCTATCCCCTTGACGCGAAACGAGGATACCTGGTGATTTCGGACCAGCAGGGGAACCGTTTTCACATCTACCGCCGCGAAGGGGAGCAAAACCAACCCCACCGCCACCAGTTGCTGAAAACCGTCTACACCACGGCCCGTCGGACCGACGGCTGCGAGGTCATTCCCCAGGGATTGAACGGCAAATTTCCCCACGGCCTGTTCGTGGCCATGTCCAACGATCGGACCTTCCAGTTCTTCAACTGGCCCGACCTGATGGGAGAGGACCAGATCCCCGCCAGCCGCCCTGACGGCCCGGCTCTGGCGAAAGCGCAGGAACGGGACGAATCCCTTCAGCGACCCTGAAAAACGCCGGAAACCCTGAGACCAAAGATCCCGAGCAACCAGGAGCCAAGCAGCAGAAAGGCCCCCGGCAGAGGGACGACCACGGCCCGCAGGCTGACCTGGTCGACCTTAAAATCATTCACCCAGCCGTATTGGCCCGCGGGAGCCAGAACCAAGGTCAGAAATTGCCCGTCCTGCAGGTTTTCCAAAGCCACGCCGTCAAGGTCCAGGAGCAAGGTATATTGGGAGTCCCTTTTCGTGAGATGAAAAATCTGATCGAACAGAACCTGATCTCCATCGTAAACACTGGTTCTGATCTCGGCCTCTTCCCGATTCCCATCGCTGTCGGAAAAACTGAAAACCAGTTTCCCGGCTGCAATCGACTGAGTGTTCGGATTGTAGGAACTCACATCGCACGTGGGGGAGAAAGGCCCCCCTTGCAGCTTCTGATTCAGCCCGCCGTAATCAGTGTATAAAGCTGCCCCCCCCCACCCGCCGTCAGATTGAACCCATAAGCGGTCGTGTAATCCTCGTCGAGAAAAAAATACTGCCCGTCACAGGCCGTCCCTAAAAAGGTTTCCGTCAGAATCAGGCAGGCCTGAGCCCCGTTCAGCGGAAGCGTTCCCAAAACCACCCCGATGGCAGCCGCCACAAACTTTTTCACTGGTTCCTCCTTGCGGGATTCCACCGCCCCCTCTCGAAGGTTGCCGACTCGAAACGGGTTGGAGAATCCCTGATATTATAGATTTTCAGCTCATCGCGACCTTCCGCAAAGCCTCCACAATTTCCCGCTTCCCTTTAAAGACCTCCTTGTCGCCGTTCTTCCGTATCACCACCAGGGTCGGGGTGGAGTCGATCTCATCCTCGGTCAGATGGACGTTAAAGAACGCCGCGGTCTGATCGAAGTCGGGATCGTTGAAAGGCACCTTTCTCTCCCGGATAAAGGCCCGCAGTTCCTCCGGATCGGTGATCTTCTGGCGGGCGGCCAGAAACAGATCGCGCCGAAGCCGGAGTACCTCCTCAAAGGGTCGGTCCTCCGCCAGGGTGCCGACAAAAAACCGGGCATACAGAGCGGTCTCCTGGTGCAGGGGGGTGTCGATCAGGATCAGCCGGATCGCTTCCCGCGCCACCAGTTCGGTCAACACCGGCTCAATGGCCTCCTCGGTCTCCTGGCAGGGAATACAGAAATAATCGGTGTAGAGCCGTACTTCCATGGCGCCTTTCCCAAAAATCGGCGCGACGAATCCCGGCTCCGTTTGCGAACCGTAAGCCGGCGTCGGATGTGAAGCGAAGGCAAGGCTGAACAGCAGGAAGCCCCCGGCCATCAGGCCCAACCCCGGTTTCCAGAACTTTCCCTCAAAATTGATTAGAAACAGGGCCAGGACCACCACCGCCAGGCTGAGGCAAAACGGGCAATAACGGTTATAGATCAGCTGATAGCCGAGCAGGAAGGCTTCCCCCCCGACGCCGGCGGCGAGGTAGAAAAAAACCGGCTCTCTGGCAGCCAGCAGCACCAGGAAAATGAACCCGGCCAGGTACACCAAGCCGGTGTATTTGAGATCCACGCCCATCAACGACCCGGACACGAACCGGCAGGAATCGCGGCAGAAAATGTAGGAGAGGATAACCAGGATTCCGGCCCCGGCCAGGGCGAGATTGACCCACCGGTTGCGCCGCCACGCCATGCTGCTGAACTTCATGATGAAACCCCCTTCCGATCGATGAAGGCCGTCAGAAGCCGGGAGCGGCGAACCGGTTCTTTTCTATCCACTCCGCGTATTCCTGGGCCTGGTGTTCCAGCTCGATCCGCATCAGTCCGGTGAATTGCTCCTTTTTGATCAGATCGGCCAGGAAATTCTGGTCCTGGTAGCGGTCGAGGATCTCCATGGCGGTGCGGTGCAGTTCCCCGTTGTATTCGCCGCAGCGCTTCAGGTTGCGGCTGGTGAGAGCGAGCTCGGCCCGCAGTTGATCCCTTTCCCGCGTCGTTTGGGTCAGCTCGGCGGTGGCAGTCTGCAAAGCCGCATCCGTTTCCCGCAGCTTGGCCCGCAGCGCTTCGCCGCGCTCCTCGGAGACGGCCAGCTTTTTCATCAAACCCGCCACCTCGGCCTCCAGGGTCTTGATCCGCCCCGTGCCGGTCTTTTCCAGTTCGGCCAGCTCCCCCTTGACCTGCTCCAGTTCCTGGCGCAGCTTCTTGGTCTCCCCCTCCAGAAGGTACCGGGCCCGCAGCAGGGAATCGGAGCGGCTCTGGGCCTCCTGAAACTTCCTTTGCAGCAGGCCGATCTGGCCTTCGGCTCTGGCCATCTCGGCCCGATGGATGCCGCGCTCCTTGTGGAGCCGGTAGTAATTGATCCCCAACCCCAGGCTCAACCCCGCCGCGGCCAGCAAGAAGCCATAAAGGATTTTCCGGATCCGCCCGCTTTTGTTCAGCTCTTGCGACATACCACCTCTTCTCAGAAACGGGCATTCAGGTCGAGTTGGAAGGTGTCGACCCCGAACTGCACCCCTTCGATCTCATCGGAGCTGGTCCAACGCGCGCTGAGCCACAGATTCTTGTGGAGCCCCAACTCTCCTCCCAGAATCCAGCCCTGACAATTAGTGCCGCCGAGGTGGAAATCGGAGTCGGTGAAGGCATCCACCACGGCGTCGGCGCCAAGGTATTTGTAGAAAAGGTGCCCGCGCCACTCCCAGCGATCCCGGACCTGAGGATGCCCGACCGCCACCCCCAGCAGGTAACCATAGACCTCCTTCTTGACATCAACGCCGAACCGTTCTTCGATGCCATCCTGGTCGAAACCGAGGTTGTAAACGAAATCCCCGATCAGGACCACATGCATCGGATGCCAGAAACCGATGTCGATCATGGCGGTGACATTGAATTCCCTGTATTCGGCGGCAAGGAAATACTCATCCGAGAAGGTCGGATCGTCGTAGACGAGATTCCCCTTCTGCATATAGAGGGGGGCGCTCCAGTCCTTCGATCCCGCGACATCGCCGCTTTCGTAGGGTTCCCCCTCGATGTTCTGGAAATGGTAATAGGCCACCCCGAGCCTGGCGCTAAGCCCAGCCACCGGCTCGAACTGGAGACCCGCCTGGGAACCGAACAGCCACTTGTCGTGCTGGGAAAGCGCCACCTCCTGGAGCGGAAAGGCGCCCAGATTGAGAAAGGTGCCGAAGTTTCCCAGCCACTGGCGGCTGAGGTTCAGCGCCACCCCCTCGAAGTTGAGATCCTTGTCCCACACCAGGTCGGTGGAGAAGAAAGGGTTGGGGATCCTCCCCCCCCACAGCGTCAGATCCTTCCAGGGGCGGACCTTGAGATAGGCCTGGTCGAGAACGATGCCGTCCTTGTTGAAGTAATCCCCCAGGGTGTCGTTGGTGGAAACGGGATCGTCGTCGTTGCCGGTGGCGATTCGGAACCCCAGTGAGATCGGATCGGAAGCTTTGTATTCCAGGCCGAGCCGCGCCCGGTAGCGAAACCGCTGCCGGTCCTCGGTGGTGTTGAGAACCCCATCGTAGTCGTTGGGATCGATGACATCTTCGGCGTTCCCCTCGGCGTAGAAGTCCCCCTGATAACGCAACCGGACATCCCCGCTGAACCTGATCCGCTTGACCCACTCGGGAAGGATAGCGCTCGCCTCGGCCTTGGCGGCCCTGGCGGTCAGGGCCTTGATCCAGCCGGCAATCTCCTCGTCGCTTTGAGTCTGCAAACGGTCGAGCCGCTCTTCCACGGCGTTCGAGGCCTCCGCCTTGTCACGGTTGAGGCGGGCGGCCATCTCCTCGGCCTCAGCCTCGGTCAGAACCCCCTTTTCCTTGAGCAGTCGGATCATCGCCTCCATGACCGTGGCATCGTCGAGCCTTTTTTCCTCGGCGGCAAACCCCGAGCCGCCGAGCCCCGAGACCAGAATCAGCACCGCGCTCAGCAGCAGCGCGCAACATCTCCACATAAATCCCCCTCCTGAATGAAAAAAATGGTTCAACCCTGAGCGGTAATCTTCAGCACCATCGTCATCGGCATCCCCGCCGGCGGCGGCTCGCTGACCCTGAACAGGGCCAGGATCTTCTTCAGGGCCGTATCGATGCGGGAGTTGCCCGAGGGGTTGACGATCTTGAAATCGACCACGTTCCCCTGGCTGTCGAGCAGCACCTTGATTAGCAGCCGGTGCTTGCCGTCCGGCATACCCCCCTCCTCCTGGAGCCGGCTTTTGACCTTGTCGCGGATCTCGTTCTTGAGGATCGCGGTATACCAGGCGTAGATCCTCAGCAGCGAGGCATCCCCTTCCCCGCCGATCAGGGCCTGCCCCTTTTTGGCCAGAAGGCCGAAATTGTCGCCGCCGGCCGTCCCTTCCGCGTCCACCCCCAGATCCTTGGGGAAATCCTCGGCGGAGTCCGTCTTCCGCGGGGTCTGCTCCGGGGGGATCTCCTCGATGATCTCCTTTTCCTTGATCTCCTCGGGCGGCTTCTCCTCGATCTTGGGAGGGGGCGGCGGCTTGACCAGGGTGACCATCTGCATCCGGGGCGGGACCTTGCGCTTGTCGAAATTGACCAGGCTGAGGATGAACCAGCCCACGATGGCCACCAGCAGGACAGCGGCCAGAGGCGCGGCCACGTAGATCCAGGGGAAGTTCTTTTTCGCCGCCTTGGCCATACGCCGCTACCGCACCAGTTTCTGGGTCACCAGGCCCAATTGGGTGATTTCCAGTTTGGCGAGCAGGTCGAGGATCTCGATGATGCTTTTGTAGTGCACCATCTCGTCCCCCCGCACCACCACCGGCAGGTTGGGATCCACGGCCTTGAAGGCGCGCAGCCGGGTCTCCAACTCGGGGATGGTGACCGGGTAGCTGTCGAGATAGACGGTGCCGTCGGAAGCGATGGTGATCGCCTTGGTGCTCGGCTTGACCTCGCTCACGGCATTGCTCGCTTTAGGGAGGTTGATCTTGATCCCCTGCACCGCGGCGGTCACGGCGATGATGAAGACCACCAGCAGGGTCCAGGCAAGGTCGAGAAGCGGGGTGACGTTGATCTCGTCCAGTACCTTCTGTTCGTAGAGTTCGCGCCGCATCAATCCCCTCCGTAGACCTGGTCGGTGACGTTGACGAAGTTATCGACGAAGATCCCCATGTCCGCGGCCAGGATCTTGACCCTTCCGGCCAGGTAGTTGTAGCCGAACAGGGCCGGGATCGCCACGATCAGGCCGAAGACGGTGGTCGCCAGGGCCGAGGCGACCCCGGGGGCGATGGCCATGATGTTGGCCTCGCCGGCCACGGCCAGGGCCGCAAAGGTGTTCATGACCCCCCACACGGTGCCGAGCAGGCCGAGGAAGGGGCCGCCGCTGATGGCCATGGTCAGCACCACCAGGCCGCTGTTGATGCGGCGGTTTTCCTCCATGAACCCCTTCTCCACCGTGGTCCTGAAGATGTTGAGGGCCTTGGGGGAAATCTTCGGGTTTTCCAGGTGCCGATGCTTTTCGAGCCAGTGGCGCAGGTCATAACACCCCTCCCGGTAGATACGGAACAGGGGGGAGTTTTCGAATTCCTCCTCCCGCTCGTCGAGGCCTGTCAGATCGGTCAACCCCTTGAAGGAGGTCATGAAAACCCGATTTTCCCGGATCATGAGGCGGAAGAAATAGGCCTTGACCAGGAAGATCATCCAGCTCACGCCTCCCAGCAGCAACAGCAGGCCGATGATGACCCAGCCGTCTACGGTGATGTTGCTGGCCACGGTCAGCAAATAGAAGGAAGAGGCCCCGCCGCCCCCTTCCTCTACCGGATCGTGACTGAGCAGCCGCCCGTCCGGCCCCTGGGACTGGACCTCGGCGCGCAGCCAGGCGGCGGATCGCGCGATCCCCGCCAGGCGCACCTCGTCGAGATCCCCGACGAATTCGAAGGTCCCCTCCGGCCCGGCGCCCAGAATGGCGTCCCCGGGCGGGGTCGGGACGGCCAGCGCCATGTCGGTGGAGTTGTTTTCCTGGCCGTCGATAAAGATCTTCAGCTTGCCGTTGGGCGCCGCGGTCAAGGCGAGGTGATGCCAGACCCCGGGCGTCAGTCCCGACAGCCCCACCAGACTCGACTCCAGGTTGCCGTTGAAGATCCGGGCGAAGGGGGTCGTCCCTTCGATGCCGAAGATGATGCCGCTGCGCTCGTCGGACCACGACAGCAGCCGGGCCTGGACCTGCTCCTGGGCGATGCGCACCCAGGCCGAGAAGGTCAGGCCGTTCTTGAAATCGAGGGACGGCTTTTTGGGGATGACCAGTCGGTCCCCCATTCCCCGCAGGGTCAGGCCGTTGCCGATGATCGAGGGGAGCCCCATGCCGCCGGAAAAATCACCGACGTGGTTGGCGTAGGCCGTGGCGTCGCGGGGGAAGCCCTCGGTCTCGTTGAGATGGAGGGCGACGAGCTGGTTGATGTCGAAGCTGCCTCCGGAATCCTGGGCCGCCGCCGCCACCTGGTTGCCGGAATAGAGCCAGAAGGCGTTGACCGTCGATTTTCCGGTCAGGCGCGGCACCTTGACCCAGACCAGGGCGATGGCGTCGGCCGGAACGTACTTTTCGATATGGAATTTGAGCGGCGTCTGGTCGTCGAGATCGACGAAGCGCAGGTCCGAGCCGTCGGCCTTGGCCTTGGCGAAATCGAAGTTCCCCATGTGCAGCCGCACCAGCACCGGCACCTCGTTGAGGGTCTCGTCGACCCCGGCGGCCGCGGTGTCGCAGCGGATCTTCTGACGGTATTGCCAGTTGTTGTCCCACCAGGCCCCGGCCTCGGAGAGCCCGAGCCACGGCATCCCCAGGGTGTACAGCAACAACGCCAAGAGAAATGCGCCCTTCCTGCCTCCAATCACGTCAAGCCTCCCCGAAACCAAGGTAAATAAATCAGAAACTGCTTTCGAACCGGATGACCTCCACGTCGAGGAGATCCCCCATGTAATTGGTCACGGCCGGGGCCGTGTTCCGGATTTCCCGGCCCCCGAAGGCGGCGGCGCCGGAAGCTGCGCT